>CABQMV010000025.1 GCA_902465325.1 uncultured Oscillospiraceae bacterium
AAAAGCCGCCTCCTATAAGTGAAATGGTATAAAGATAGGAGACACGAAAGACCGTGTCTCCTATCTTTTGTTATATAGTTATATAATGAAAAAAAGGCGGTGATAAAAATGCGTAAGGAATACACCTTTCACAGCAAGGAAGAAAAACTCAAGATTGTAAAACGGTATCTAGCGGGAGAATCGCCAAAAAAGCTAACTGTAGAAACAGGAATAAGCGATGGAAACATCCGAAAATGGAAACGGCAGTATTTGCCCGGCGGAGAAAAGACATTGGAAAACCAGAAAAAACCCGGAAACCCACTGTCCAAATACGAGCGGCGCAAGGAGTTGACTCGTGAAGAACAACGGGAGTATCAGGTGGAACTGTTGAAGCGCAAACTGATGAAAAAAGAAGCAGAAGTATTGAAACAAAAAAAATCCATTGAACTGGAAGGGGGTAGTATCCGAAAAAAGTAATTCAGCAAATCTATGCGCTTATCCAACGGCAGGCAGAAACACATCCATAAAAGAACTCTGTGAACTATACACAGTCTCTCGCAGCGGGTATTACAAGTGGTTAAGCCGAAACGGTCAGCCAAACCGCTACGAGAACACGCAGAGACAGTTGGATGAGTATGTGAAAGACATTCATGCTCATTATCCATCCATGGGATACCGCCAAATCTGGGATGCCTTGCATCTGCAAACGGGATGGAAAGTATACGACATGTCGGTATGGAGATCTATGCGGCGGCTTCATCTTCATGGATACATTCGCAAAAGACGATATCCGTCACGGCCGGGAAACGAACACGAGATACATCCCAACTTGTTAAACCGACAGTTCCACGCCTCAAAGCCATTGCAAAAGGTCACCTCAGATATCACATACATTAAATATGGTGGCAGATGGTTCTATCTTGTCTGCTACCTCGATTTGTTTAACAATGAAATTTTTGACAATCTATTCGTCATCCAATCAGCAAAAAGACTCCTTGAAAAAGCGAAGTGTACCGGTTCCCCCATCCTTTTGCACAGCGATCAGGCTAATCAGTATACGTCCGCAGGCTATCGGGCCTTACTTAGAGAGTACAACGTCCTTCAAAGCATGTCAAGAGCCGGAACGCCCAGGGACAATGCTGTGATGGAAAGTTTTTTCGGGCGCTTCAAAGATGTGTTGCGCTTCCAATTCCGTTACTGGGAACGTAATGATCTTAGGAGTGTTATTTCTGAAGCGATCTATTATTTTAATTCTATTCGTCCTGTTCGCAAGCTTAACGGAAAGACACCCGTCCAATTCAGAATTGAACAGGTGTCTTAATCCGGTTTTTTGTGTCTACTTTCTATTGACTATTTCACATATTGGGCGGCTTTTATTGTCTGGCACTTTATTTTCTGCAGCAGCGCACAAGGCTTAAAGCTTCATGGTCTTTTCTCTGTAGTCGTCCATTAACAGCTCCTCAAGCCCGTATCTCTTAATCTTTTTCGATGTATTCTTGGGGAACTCCTCATATCTTACTAGTGTAACGTCCATATGCTTATAACCCTGAACCTGTTTGTTCACCTCCGAAACGGCAGCTTCCAGCTTTTCCTGAATCAATGCCGGGGTAGCCTCCTCTCCGAAAAGCTCTTTAAATTTATCCATATTGGGCACCACGGCCGCCACAATATCATAATCCTTTTTTCGTTCGTTTTTAATTCCCACAATTACGCTTTCCTGTACCAGAGGGTTTTTGGCCAGATATGCCTCCAACTCCTCCGGGAAAATATTTTTCCCGTTGGAGGTGACAATAACATTTTTCTTTCTTCCGGTAATATGTAAGAATCCGTCTCTGTCCAAGTAGCCAATGTCTCCTGTATAGAACCAGCCGTCTCCGGGCAGCACCTCCGCAGTAAGCTCCGGCGCTTTATAATAGCCCAGCATTACATTCTCCCCTTTGTACCGGATGTCACCGGTGCCGTCCTCCTTTATATTGACAACCTCCAGCTCACAATCCGGCATACACAGCCCGGCAGCAGAGTCGTTGTAGAAGGTATCTCTGTTTACTGCCGCAATCGGCGCACATTCGGAAAGGCCATACCCCTGTACCGCCAGGATTCCCAAATCCCTCATACCCGCTAAAATCGCAGGATCAATCGACGCACCTCCGGCGATCATCAGTTTTAGCTTGCCGCCAAAGGTAGCGTGGATTTCTTTAAACAGCTTTTTAGAAAGATCAATATGAAACTTTTTAAGAATCCCATTGATTTTAATGCCCTTTCTGAGGGCAGCCGCCCGGCCGCTCTTCTCTGCCTGTGCCCAAATGCGCTTATACATAGACTCGATCAGAACCGGTACAGCACAGACCTTCGTTACGCCGGCCTCCTGCATATTCTTTGTAATATGCCGCAGTCCTTCGCAGTAAGCAATGGTACTGCCCCGATAAATCTGGCACAGAAAACCGCAGGTGCACTCGTATACATGATGCAGCGGTAAGATAGACAAAAAGGTATCTGTATCATCAATATAAATCATCTGGCACATATGCATCAGATTATGACAGATATTTTTCTGAGACAGCATAACGCCTTTTGACACACCCGTAGTCCCGGAGGTAAAAATCAGGGAAGCCAGCGCCTCCGGATCAATGGGCGCTGTCAGATAATCCTTCTTGCCCTCCTTCAAAAGCGCCTTTCCTCTCTCCACAATTTCAGGCAGTTGATCAAAGCTTATTTTATCCGCAGGAAGATCCGCCAACTTCTCTGTTACAGAACTGGCATGAAGGATCAAAGCCGCTTCTGATAGCTGAATGATATTTTCCATTTCCTCTTTATTAATTTCTTTATCTACCGGAACCACCACGCCCAATCCACATACTGTGCTCATATAGGAAAGGGCCCAGGGATAGCCGTTCTCTCCGGTCACAACAATGCGCTTTCCTCCGTAGCCCATATCCCACAGGGCCGTTCCCAGAGCCTCTACTTCTTCCTTAAACTGCCGGGTGGTAATCGGGGCATATTCCGAAGTGCCATTCTTCCAAAGAAAGGCTGCGTGCTCACTGTAAAGTTCCGCACTCTGTCTTAGCATATCCCTCAGATCTTGAATATGTCTTACTGCATAATTTGTAATTTTCATACAACAAACTCCTCATATAATAATGTAGCTTGATTATATAAAATATCCCGGTAAAATGCAACCGGGATACGCCCGGCAGGCTGCCCGAATCCCGTCTATTGCCGCAGACATAATCCCCCCTGCATAGCCGGCGCCTTCTCCCATAGGATAAAGACCTGATAAAGAAACACTCTGCCCGGTTTTTTGGTCCCGCACAATCCGCACCGGCGAGGAGCTTCTGGATTCTACCCCGGTCAGTATGGCATCGGGACAGTCAAAGCCTGGTAGCTTTCTCCCAAAAATCCGAAGTCCTTCCTGCAGCTCACAGCACAGGGGCTCCGGCAGCAGCCCGTTTAAATCGCACAGGGTCACGCCAGGCCGATAGGAGGGGGTTACACAGCCTATATCAACGGAGGCTTTGCCGGTCAGAAAATCTCCCAGCCGCTGGGCAGGAGCTCTGTAGTTCTCTCCGCCCATGGCAAAAGCTTTTTTCTCCAGCTCCCGCTGAAAGGCAGCTCCCGCCAGCACATCGTCTTCTTGAAAATCCTGCGGCATTATGCTGATTAAAACGGCGGCATTGGCGTTTTCCTGCTCCCGGGCAAAATTACTCATCCCATTGGTAAGCACGCCGCCCTGCTGAGATGCGGCTGCCACCACCTGCCCTCCCGGACACATACAAAAGGTATACACACCTCTTCTCCCCCTGCCTGTATGAGACAGCTTATAATCTGCCGCTGTCAAATAAGGACTGCCTGCGTATTCTCTATACTGTGCCTGATCAATTGCCCTTTGCAGGTGTTCAATCCGAAAACCTACAGAAAAGGCCTTTTTCTCCATAGTAATTCCGTTTTCCGCCAACATCTGAAAGGTGTCTCTGGCACTGTGGCCTACCCCAAGAAACAGTCGGTTCCCTTCATAACAGAGATCTCCGCAGCGAACTCCTGCCAGACAGCCATCTTGGATATCCAGGCCCGTTACACAGGAGGAAAAGCAGATGCGGCCGCCCAAAGAAAGAATTTCCTCCCGGATATTCTTTACAATTCTTTTTAATTTATCTGTCCCAATATGCGGTTTATTCAGATACAAAATTTCCTCCGGAGCCCCGGCCCTGACCAGCTCCTCCAGCACAAAGCGGCTCAAGCCCTCCTTGTCCCGTATCAGGGTTGTCAGCTTTCCGTCTGAAAAAGTCCCGGCTCCGCCTTCGCCAAACTGCACATTGGAATCCTCCCGTAGAGCGCCGCCCTGCCAGAAAAGCTCCACATCCCGGCATCTCTCCTCTACCGGACGACCCCGCTCCAAAACAATAGGCCGCAGCCCCGCTCTGGCCAGTACCAGCGCACAGAACATCCCCGCCGGTCCAAAGCCAGCTACTAAAGGAGCCGGCGTTTCTGCTCCCGTGTACTTTATGACAGAGAAAGAACACGTAGCTCTGTCCTCCTCTTCCAAAATCAATTCTACCGTATACAGAAAGGTAAACGGTCTCCCCCGCCGGGCGTCCAGAGATTTTCGGATAAGCTTCATTTCCAGAACCTTTTCCGGTGAAATTCCCGCCTGTATACAGGCAGCCTTCTTCAGCTCCGGAAGGCCCGCCTCTATCGGCAGTCTAACAGAAGAGAGAATCACGAAAACACCGCCTCCTCCAGTATTTTTTCCAGGTCCTCATGGACAATCAGATTTGCGCAGGAATCATAGGCAGTACAATCACGATTCAAAAGCGCAATTTTCCCTCTGGCATAACGGATAAAGCCCGCCGCCGGATATACCACCAGAGAAGTCCCCGCTACAATAAGCAAATCACATTCAGAAATAAACTGAATCGCCTGTGTAATGCCCTTTTCATCCAGGCTTTCTCCATAGAGCACTACATCTGGCTTTATAATCCCTCCGCAGTCGCAGTAGGGAACACCTCCGTCGGCCTCTAAAATCCTGTCAATTCCATATTTTCTCCCGCATTTTCCACAGGTATTGCGCAAAGCACTGCCGTGCAGCTCAATTACATTGGTATTTCCGGCCGCCGCGTGCAGCCCGTCTATGTTCTGGGTTACGACGCTGGTGAGCTTTCCTCTTTTTTCCAGTTCCGCAACAGCTCGATGGGCCCCGTTTGGCTGTGCATCCGGATACAGCATCCCATGGGTATAGAAAGCAAAAAAATCTTCGGGACAATCTATAAAGTGCTGATGGGAAAGCATTTCTTCATAGGAAATTCCCCGCTGCTGCTGAAATAGTCCGTAAGTTCCCCGGAAATCTGGAATTCCGCTGGCTGTAGAGACACCTGCTCCGCCAAAAAACACAATTTTTTCGGCCTCCTCTATTAGTCTCCTCAGCGCTACCACCCCATCTACCATGCTCATTCCTTCCGTTCTCCTCTCAGGCTTACTATGTCTCTCAATTTTCTGTTCATTAGTATAACATAAAATAAAATAGAATACAGCCGGCTTTGCCTCTTCGCTAAAATCTGCTATAATATAAAAAAGCCGTTTTACGGCATTTTTAATTCTACAGAAGAAGAGGGACTGTGTTCATTGAAAAGTAATAAAGCCTACTGTATATTGCTGGCAATTGTGCTTTTAGTATCGCTCAGCGGATGCGCCATATTTGACGGCGCCCGTATGCTGAATACGAAGGATCCGGAGGCAACTGCCTCCCCTACACCGGTCCCTGTTCTCAAAGGAATTGGAGATGCCTGTGAGAATCTGCCCTGGCGTATTGAGCTGGTGGGAAAAGACGAAATGAAAGCAATTGGTCAGGATCCGCTGGTCACGTCAGCCTCCTCTGGGAAAACATTGCTGCTTCTCTATTTTAACATAACCAATATATCGGAGACAGACGACTATTTTAACTGCATCTATTTTGAGGCAGAAGCAGACGGACAGCAGGCAGAGCTGATTATGCCCGCTGTAAATACAATAGACCAGTACAAAACCGCTATAGGCACAGTCCGCCAGGGAGAAACTGTCTCCTATTGCGCAGTCTATCAGATTCCAGAAAATTGGTCTGATTTTAAAATTTCCTACGATACAGGAAATATTACGCCAAATGTGCTGGCCGCTTTTGAAATCAAAGCCTAAGCCATTCAAAGCTTCCGTTTTCCACTGTAAAATCCAACAGTATATTTTGTCCCTTTTCCAGAATACACGCTACCTTACCGGATAAACATTCCTTAATGGTCCGGGTCATTTTTCCGTCCGAAGGAGCCAGCAGCTGAAAGGACCGGCTTCTGCTTGGATCCACATGAACGGTAAGCCTATATTTCCCCTGAGATATCAATACCGTTCCGGGACCGCCCACACGCACTTTCGCCCCCAGATATGTGGCGATTCGCAGCTGGTGTTCTTCCTGCTGTATGATGCCAATTGTACCTGTAAAATGCCGTCCCAGCGCTTTTACATCTGCTACGGCCAGCATGAAAGATCCGCCGGGGAAAAAGCAGTGGGTCCACATATACCGCTCCGGGAAGGACCGGCCCCGGTCTCCCTCTACATAGACTCTGGCCTCTGATAAAATGTAAGCTTCCTTCATAATGGTCATTTTCCCAAGCGCATAGCTTTCCATGCTGTAGATTCGATGCCGGCACTGCATACAGGGTACCCATTGAAAAGGCCCCATAATATCATAAGAAAGCGGAGCTTTGTGCAAAAGTCTAATTTCCGCGCTGGCAGTAAAGCTTCCGTCCTTCACCTGAAAATCCAATTTTCCAGAGTCAAAATCACAGCGGACAGCTTCTGAATATTCAGAAATATAAACCTTACCGTCCCACATAATCTGCAGTGCCTTGTCAGAGGCAATTACCGCCACTACCTTGTCAGAACCATTTTGACAGGGCCACTGAAATTTATAATAAATACCGTAAAATGAGTTTTCCACAGGTAGTAGTATCGGCTGTTCCAAAACAGATTATTCCAAGGCAAGAAGAACCGCCAAATAGAGAGGAAAAAACACAAAAAATATACCTGTTATTTTTTAGAAAGGAGGCCCACTCTCCCAAATACTCTTTTGCGTGGACGTTCCAATAACCTATCCGGCGAATGTATTCTTGTTTTCTGCGTTCCACCGCTTCTACACAGTTTTCTAATCCCAATTTATAAATGATTGAGGTGAGGTCATAAATTGGATATCCAATGGCATGTCCGGCAGTATGAACAACAGCACAAGCCTGTCCGATAGCGTGGCAATCTAGTATTTTTCTCTGTGCAAACCGCATTTTAATTTTTCCGGAGGCCCAGTCTTTGGAAGCTTCTAATGCTCCCTTTGGCCGTAATTCATTGGGATACTTTTCTGCAAGCGGAACGATTGATTCAGCGGCAAAGTCCAATGCCCATAAAATCATTGTTTTATGAGCTTGACTTTGAAAAAGCATAATCAAATCCTGCAAATACTCGGAATCTTTTGCGAACAGTACATGATTCTTTCTTTTCAGTCTTAGCTGCACTTCGTCTATCCAGTTCATGGCGCATATTACCTTTTGTGCGTTATGATATCACTTTCTATAAATTTTTTAACATATTGAAAAGAAGCAAAATTACTCTTCTGTATCCATTAGGTATAAATCAATATCCATTTCCGTTCTGGTAGCATGGCAAAAATCGATAACCGTCAAGGACGGCGCAAGGCAAGGAGTTGTGTTATCTACATATACTGTTGGAACAATCTCTAAAGTAAAAGACACGCCGAACTTTTCTCTGATCCGATTCAGTAAGCCCACCTTATCAAGAAGCGGGTCAATAGTCGTGTGCATTTGATTTTCTACTATGACATCGTACCTATCACAGCGCCCAAACTCCCATAATGAAAAATCGTACAATGACCCATTGCAGCGGGCATCTCCAATTCTCCAAGTTTTACTTGGCTGTAATCCTAAGATTTCTGTTACTGTATCCGGATCAAAATCTCCAACAATTTTAAAATATGTATAACAGCTGTTTTCTGCCATGCAAATACCCCCTTTTAGTGATCATACCATAATTGCAGGAATCGTTAAAGTGAAATGAAATACCAAACGGTAATTAAAGAGGCAAAAAAAAGTGAAAAGGTGCGTGATTACAAGCCTTCATACTATTTTGTATATGTATAGGTTATGAAGCCATCAGTCCAATAAGTTTGGTTTAAGAATTTTGGTCTGCGAAAACAGAATACTTTAATGATATAGAATTTATCAGGACGCAGGGAAAATCCATCCTTTGTTTTTAGCATTTGGGTTACCCTTTCTGCTTGTTTCCTGCTGTCGTAAATACCCACGCCGAAATAGTGAATATGATCTGGTTTTTTAGTAAAAAATAGATGTATAACTCTATAGCAGAACATAAATAATACCTCCTTCTATTTAGTTTAATTCCAAAGAGCGCATCGTACAATCTTTAAGAGATTATATCATACTTTTTTGTTTCCCCTATACACCCCTTCAATAAAAACCATACGAAAAAGGCGCTATAAATTACTGATGACTTATCTATACTGATTCTTTTTTAGGGAAAAGTCGCGTATGAGGAGAATATAGAAAAAGATTAGAAAAATTGATTCAGCATCAGAAAGTTGCAACCGGGAACTGGCAGGGATGTTCTGTTTTTTCGATGTGCTTTGCCTTGACATTCGGTATATCCCATACATCAGAAGGATTTTTGCCAAGTGGATTACCACTGAGCTGCCCTTTGTTTGGTCCTTTGTAATATCTTTTGCCCGGATACTTCTGCGGCACGCGCACATCGTCGAGGTCAAACATCGTTTGTTCGCCTTTAGTAGTCCCATTTGCTCAACATAATTCTCTTTTCTGGAAAAAGCTATCACGTAGCAGATAAATGGAAGCAGAACAAAGATTGCTGAAAATAGCAGTTGCTTTCTTTGACTTTTTAAAACAAACCATACTCTTTTTCGATGAATTACAGATATAGCAATGCACCAGGCAAAGGAAACCAGAAATTGAATGTTGTAGAGAATGTAAAAAGATTCTCTGTCAATAAAAAAACTAAGGGTTGCTGTAAAGCAGAGGATGGCTGTCCCGGACCGGAATATCCTTCTTCCCTTGTAATTGGCTCCTTGAAAAAGAAATGCCTGCACAAAGTTCATCAGTTGATACAAACAAATCGGAAGAATAGCAACGGAGGCCGTGTCTGCAAGGGAATAGGAACTAAATAGCGACAATCCAAAATACCATCCAAATAGTATCAGGAGAATTGCAAATTGTGATAAGACAGGATTCCCTTTTATGTTTTTACCGGATATATAGTAGCCGTCCCAAAATAGAAATGTCAGAAGTACAATATGAACGGTATTTTCCGCTGGCATTTTAGCTCCGACAGTATTCATTACACAAAGAAACACGATATGATGGAGTACAGGAATAGGCTGTCACCGTTCCATCACTCAATGAGCCGGGTTTCAGTTCTTCCTCCACCCACATATCCAGCATATCTCCCAAAGTGATGTTCTTGGCCTGCGCCAGAAACATCTTGGTTTCATAGTCCTCCATCGCCTTGCGGAGCAGTGACTCGGTTTCACTCTTGCTTTCCGTTCCCGGAAATTCCTTCTGGACACGGTTGCCGCTGGCATCCTCTACATAAAAGCGATAGTACCACTTCTTTCCTTTCTTTCTTACGATCTCATAGCCGCCTTCCTCGCGGGGCCGCACGATGGCAGGGACAATCACGCCATACTCTTTGACGCTCTGGATTGTCTCCCGCATTTCCTCATCGTCCCGCACCTGAAAAGGGTGGTCCGGGAATGGATAAAGGTCCGTCAGCGGCAGGCGAACCACCACTTCTTCCTGGGGGGGCTGCTGGGCAGGCGGGGCGGTTTTCTTTCGTCCCCTGGCAGGTGACGCGGGCTTATCGCTCAATGCTTCTCACCTCCATTGAGACACAAAAAGGAGGCCCAGCCCGGAACCTCCCTTCGCATCTGATTTTAGGCATAGAAAAACGGACATCAGCAGAAACACTAATGTCCGTCAATCCATCGGCCCACAAGAGCCGCTATATTCAGTTGTCCGGCTTCACACAGGGGAAGGCTCCGGCGGAGCCTGGCACACATCACGACAGTTCTCTTTGCCACTTCATTCTCTTGTCGTTCCCTGTATTTTGCCCTTAATTTTTCCCTCACGAGCGTCCGTGAGGCCATAAAAATGAGGTAATGTTCGATAACAGCCCATAACACCTTTGCATGGATAAATTGGCGTATTTTCAAGGGTTTTCGGGGGGTTAATAACACCCGATAACGCCTCTCGGAAGGTGGTGAAATTTCAAGGGGCTAATTACATTTTCTGCTTCATCCAGCAAAGAGATCAGTATATCGTTATCCATTGGCTTCCTCCTTTTTTGATTAGTATGGCATACTGACCGCCTGCTTGACTGATGAAAACTGTTGAATTTTATTTTATATTTTTGTCGTTATATCTAAAATGTCATTTTTGTATTTTTTGAGTGTAAAATTTACACCTATAAAGGGACAAAATAACGTTTCAGGTGTGAATTTCTTGTAATATCAGCGAAAAATGTCAGTTTTTACACCTGATTGGCTGATTTATAAAAATTTGAGTGTGATTTTTACACTTAAACTTAGTTAAAAAGAAAAAATATATATGATAATAGTGGTTTTACCTCTTCCATTTCAGCAGTAACTTTTTGTCCTCTGCTGTTACCCGATAGGATTCCCGTATTTTCTGAATCGCCTTGTTGTTGACCCAGTCATTTGCAATCAGGTTTCTCTGAAAGTAGGGCAAGGTGAGCGCACGGTACTTTATAAAGCACACAGATAAAGCCCAGGCGACAGCCATCTGTACATAGTATGCCGGATGTTCTAGGGAGGCCAGATATTCCAGTACCCATTCTATATATTCATCAATTATATAGTAGTCCATCAGAGACACTACTGCAAACCGCAGGGGAAACTCCTGTGCGGTGTGCAGGTAGGGCTGGAGAAAGGTATAGTAGCAGGGAAGATCTTTCCGGACTGCTTTTAAAGTAGAGCAGACGGTGTCACAGACTGCCCAGTTGTTGATTTTAGGAATAAATTTCTCTAAATAGCGGAGGCGTATCTCCAGAGGACAGCGGGCGTATCCGATTACCAGCCCCTGTAAAAGCACCTCCTCATGTGAATCATCCCTGGCGTTCGCCAGAAAATCTTTCCACTGGGGGGCCAGTGCCTTTGCCATTTGCCGCAGCTGAGGAATGCGGACGCCGTAGCTTTTCTGAATTCCCGGAATAAGGCTTTCGTTAAAAATTCGATATTCTTCATTTTTTGCCGATTTTAGTTCATTTAAAAGTTTTTGATACTCCATTGCCAGCCCCTTTATTTTCAGTGTATAATATATTTTATCATAAATAAGAAATGGAGAACAGCATGAGAACAGGTGAGTATTCAAAACACGGAATCTACGCCTATGCCAATGAAAGAGTGGCCGTTATCGGCAGTTTGTTAGGTATGGTGGGAGGAGAGCCTCACCCCTTACAGGGCATGAGCGGCCTGTACAGACTTCAGGATGAAAGCGGTCTGTATGACGGCAAAAATATGGAAATTACGGATTTTTCTGTTTCAGAGGATGGAGAGGGCTTCTGCATTACCTATGAAAATGAAATAACTAGACTGGTCAACCGGTTTTCTTACAGGGACGGTGTCTGGTCCAGAAAAGACCGATTGGAAAATAAACAGGCGGGCCCTTCTGTAATTTACTGCTGTCAGTCCCGCTTTCTTTTGTTTGGGGATCTGTTTGATGTAATGAGCCAGGACGGCGCCTGGAGCATAGAAAACCAGGGGTGCTGGAAGGAGCTGCAGGGAGGCGGCCTGTACATAAGCAATATGGGCCTTCGGACTACAGAAGGCGCACAGCCTTTTCTGGCCATTCGGGAGAAGAGACAAAATTACGGAATCGCTTTTAACATTATACCTGTAGGCCAGTGGGAAATCCGTGTTAATAAAGCTTATACCAGCTATTGTGCTATGACAGTTCTTGATATGGGCTTGGCAGAGAGAGGGCTGCATTTTACCTTAGAGGCCGGCGAGAGTATTGATCTGCCGGAGATCCTGTTCTATGGCTTTCATCCTGCAGATCAGGGATTAGGCTGCGCCCGTCTGCATGAGTACCTTTTGAAAAATGTGATTCGCCAGAAGCCTCTTCCTGTACTGTGGAATTCCTGGTTTTTTGACTTTGACCGTCTGGATTTTGCAAAGTTTAAAAGAGAGGCAGAGACAGCGGCAGAAATTGGCTGTGAGTACTATGTTGTGGATGCCGGCTGGTTTGGAGACGGAGCGGAATGGATTCTGCGCACAGGCGACTGGATTGAAAACACAAATGGCGCCTTTTTTGGAAAAATGAAGGAGCTTTCTGATTTTGTGCGCAGCAAATCCATGAAATTTGGGCTGTGGATGGAGCCGGAGCGGGCGGTCACCTCCAGCCATGTATACAAGCAGCATCCTGATTGGTTTTTAGAGGTAGACGGCGTCAGCGCGCTGTTGGACCTGGGGAAACCGGAGCCGGTACAATATATTTATGACACGGTTCAGCGTCTGGTATCAGCGTATCAGCTGGAATACATGAAGCTGGATTTTAATATGACAGTCAATTATGATAAGGGAGGTAGTTCTTTCTATCGATACTACTGCGGATATTATGAATTGATTCGCAAGTTGAAGCAGGATTTCCCCCAGGTATATTTTGAAGCCTGTGCCAGCGGCGGATTGAGAACAGATATCCATACCGTCTGCGCCAGCGACTGTCATTTCCTTACTGACACGGTAAATCCCCTGGACATGCTCCGTATTATGGAAGGGGCACTGTTAAGATTGCCTGCCAGAACGCTGTCTAAATGGTACTGCTGTCAAGAGGTGCGAGGGATTGCACGGCCCTACGGTCACCAGGGGGAGGAGCCTGAGACCCGGCTGATGAGCTGTGCCGACGGCACCTGGGACAGAGTGATGCAGGTAGGGGCCGATTTTATGGAGACCCTGTGCCTTACCGGTCCTCTTGGTTTCACCTCTAAGCTCAGTACTTTCAGCCCTGCGCACAGAGAGGCTCTGAAAAAGACCGTCGCGCTGTTTAAAAAGGAACGCAGCTTTATAGAAAAAGCAGTCTGCCGTATGCTGACCGGTCCCAGGGGAAAATTTGATGTTAAGTCTGATACCTTCTGGCAGTTTACAGACCCGGAACAGGACCGAAGTCTGCTGTTTTGTTTCCATACCGAGTATCCTCAGCTCAGCGTACAGGTGAAGCCGGAGGGACTGATCTCTGAGGCCTCCTACCGGGTACAGGTTATAGGAAACTATATTACGCCGGGCTTTGATGAGTGCTCTGTAGCCACCGGCCGACAGCTGTTAGAAAATGGGATTCTTGTAAGGTTTTCAGATTTTTACAGCGGCAGAATTATAGAAATCCAAAGGATATGAAAATTTTATTCTGCGCCTTGAATTCTCAATATATCCATTCAAATCCTGCTGTTTATATGTTGAAAGCAGCATGCGGACAGTATGCCTCCCAGTATGGGGGAGAGGATGGTTCACATATTCATATCCGCGAGTTCAGTGTGAACGACAGCTATGAATCCCTGCTGTTTCATATTCTCAGCGAAATGCCGGATCTGGTGGCGTTTTCCTGTTATATATGGAATATTACGCTTGTCAGAAGGCTGTGCGGAGATATGAAAAAGGCTGTGCCGGAAATTCTTATTGTTTTAGGCGGCCCGGAGGTTTCCTTTGGAATGGAGCATACGGGCATTCCCAGGTCGGACTATGACTACATTATAGAAGGAGAGGGAGAACGGTCCTTGTACTGTCTGCTTTCCCGGCTGCAGGATCCAGATTTTCAGGAGCCCGATAGGAGTCTTCCTTTCTGGCCCTCTCCCTACACGCGGGAGAATCTGAAAGTATTTCAAAATCGAATTCTGTACTACGAATCCTCCCGAGGCTGTCCCTACCGCTGCGCCTACTGCTTGTCAGCAGCCTGCGGCGAAGTTCGGTATCTGCCTGAGGAAAGAGTGGCGGAGGATATTGCCCTTTTCTGTGAAGAGGAAGTTCCTCTGGTAAAATTTACGGACAGAACGGCCAATTGCAATCCTTCCCGTTTCCAAAAAATTCTGCAGATGATTAAAGACCAGGGGGAGTGTCCTACTACTTTTCATTTTGAAGTAGGGGCAGATCTGTTCCGGGAGGAGGATTTACCGCTTTTGGCCTCTATGCCCCGAGGGAGGGTGCAGCTGGAGGCGGGAGTACAGTCTACCGATCCACGAGCGCTGGAGGCCTGTGCCCGGGAAATGAATACAGAGCGGATTTTGTTTTCTCTGGAGCGGATCCAATCTTTTGGAAATATTAATCTCCATGCAGATTTGATTGTCGGGCTGCCCTATGAAGGCATAGAAAGGTTTGCAGAGTCCTTTAATACCCTTTACCGTCTGAGGCTTCACCAGCTGCAGCTGGGCTTTTTGAAGCTGCTGCCCGGCGCGCCGCTGAATCAGATGACAAGGGAGCATGAATATGCTTTCTCATCGGAGCCTCCCTATGAAATCCTGAACAGTCGCTATTTGTCTGCTGCAGAACTGATGACTTTAAAGGCAATAGAGGATGTACTGGAACGGTATTACAATTCAGGGCGCTTTGTGACCTGCCTGCCTATACTGGAGAGCTGTTTTAACACTCCCTTTACCATGTACGAAGCATTGAGTCTTTTTTTCCGGGAACGGAATTTGGTTTTTGGTAAAATAGCACTTTCCCACCAGTATGATCTGCTTGCAGAATTTGGGGCCCGGTACGGGCTGGGAGAGGACTTTCACAGGGCAATGCTGTACGACTACTTTTCTGCTAACAGGCAGGAGCTGCCTCCGGACAGTCTTCGGTATTTGTGGAAGAAGCAGGGCCAGCGCGCTGTCAAAGGGCAAGGAGAATTACGCTGGATTGGAGGGTCCGTGTTCTGTTTCCAATATAGCAAAAAGGATCCGGTAACAGGGCTTTATGAAGTCAGCGCGGAACTGCAGTAGGTGCATTGGCGCGATTATTTACATTTAGCAGTGCGTATGATATAATTTTCCAAGAGATTGATTTTAAGGAGGATATCATATGTTTTGTCCACAATGCGGTAAAGAATTACAGGATGGGGAGGTTTGCTCCTGCCAGCAGGCACAGCCTCAGGGAGAGCAGACAGCCCAGAACCAGACAGCAGCACAGACAACCGTTCAGGCTGCTCCGGAACAGAGTACGGCAGCCGAAGACTGGAAGGGCAATGAGAAGCTTTTTTCCATTTTGTCTTACATAGGAATTTTATGGTTAATAGGCTTGCTGGTAAATCCGGAGAAAGGGGATTCTAAGGTGCGGTTCCATGTTGGTCAGGGGATTATACTGACTATTGCGGACGCAGTGATTGGGATCGTTATGGGCATCATCAGCGCCATTATTAACGGAATTTTCAGAACAGAGATTACGATTTTAGGATATGGCACAGGGGTATATGAAACCTCTGCTGTAGCGACTGTGCTGACAACCATAATTTCTCTGGCCGGTTGGGTACTGATTGTATTCCTGGTTGTGAAGGGAATTATGAATGTAGTCAATAAGAAACAGGAGCCCTTGCCGATTATTGGAAAGCTGGCTTTCTATAAATAATAACGGCGAAATGTATCAGAACTGCGGAAAGCAGAGCTTTCCGCAGTTCTTGTATATTACTATCTAAAAAGGAGAAAGCATATGCCTATTTCAGTGGATAAGAAAAAACGGATTTTTAAGCTGGACAGCGGGGACAGCAGCTATATTATGCTGGTAAATGAAAGAGATTTTCTGGTACACGGGTACTGGGGAAAGCGTCTGCCGGAAGGGGATTATTCCTATTTGTCGGAGACGTGGGGACATTCCTCTTTTGAGGCCTGTGAGGATGAGGAGAATTGCTGGACCTCTCCCAATGTAATGCGCATGGAATTTCCCGTGAGCGGCCGCTGGGATGTGAAGAAGACGGCTATGGAGATTCAAAACGCTGACGGCAGCAACTATCTGGACCTGCGGTACAAGGAGTACCGTATACACCGGGGAAAGCCGGGTCTGCCGGGCCTGCCGGCTACCTATGTTAATGAGACAGAGGAAGCGGAGACCCTTGAGCTTTTATTGGAGGATAGTCTTTCGAAAATAGAAGTCAGTCTTTTCTACACGGCATGGCGGGACATCAGCGCTGTATGCCGTTGGACGGTTGTCAGAAATAAGGGAACAGAGCACATATTTCTAAAAAGAATTATGAGTGCTGATGTAGATTTTGACGACAGAAATTTTATTATGACTACGAATTTCGGTGCCTGGGCTACAGAGCGAAAGATAGAGAAGCATACGCTTTTTTCAGGTGTACAGGGGATGTACAGCAGAAGAGGCAGCTCTTCTCATATGCACAACCCCTTTATCATTTTACAAAGACCCTCATCAGATGAATACAGAGGAGATGTGTACGGAGCTGTTCTGGCCTATTCCGGGTCCTATGAGGCTCTTGTGGATGTGGATTCCTATAATATGTCCAGGCTGCTGCTGGGTATTAATCCGGATGGCTTCAACTGGAAACTGGAGCCGGGAGAAGCCTTTACTACGCCGGAGGCAAATCTGGTATTTTCCCATAAGGGGCTGGGCGGTATGTCTGCCGATTTCCACCGGCTCTATCGGGATCATATGTGCCGTGGGAAGTACCGGAATACACGGCGGCCGGTACTGCTGAATACTTGGGAGGGCTGCTATTTTGCCATTGATGAGGAGAAAATCGAGAAAATTGCTGTAGAAGCTGCAAAGCTGGGTGTTGAGCTGCTGGTGGTTGACGACGGTTGGTTTGGAGAGCGGCATAGCGATACCAGCAGTCTGGGGGACTGGTTTCCCTGTCCTTCCAAGCTGCCTGACGGAGTAGCGGGACTAGCCCGCAAGGTAAACGCTGCCGGCTGCCGGCTGGGTATCTGGTTTGAACCGGAGATGATCAGTAAAAACAGCGTTCTCTATACAAAACACCCAGATTGGACGCTGTGCGTAGAGGGGAAACCTATTTCCCAGGGCAGAAACCAGTATATACTGGATCTTTCCAGAGAAGACGTACAGGATTATTTGTATGAGGCCATCGCAAAGGTCATTCAAGAAGGAAACATAGACTATATTAAATGGGATTTCAACCGGAACTTTGCAGAGGTAGGTTCTAAGCTGCTGCCGGCTGACAGACAGGGAGAGGTGTCACACCGTTATGTACTGGGGCTTTATGCCTTGATGGAGCGCCTGGTAACAACATTCCCTGATGTGCTGTTTGAAAGCTGCAGCGGAGGCGGAGGCCGGTTTGACGCAGGAATGCTCTACTATATGCCGCAGATTTGGACCAGCGACGATACAGATGCGATTATGAGAAGTGCCATTCAGTACGGAACCTCTCTGGTATATCCTCCTTCTTGTATGTCCGCTCACATCTCCGTGTGTCCCAACCACCAAACCTGGCGGTCAGTGCCCTATAAGACCAGGCAGGATGTGGCTTATACAGGATCCTTTGGTTTTGAGCTGGATCCCTTGAAGCTTACAGAGGAACAAAAGGCGGAAATGGCGGCTACCATACAGGATTATAAGAGCTTCGGCGACCTGTTTGTGAACGGTACGTATTACAGAATGGCCAATATCAATGAGGATCGCTGTGCAGCCTGGATGTATCTGTCTGCTGATAAAAAAGAAATTTTCGCCGTATATGTGCAGCCTGATGTAAATCTGGAGGGGTCCATTAGAAAGCTCAGACTGTCTGGCCTGGAGGAAGAGGCTGTTTATGTGGACCAGGCCAGAAAGAGAAAGTATACAGGGGCAGCCCTGCTCTATGACGGACTTCCTGTCAATGAATATATAGGCGACCGCAGCACCATGAGCTGGAGGCTGCGGCTAGAGGAAT
>CABQMV010000026.1 GCA_902465325.1 uncultured Oscillospiraceae bacterium
CTCTGCCCGGCGGATCAATTTGGTGCTGCCGTCCTCACGCATAAGAACCTCGCAGCTTCTAAGCTTACCATTATAATTATATCCCATAGAAAATCCGTGGGCACCCGCATCGTGCAGCGCCAGCAGGTCGCCGATTTCAATTTCAGGCAGGGCTCTTTCAATGGCAAACTTGTCGTTGTTTTCGCACAGACCTCCCGTTACGTCGTAAACATGGTCACAGGGAGCAGACTCCTTTCCCAGTACAGTAATATGATGGTATGCACCGTACATAGCAGGCCGCATTAAATTGGCGGCGCAGGCATCCAGACCGATATAGTGCCGGTACGTATCCTTTCGGTGAATCGCTCTGGCTACCAGAACACCGTGGGGCCCCGTAATATATCTGCCAAGCTCTGTTTTCAGCGCTACATCCCCCAGAGAAGACGGCACAATAATCCGATCATAGGCCTCCTTTACACCCTGTCCGATAACTTCTAAATCCGGCTCCTTCTCTTCCGGCCTGTAGGCCACACCAATTCCGCCTGAGAGATTTACAAATACAAAATCTGCTCCTGTCTTCCGATTCAGCTCTGCAACGGTTTCAAACAAAATGGAAGCCAGACTGGCATAATACCCGTTATCAATCATATTGCTGGCCAGAAATGCGTGAAGTCCAAAGTGCCTGACCCCCTTTGCCATGAGGAGCCGCACAGCCTGTCCAAGCTGCTCCCTGGTCATGCCGTATTTGGCCTCTCCAGGATTTCCCATAATGGCGCCTCCGATCTTAAAATCGCCTCCCGGATTATACCGCAGGCACACCGTTTCCGGCAGGCCTCCATTGGCCTCTAAAAATTCAATATGAGTAATATCGTCTAAATTAATAAGTGCGTTCAATTCTCTAGCATATTGGAAATCTTTAGCAGGCGTAGCATTGGAGGAAAACATTATCCGATCTCCGGAAAGCCCCAGAGCCTCTGCCAGCATAAGCTCTGTATAAGAGGAACAGTCTACTCCGCAGCTCTCCTCCTGCATAAGCTGAATTAAATAAGGATTGGGGCAGGCCTTGACCGCATAGTATTCCCGAAATCCTTTATTCCAGGAAAATGCCTTTTGAAGACGGCGAATACTCTCCCGAATTCCCTTTTCATTATATACATAATAAGGCGTTCCGTACTGTTCCGCCATTTTCTCCGCCTGTGTTTTATCAAAAAATAATTTCTTCATTCAATTCACTCCTTCTCCTGTATCATCTTCTACAATAAAGCGGTCAATAGCTTCCCATAGCTTTTCCACGCCTTTTCTATTTACAGAGGAGACCGGTATAACAGAAACTCCCTCCTCTATTTCCAGTGTTTTTCGGATCATGCTGAGCTGTGCAGGTACAGCACTCTTCCCTAATTTGTCCGCCTTTGTAACAGCCACAATGTGGTTGACGCCCCGCTGCCGGATCCAGCTGTACATAAGCTGATCATCCTTGGAAGGCTTGTGGCGGATATCTACCAGTAAAACTACCAGATAAAGCTGAGGACGCACATTCAGGTAGCCCTCTACCACTTTGGCCCAAAGATTTTTTTCTCCTTTAGAAACCGCCGCATATCCATACCCGGGCAAATCCACAAAATGGATTTCATCGTCAAGATTATAAAAGTTAATCTGCCGGGTTTTTCCTTGGGTTGAACCCTTATAGGCAAGATTTTTTCTGCCTACCAGCGCATTCAGCAGAGAAGATTTCCCTACATTGGATCTGCCAGCAAAAGCCACTTCCAGCAGATTGCTTTCCGGATACTGTTTTGGTGATACAGCGGATATAACAAATCTCGGATTTCGGACTTTCATAGCCGCTCCTTTTTTATCTTTTCAATTTCTGCCAGCCACAGTGCCGGGGAAGCATCCGACGGCAGTCTCAGATCTCCTCTGGGAGACAGTGTAACAGAACCTACTTTAGGGCCGTCCGGCATACAGGAGCGTTTAAACTGCTGACTAAAAAATCTTCTGGTAAACACCTCCAACCAATGGAGAATGATAGAATCTTCATATTCTCCCTGAAAGGCATATACCGCTAATGTCCATAGCTTCCTGGGACCGTAACCAAATCGGAGAAAATAGTACAGAAAGAAATCATGGAGCTCATAGGGGCCAACCAAATCCTCCGTTTTCTGAGATATTTCACCGTTCTCCGGCGGCAGCAGCTCCGGACTCACAGGCGTATCCAGTATATCCCGAAGAATCTTCTCCAGTGTCCCGCCCCTGCTTTCGGCATAGTAGTCTACTAAATACCGCACCAGCGTCTTTGGCACAGAGGTGTTCACCCCATACATAGACATATGGTCTCCGTTGTAGGTTGCCCATCCCAATGCCTGCTCCGATAAATCGCCTGTGCCGATTACCAGCCCTCCGGTCTTATTGGCCAGATCCATGAGCACCTGGGTCCGCTCCCTGGCCTGAGCATTTTCATAAGTCACATCATGAAGCGCGGGGTCCTGTCCAATATCGGAAAAATGCTGATTCACAGCAGCTTTAATATCAATTTCCCGCAGGGTAACACCCAGTGTCTGACACAGGAATACCGCATTGCGGTAAGTTCTGTCTGTTGTTCCAAAGCAGGGCATGGTCACTGCCAATATATCACTGCGGGACCTGCCTGCCGCATCGCAGGCCTCTGCTGTAACCAGCAGCGCCAGCGTAGAATCCAGCCCGCCGGAAATTCCAAGAACTGCTGTCCGACAGCCGGTATGCTTCAGTCTCTTCTTTAAACCGGCTACCTGCATAGCCAATATGCTCTTGCAGCGCTCTTTTCTTCGCTGTGCGTCCTGAGGCACAAAAGGTGTTTTAGGCACATTTCGCAGACAGTCTCTGTTTTCCCTGGGCAGAACGCGGCAGCAGATAATGTCCTCCTCCTCTGCGTTTTGAAAGGTATTCATTCTTCTTCTCTCATGCAGAAGCAACGCCACATCAATATCCGCTACAGTCAATCCCGAGGTAAAAGGTTCTGACTCTCTCAGCAGTACTCCGTTCTCATAAATCAGGTCATGGCCGGAATAAACCGCATCGGTAGTGGACTCTCCCTCCCCTGCATCCGCATACACATAAGCACAAATATTTTTCCCGGACTGGGCTGCAAGCAGGGTGCGCCGGTACTCCGCTTTTCCAATAATTTCATTGCTGGCAGAGGGATTGCCGATGACGGTGGCTCCCTGCTGACAAAGAGAAACTGAGGGCGATGCGCCTACCCACAAATCCTCGCAGATCTCAATTCCTACTGTCATTCCCGGAATATTGATAAAGTCAAACAGTATATGGCCAAAAGGAATTCCTTCCAGCCAGAAGCTCTCCTGATCCATAGAAAAGCCGGTAAAATAGCGTCCCTCATAAAACTCCGTATAATTTGGTATATGAGCTTTTGGGACAAAGCCCAGTATTTCACCCTGGCTTATAAAAGCCGCGCAATTATACAGTTTCCCATTCATAACCACCGGCAGGCCTACAACAGACGCAATCTGCAAGTTCTCTGTTTCGGAGGCAAGCCGCTTTAACTCTGACATGGCCGCCTCCAGAAGAAGCTTTTGGGTAAAAAGATCCCCACAGGTATAGCCCGTAACAGACAGCTCCGGAAACACCACCAGGGAGCAGCCGGCCCTGTCTGCCTCTTTGATCAGGGCAAGGATGGCTTCCCCATTGTGCCTGCAGTCTCCCACAACAATATCAGGCGTTGCCGCCGCTACTCTTACAAATCCCTCGGTCATGTGTCATCTGCCTCCTATTTTTTCAACAATTCATCCACAATACGGTTTACCATGGCCGGATCGGCCTTGCCCTTTAACGCCCTCATGGACTGTCCCACCAAGAAGCCTCTGGCCTTTTCCTTTCCGCTTTGGTAGTCTGCCACAGACTGAGGGTTGGCAGCAAAAATATCCTCTATGGTTTTCCTTACCGCGCCGTCGTCCGATACCATAAACAGCTGGTTGTCCTCAATGTATTTTACCGGATCCACCTTTTCCAAAAATACTTTTTCAAACACTTTTTTAGCGGTGGTACGATTAATTCTATTTTCCCCGATCAACTGAATGATCGCCGCCATAGCACCGGGATCCAGAGTCAGCTCTTCGGGCAGCATTCCGTTGTCATTCAGAAGCTTCATCAGGTCTCCCATAATCATATTGGCCACTTCTTTTGGCTGTCCGCAGAGCGCAGCTGCTTTTTCAAACAAATCTGCCAGATACTTAGAGGAAATTAAAATGGAAGCATCGTATTGCGTTAAGCCAAACGCCTTTACATACCGGCTGCGCTTTGCATCCGGCAGCTCCGGCAGTCCTTCTCTCAGCCCCTGAATCTGCTGATCAGATACTGCCATAGGAGGCAGATCGGGATCAGGAAAATATCTGTAATCATGAGCGTTTTCCTTTGTCCGCATGGGAAAAGTCGCATCCTTGTTTTCATCCCAGCGACGGGTTTCCTGAATGACCTGGCCGCCCTCCTCTAATATTTCAATCTGTCTTTTCGCTTCATACTCAATAGCTCTGGATATGGCCTTAAAGCTGTTCATGTTCTTCAGCTCACTGCGAATTCCCAGCTTTTCCGAGCCAACAGGCCTTACAGAAATATTGACATCTGCACGCATAGAGCCCTCCTGCATTTTGCAGTCAGATACGCCTAAATACTGCAGCGTGGCCTTCAGTTTTTCCAGATAGGCAATGGTTTCTTCTGCAGAACGCAGATCAGGCTCCGTGACGATCTCCAAAAGAGGAACACCGCCCCGGTTGTAATCTACCAGAGACATATCCTCCCAGGGATCGTGAATCAGCTTTCCCGCATCCTCCTCCATATGGATTTCGTGGATGCGCACCCTTCGTCTGCCGGCCTCCGTTTCAATATCCAAATATCCGTTTTGGCAAATGGGTGCGTAGAGCTGAGAGATCTGGTAGGCTTTGGGAAGGTCCGGATAAAAGTAATTTTTTCTGTCAAATTTACTGTATCGGGTAATCTCACAGTTGGTAGCCAATCCGGTTTTAATTGCGTACTCCAGTACGCTTTTATTCAGTACCGGAAGCATCCCAGGCATCCCAAGACAAACAGGGCACAGATGGGTGTTCGGCTCTCCTCCGAACTCTGTAGAACAGGAACAGAATATTTTTGTTTTGGTGGAAAGCTCTACATGGGTTTCCAAGCCAATTACCATTTCATAATTCATGCTTTACACCCTCCCTTCTGCCGCACAGGCAGGTACTTTTGTATGGAAATCCGTAGCGCTCTGAAAGGCAGCAGCCGCCCGTATAATTGCCTTTTCACCGAAAGCTTTTGCAATCAGCTGCATCCCGATGGGCATCCCCTCTTGATCAAAGCCGCAGGGCACAGACATTCCGGGAAGTCCTGCCAAATTCACAGAGACTGTGTAAATATCACTTAAATACATGGCCAGAGGATCGCTCAGGCTGGTTCCCAATTCAGTGGCAGTATTTGGCGCTACAGGACCTAATATCAGATCATATTTTTCAAAAGCTTTGTCAAAGGCCTGTTTAATCAGATTTTTTGATTTCAGTGCCTTCAAATAGAAAGCGTCGTAATATCCGGAACTTAAAAGAAAAGATCCCAGCATAATTCTTCGCTTGGCCTCTTTTCCAAAGGTCTGACTCCGAGTATGCTTATACATGGTCTGTAAATCCTCATATGCCTCCGCCCGTGTGCTGTATTTCACGCCATCGTATCGGGACAGATTAGAACTGGCCTCTGCACATGAAATGATATAGTAAGTAGGGACTGCGTATTCCAGCATGGACATTTTAAACTCTTCAATTTCAGCTCCCAGCGCCTTCAGCGTATCGGCAGCCTTCAAAAGGGCCTCCTTTACCTGAGGATTCAGCGCTTCGCCAAAGTAGTCAAGGGGAATTCCGATTTTCATTCCCTGAATTTCTTTAACAATATCTCCGGTAAAATCAAAGGCAGGCATATCCATACTGGTAGAATCTTTCGGATCGTGACCGGATATGACGGAGAGCACAGCAGCACAGTCCTCCGCAGACAGTCCCATGGTCCCCACCTGATCCAGAGAAGAAGCGTAAGCAACTACCCCATACCGGGAAACGGCGCCATAAGTAGGTTTTATTCCGGTAATACCACAATAAGAGCTGGGCTGACGGATAGAGCCTCCTGTATCTGTTCCCAGAGCGATCAGCGCCTCTCTGGCCGCTACCGCAGCGGCACTGCCGCCGCTGGAGCCCCCCGGAACCCGCTTTGGATCCCATGGATTTTTCGTCAGCGCCAGAGCAGAGGTTTCACTGGTACTTCCCATAGCAAACTCATCCATGTTTGTCTTCCCCAGTACAATCATTCCTGCCTGCTCCAGCCGGTCTATTACCGTGGCGTTATACGGCGGGACATATCCCTCCAGCACTTTGGAGGAACAGGTGGTTCTGACCCCTTTAGTACAGATAATATCTTTTACGGCAATGGGAACGCCGGCTAAAGGAGACAGACTTTCTCCTCTGTCGATTTGAGTCTGCACCTGAGCGGCTCTTTCCAGGGCTTCTTTCTCATTTACAGTAATATAAGCGCCAATTTGTTTATCTGTTCTTTTTATTCTGTCAATATAATCTCGGGTCAGCTCAACACATCCCAGCTTCTTTTCCCGAATAAGCCGTCCGGCTTCTATTGCGTACATATTTTTCCTCACTTCCTTTTATTCAACGGTCTTAGGAACCTTAAAACAGCCATTCTTAACAAAGGGCGCATTAGAAAGCAGTTCCTCTTTTGTTACAGGGCTCTCTGCCACAACATCCTCCCGCAGCACATTTACAATGGGAAAGGTATGGGAAAGAGGTTCCACCCCTTCCGTATCCAGATTGTCCAGGGTATTAATATAGTTGATAATTTTCTGAAACTCCTCTTGGAAATCCTCGGTCTCCTGCGGGGACAGGGAAAGCTTGCTGAGCTCCGCTACATATTCCACCAACTCTTTATTTACTTCAATCATTTATACAGCCTCCTTCTCGGTAAATCAACAGGTTCTACGGATCCAGACGGATCTGATCTCTGGGAAACAGAGAGGTATATCTTACATTATTTTCTCCGATAAGCCTCATCAAAAGTCTCTCTAGGCCAATGCCAAGTCCTCCGTGGGGAGGCAGTCCGTGCTTATGGGCCATTAAATAGGAGGCAAAAAGCTCCGGATGCATTCCCCGCTTTTCCATTTTTTCAATTTGCTGATGATAATCATGGATACGCTGTCCTCCGGTAGTAATTTCCATCCCATCAAATAACAAATCAAAACTCAGAGTATAAGTAGGATCCTCTGGATCATCCATTGCATAAAACGGCCTCTTTTTAGAGGGATAGTGTGTTACAAAAACAAAGTCACTGCCGTACTCCTCTCGGAAAAGCCGTCCGATGAGAACCTCCTCCTCCGGATCCAGGTCATAGGGATTTTTTATGGGTCTGCCGTACTTCTCGGAAGCCATTTGCTTTGCCTCTGAGAATTTCACAGCCGGTACCTTTTCAGGAAGCCTAGGCAGCGTCACCCCAACCTTTTTCAGAGAATCTACATACTCTGTTTCCAGCAGCTGGAAGGTATATCGCAGCATAGAGGTTTCCATATCCATGATCTCCTCAAAGCCTTCAATGAATCCCATTTCAAAGTCCATACTCATATACTCATTCAGGTGCCGTGTTGTATTGTGCTTTTCCGCCCGGAAAACAGGAGATACCTCAAATACCCGCTCATATACCGGCACCATCATCTGTTTATAGAACTGAGGACTCTGTGCCAAAAATGCCTTTTTCCCAAAATAATCCAGTTTGAAAATATTGGCGCCTCCTTCTGCGCCGGCAGAAACAATCTTAGGCGTTCTGATTTCAGTAAAGCCCTGTGAAAACAGAAAATCCCGAAACCCTCGCACCAAGCCCTCCTGCAGCTTGAATACCGAACGCTTTTTTTCGTTTCTCAGAATAACCGGACGAAGCTGCAATTCTGCATCCAGACCGACGTTCAGTTTCCATTTATTAACGGCCACCGGCATACTTTCCGCAGGCTTGGCAAGGAGACAGAGGTCATTTATGACAATTTCAAAACCGCCGGGAGCCCGCTGCTCCTCTCTGACACTTCCTGTGATTTCCACACTGGATTCCTCCGGAATCTCCGATATGGGAAGCCTGTTCTCCCCGTACTGATAAATACACTGTACAATTCCGGTTCTCTTCCTCAGTATAATAAAGGCAAACTCTGCCATATCCCTGACCTTATAAACCATCCCCGTCATTTTGACTGTATCCCAGTCACACAGGCCCTGCTGTACTTCTTCGATCTCTGACAGCCCCTTGCTTGTAACACCTTCCACAAAATCCACCTGTAAACGCCTCCATTCTTATAATAAAAAAGCCCAAGCCATTGTATACAACGGCTTGGGACGAGTAAAACCCGCGGTGCCACCCAAGTTGTTTCTTCTGTGCAGAAGAACCTCTCTTGCAGTACATAACGTGTACCACCCGGACAGAGCTACTGCTGGTTCACCCTGTCGGCTCCGGAGCGTTACCTCTGACATCCTGTATGCCGGCCCTCTCAGTCACGTTTCCGGCTCCCTGTGAACAGTCCATCTGTCAAAAGCTTTCCATCACAGCCTTTAGGATTATTATTATATATTTTTTGGAAAATTAGTCAAGAACTTGTCCTCTCACATGTAGAATTACAATCCATTTTTTGCAAAAATACTTTACTGCCGATATAACGCCAAGAACAAAAACCGTTATTTCACTCTCGATTAAAATATTTATAAGTTCATTCATTGTCTGCCCTTTCTTTACTCCGCACTCTTGAGTGCCTCGACCATATCAATCTTTCTATTTTTTCTTGCCATCACAAAACTGACAAATAGCGATACGCAAAAAGTTAAAAGAATACTTACGGTATAAGTCATTACTCCGAGCGTAATGCTGAGTTCGTATTCACTTGCAAGCGTTTTAACTAAAATATACAGTATTCCCGCACCGCTGGGCAGACCTATCAGTATGCCAATTACAGTCAGCCATATATTTTGGCTTATAAGCAGCTTGCCGATTGCCTTATCGCGGAAGCCTAGAACCTTTAGGGTTGCCAGCTCTCTGCGGCGTTCCACATAACTCATAACACCGAGATTGTAAAGCACCACAGTACCAAGAATAATTGCGGCAAAGATTAGTATGACAATCATTAGATTCATAAGTTCCATAAAGGTATTGTAGCTCGTCATAATCGTGTCTTTATCCTGCTTACCGGAAATTATGGACGAGCTTTCAATATCGCCCGAATGGACATCCGTATAAACCGAGCCAATATGATAATCCAACCCGATATTATCTGCACAGGTATCGGTCATAACAATGCTTTCACTAACAAGCGAACGGAAATATCCCGCCACCTTGACCTTATAGGTTTTCTCACTGCCGTAAGGGGAAAATTCAACTGTATCTCCGATTTTTGCTGTATCCTTCAGTCTGAGGCATAGATAAACGCCGTCGTCACTCAGCTTCAGCAGCTTGTTATCTTGACTTAAAAAGCGGATTTTATTGTAATCGGCGTTATATATATCTCTCAAGCGTAACCGTATCGCCGTTATAACTGATACCCGAAATTGCCTGCCAGTCACCGTTCAACTTATCAGCAAGTGCTGCTGTATCCTCATTCGCCGCCGTTTCAGAGATATTGACTTTGGTCGCATAATTGCTGACACCATTGCCTAGCATATCAAGAAAGCGCTGCATTGTATCCTTCATTCCAAGTCCGCCGACAATGAGCAGCATACAGCCGAAGATTCCTATAAGCGTCATTGCCGAACGTGCCTTGTGCCGCAGAATGTCACGGACATTCCATTTCACGGAGAATGGCAGCTTATTCCAGAATTTCAGTTTTTCTACTGCACTTTTTTTCATCGCTCTTGGAGTATAGGGACGGAGTGCCTCTGCCGCCGTTCCTTTCAGCATTTCCTTAACCGAAAAGCAACTGATGAGCGTTAAAAACACGACCGTCAGAATGATAATGGGGATACAAAACAATGGCATTGTCAGCTTCCATTCGGGCAGGTCAAAATAGGTTGACATCATACCGTTGGGACTTATAATAAAGGCGGCGATACCATAGCCGAGCGCAATACCAACCGCTGTTCCCACAAGCCCTATAAAAAGACCGTAGGCAGTATAGTGGCGAAGTATCTTTCCGTCACGAAAGCCAAGTGCTTTAAGCGTGCCTATCTGCACCTTTTCATTTGCGGCAATACGGTGCATTGTTGTTACCATTGTTAAAATTGCAATGGCAAGGAACAGCACAGGCAGAACAGAGCCCATCGTCTTACCTTCCTCCGCCTCGCTCTTTGCACCTGCATAAGCAGTATGCAAATCCTTGTCGGTAATCAGAATGGTTTTTCCGACAGCCGTTTTTACAGCATTTTTAAGGTCTGCTTTTTCCATATCGGAAATCACATTTATCTGAGGATAGAAATCAACACCAAGACTGTTTTTCAGCTTTTTTGGCGTTATGTATACAAAGCCGTGAGAGGTAAAGTCGGGCATTAACTGATTTGAGTCGGCAACGCAGATCATATTTTCGCCGTTTTTAGCAAGACCTGCGACCTTGCCGCTGATTTCGATTCCCTGATATACAAGAGTCAGCGTATCTCCAATAGCAATATTGTTTGTTTCGGCAAATCTGTCCGACATCCAGATTCCGTCTGAATTTTCGTCATACTCTGCGCCGTCAGTGATATACATTGTGGAAACGGTATAGTTTTCCGATACATTCAGCGTAACTGTTTTTTTAGTATCTTTAAGCCCTACGTTGACCGATAGATAGCGTGTTGCTTTGTCTACACCATCAATACTCTGTATCTTTTCAATGTCATTCTCCAAAAATCCGCTGTCCGAATACAGACGAAAATCCGCATAATCTGTTTTGTCAAAAAACGATGAAGTGTTTGTTTCAATGCTCTGCCATTCGATATTAAAACCGAGAAAGATGCTGATACCGATAGCAACCATAATAATCATTGATATGAACTGCGATTTATAACTCCAAGCAGTCCAAAAGAGTTTTCGTATCAGCATATCTTACCACTCCACTTCGTCTGCGCTCATTGGTTCCGCCTGTTCGGTGAGCGATTTTATTTTACCGTTTTTCACACAGATCACGACATCTGCCATTTTTGCTATGTTCTGATTATGGGTTACAATCACGATTGTTTTGCCGTAATTTTTTGCCATTGAAAGCAGTAGTTTTAAGACCAATACTCCCGTTTCGGAATCAAGAGCGCCTGTCGGTTCATCGCAAAGAAGAATTTTCGGATTTTTGGCAAGTGCACGGGCAATAGACACTCTCTGCTGTTCGCCGCCGGAAAGTTCGGAGGGGAAATTGTGTAGATGATCGGCAACTCCTACTTCCGATAGCATTTTTTTCGGATTAATAGCTTTCTTTGAAATATCCTTCACAAGCGCAACATTTTCATAAACCGTAAGTGTTGGCACAAGGTTGTAAAACTGAAAAACAAAACCGACGGTAGAGGCACGGTAATCCGCAAGCGCATTGTTTGTAAGAGTGGAAATATCTTTGCCATTTACTTTAATTGTTCCGCTTGTAGGGCTGTCAAGACCGCCGAGCATATTGAGAAGTGTGCTTTTTCCTGCACCAGAAGGGCCGAGAATCACTACAAATTTTCCCTCATCCAAAGTAAAAGTCACTCCGTCTAACGCTTTTAGCTCATGATCTCCCGCCTTGTATATGCGTGTTACATTTTCAAATTCTACCATTGCTATATCCATTTACCTCTGTTTACTTTCTGAAAAGCAAAAAACCTTTCTGTTCATAGGGTTCGGTATGAATTCCAAGCACCTTATATCCCGTCTGTTCAATAACCGTTTTTAATTTTTGGTCATCAATAGGGTTTTCTGTAATAATCTGAGTTCTGTTCTTGCCGTGCGATGACTCTATTTTCTTAACCTTAAAAGCCGTTCGTATGGCATTGTTAATATGAGCCTCACACATTCCGCAATCCATACCTTCAATATCCAGTGTTATTTTCAACATGATTCATTCCCTCCAAGCACACTAGTTAGCGTCAGATAACCAGTCGTTGTTATTTTAGCTGTGCCTCTTTAGTTAGGCACAGCTAACCGCTGAATTATTATACTGTGTACCTGCTATTCTGTCAAGGAGCACCGTATAAATTTTGAAAAAATCGCATATAAAACAGCGACAGGAAGAAATCCCCGCCATCAGTTTATCCGTTCAGCACCCAGTTTTGACTCCTTGTTTGCAAATCTGCCATGTGCGTATAGATCCCATTTTCCTTATACAGTTCATCGGGTGTACCTTGTTCCGCAACTACACCGTTAGACAGTACAACAATTTTATCCGCACCTGCAATGGTACGCATACAGTGTGCGATTACAAGCACGGTTTTGTCCTTAATAAGTCTTGAAAGTGCCGCTTGAATCAGGGTTTCGTTTTCTACATCGAGGCTTGCGGTAGCTTCATCCAGCAAAATAATTAGAGCGTCTTTCAAGAACGCACGGGCAATGGAAATACGCTGCCGTTCACCGCCGGACAATTCACAGCCATTCTCTCCGATATTAGTATTCCATTTATCAGGGAGTTTTTCCGCAAACTCGTCACAGTTTGCAAGTCTTGCTGCCGCAAGGACTTCTTCATCGGTGGCCTCCTTTCTGCCCAATCGAATATTCTCCATGATAGTATTATCAAACAGAATAACATCTTGGAATATGCGAACACATTAAACCACTTATGTAAACCAATAGTGACAAAATTGCAAACAGCACCGCCATCCAGCCATATTGGGCAAGATTTTCGGCATTTTCAAAATTTGGTGCGATATCTAACACCTCTTTAATGATTTTCCAAATATACCAAAATGGTACAAGTGCAATAAATGCACTTACGGCTGAAAGCACCCATGAGGTATAAGTAAAATACTTATGCCCTCCGGCATAACTCATCAGCCTTGATAAATCAGATTGCTTTTTCAAGGCAAAATCCTCCTTATAAGTTTTATTTATGATACAGGGAACGCTGCAGCCGATCCCGAATATCCAAGCGATAGTTAGCGGAAGCTAACTCCAAATCAAAAATTAAAGGGCTACAGCCCCATAATTTTTTGCCATCCGGCAAGATGAAACTCTTTCAGTTCATTGACATACTCTTTTGTTTTTTCATAAGGCACATCGTGGATAATCATTTCAAAATATGCAGAAAACATACCGCTGACAATCATATGCTCCAAATACGGATCAACACGGTATTCCGGTGCGCCAATACTCTCCATTACCTTTGCAAATTTGTGAGTGGCATCGACCTCAATTTCCACCATCTCGTGTACCATATTTTCATATTTCGTTCCTTCGGAACAGCAGAGAAGAAGTTTGAATGCCTCAAAATTTTCATAGGCATATTTCGCCATCTCCTGTAAACTTTCACCGGACTGCACACCCATATTAGCACGCTGTTCTTCGGGAGAAAAATGAGTGAATTTCTCCTGAGTTTCCTTAAACACTCCCATAAAGGTATCGTATTGCTTACCAACTAGTGCATCGAACAGGTCTTCCTTGCTTTTGTAATATCCGTAAAATGCACCTGTCGTTACACCGGCTGTTTTTACGATATTACGCAGGGAGGCAGACTTAAAACCCTTTTCAAGAAATTCTTTTTGAGCTGCCAAATGAATCATATTAAGTGTATTCTTTTCCTTTTCGCTCATTTCCTGCCTCCCGCATGTAACACTGTTACATTATACTGAGCACATTCCGCTCTGTCAAGATACTTTTGAAAAAACAAAAGAGTATGTCAATTTCCCTGTCAGAGAGATTCACCAGCTCAATATACTCATAGACATCAGAACTGGAGGAAAGGCCTTCTGTCTCCGTTGCCTTGTACTTAGGGTTAAAGCAAACCTCGGAGATAAAAAATCAGGCTGTGCGGAAGCGGCAATTGGCAGACAGCCTGAAAAAAGCATCAGACAAACAAGACAAAAAGCAATTCCTCTAAAACAATACTTCATTATGGGCACCTCTTTCCAGGTTGTACTGAGTATTATTATATTGGAATCCCCATTTTGTGTCATTAATTTTCTAAAAAGCTCCTAATAATGGGGTAAGGTTAATCCTCATTCTGATAATAGGCAATACTCTGTAAATCCCTCTCTGTTAAGAAAGACTGATCATAGGCCTCCTGCAGCCGATAAAAGCTTCCGTCCTTCCAAAACTGAATGTACCGTCCAAGGGAACTGTAAACAAACTCAACGCCGGCCACGGTTTCTGATGTCATCACGGCGGGATACGAAACAAGTCTATTGCCCATCATTACCACAATACCGCCGTTATACATGCCATAATACTTGCTGATAAAAACATCCTCTGCCCGCGTCTCCGCAGTTTCATCTAATAGCTTCGCATACTCTGTTTCAGTTTCTCCTGCTGATCCTTACTCAGTTCTGCAGGAACTTTCGGCTCCAGAGAAAAAGGAGCAGAAGTTTTTTCAGCGCAGAAGGCAGCTTGTCATGCTCCGCTTCAGCAACAGGTATTTTTGCCCCTGTCGGTTCAGGACTGCGCGTTTGCTCTGAGTACAAAAGCTCTTCCTGTAAAGGAGAATTTTTTACAGGAGATTCTGTAGGAATCACAGATCCTCCCGGCTGCGGTGTCTCAGGAATTTTTTCACACCCTATCACCAAAAAAGAAAAAAGCAGACAAATTAACAATACAAATTTCTGACGCATACTTTTCACAAAAATTCCCCTTTTTAGCTTTATATTATACATCATATACATATTTTACATTTTTTGTCAATACTTGCGAGCTTCTATTATTACCCGTACGGATTCCACAGCATATATCCCCATCATATAAAAAGGCGGAGCCAAAATTTTCAGCTCCGCTCTTTCCCAATACTTCCTGTCATGAGTCTAATGGAATCTCCTGATAGGCAAAGGGCAACAGATCCCGGATAGAAACCTTAATCATTTTTCCCGTATCATCATTTAAAATCACTTTTATATCAGGCGCATACTCAAACAGCATCTGGCGGCAGTTTCCGCAGGGAGCCACCAGATGATTCTGCGCTTTTTCATGGACAGCCACAATGGTATCAAAAGCTTTTTCTCCGGCAGAAATGGCAGCGCCCATGGCAATATATTCCGCACAGGAGCCGTGAATCCCGTCACAGTTTACTCCGGAATAGGACTTTCCGCTCTGACAGCGCACGGTAGCGCCTACCGTATGGTAATAAACTCCATCGTCAAAATTCCGTTCCAGCGTCTCTAAAGCCTTCTCAATTAGTTCCGTATCCTCTTGCGTTATCTCATAAAAGGTCACAGTAAAAGCACCTCAGCCTTCCTCTTCTATCTCATAAGCGGCAGCCTGTTCTGCAAAAGCCGCAAGAATCTGATTACAAAGAGCCTGATCCTCTACAAACTGCAGTGAAAGCTCCTCTCCTTCCATAGAGGTTTCCATAATAACCACCTCTACCTCGCCTTCGTCATCATCGTCATCCTCTGCCTCTTCATAAGGAGTAAAAACGGCATATGTTTTTTCCTGATAGTCCACAAAGTCAATCAGCTCAAAGTCCTCTTCTTTTCCTTCTTCGTCAGTAAGAGTAATAATTTTTCTCTCTTCTTCCATTATAAATCCTTTCTGATACTGTCTAAATATCCCTGTAATATAAAAGCAGCTGCCAGCATATCATTCACGCCTTTTACCCTCTGCTTAATTCCCATATCACGCATAGCCTTATCCGCCGCTGCAGTAGTTAAACGCTCATCCCATTTTACCACACGGATTCCTGGCACGCGCCGCTGCAACAATTCAATAAAGGCATCGGTCGCCTCCACTCTGGGACCCAATGTCCCGTTCATGTTAATAGGATATCCCACCACAACCGTTTCTATCTCATACTGTCCCACTAAGGCTTTGATTTCATTCAGCGCCTTTTTAATCCCCCGTTTCGATTCAATGACACACAGAGGAGCAGCAGTCCAGCCCAACGGGTCACTGACAGCCGTTCCAATTCGGCTGTCGCCGTAGTCCAAGCCTAAAATACGCATATTATACCTTTTTCTGCAGCGCCATCAGCTTTTCATAAGCATTGTCCCAGGCCTCTGTAGCGGACGGGAAATAGTGCTCCAGAGGGAAGGAATCCCGGATCACAGCCTTGGCCTCCGCCGTATCCTTCACATCTCCCAGCGCAAGCATCTGTGCAGAAAGATTGCCAATAGCAGTAGCCTCAATAGGACCCGCTATTACCGGACGGTTAATGGCATTAGCAGTAAATTCACTGAGAATTTTATTTTTGGTTCCGCCTCCTACAATATTCAAGGAAGGAATCCTAAAACCTACAATTTCCTCTAATCCCTCTATGGCCTGCCGATATTTCAGCGCCAGACCCTCCATAACGCAACGCATAATCTCGCCGTGCGTCTGGGGAACAGTCTGTCCGGTCCTATGGCAGTACTCCTGTATTTTCTCCGGCATCTTATACGGCTCAAAGAAAGCAGGATCGTCAATATCCACAACTGCAATAAACGGCTTTGCCTCCAATACGCTCTGATCCAGCTCTTTGAAAGAGATCTGCTCTCCTCTGGCTTCCCAGTTTCTCACACATTCATTCTGGATCCACAGGCCCATAATGTTTTTCAACAGCCGGAAGCAATTATTGATACAGCCCTCGTTTGTATAGTTTAGCTCTCTTGTTTTGTCATTTATAATGGGCTTCTCCAACTCAATCCCCAGCAGAGACCAGGTTCCGCTGCTTAAAAACGCGCTGCCCTTCTCTGCATAGGGAACTGATAAAGCGGCGCTTCCCGTATCGTGCTCCGCTACAGCAATCACTGGTACCGCAGGAATGTTCAGCTCATCGCATACATTCCGCCGAATCCCTGAAAGCCTTGTCCCTGCAGGAATAATTTCCGGTAAAATAGCACCCGGAATACCCAGTTTCGCCAGCATCCCGTAGGCCCAGGTCCCTTTTGAGGGATCGTACATCTGAGAAGTACTGGTTATCGTAAATTCACAGTATTTTTCTCCTGTCAGAAAATAATTAAACAGATCCGGCATAAAAAGCATCTTATCTGCCATTTCCAGCAAAGGAGAGTTCGCCTGGGAAAGTGCCATCAGCTGGTACAGTGTATTAAACTTCTGAAAAGCAATCCCCGTAGTGTCAAAAATCTCCTTGGCAGATAAAATACTGCAGGCCTTTTCCACCATGCCGTCGGTTCTGGTATCCCGATAGTGCACAGGATTTCCCAGCAGCTCTCCGTTCCTGCCTAAAAGTCCAAAATCCACGCCCCAGGTGTCCACTCCTACACTGGAAATATCCCGGTGATTCCCAAAGGTCTTCTGAAGCCCTCGCTTCATTTCAAAAAACAGCCTGAGGAAATCCCAGGCAAAAGTCCCGTTTATCATAACCGGATCGCTGTTAAACCGATGCGTCTCTTCCAGCCTCAGCTTATCTCCGTCAAAAAGTCCCAATATAGACCTTCCGCTGCTGGCGCCGTAATCAAAAGCTAAGTATTTTTTCATATCCACTCACCATACCCCAATTTTACTACCCCCAGAGAAGCAGACACCGCTGATTTCCTGTCCGTTTCTCTGTATGACTCTTTGTGTCAATTCTATCATAGGCTCAGAATTCTGGCAATAAAAAATAGAGAAAAGCGCCGAACATAGGGTGGTTCAGAGAATCCCTTCCCTCAAAAGTCTCCCAGAGCGTAGTAGCGCCGGACTGAACCATATAGCCAAAGGACGGAT
>CABQMV010000027.1 GCA_902465325.1 uncultured Oscillospiraceae bacterium
CTCCCAGTATAATGATTCCCAGGGTTTTCGGGGTCAGGAAGGTAGCTGCCGTAGCAGTAGCGCCTACAGAAATCCCCAGGAATATCGTAACAATATTCATCAGCTCATTCTGTACAGTCTTAGAAAGTCTCTCGCACACGCCGCTCTCTTTAATCAGATTTCCCAGCATCAGCATCCCCACCAGCGTCGCCGCATCTGGTAAAATTAAAGCAATTAATATTGTTACAACAATCGGAAATATAATTTTTTCCTTTTTGCTGACCTGTCTGGCCTGCTGCATAACGACAGAGCGCTCTTTTTTCGTAGTAAGGGCTTTCATAATAGGAGGCTGTATAACCGGTACCAGCGCCATATAGGAATAAGCGGCAATGGCAATAGCCGGTAGAAGCTCCGGAGCCAGCTTACTCGCCGTAAAAATCGCCGTAGGTCCGTCCGCCCCTCCTATAATACCGATAGCCCCTGCTTCACTTTGCATAAAGCCTAAAAGTCTGGCCCCGGCATACGTAATAAAAATGCCTAGCTGTGCCGCCGCTCCTAAAAGCAGACTCTTCGGATTGACAATCAACGGGCCGAAATCCGTCATGGCGCCGATCCCAACAAAAATCAGAGGAGGATAGATTCCAAAGTCAACCCCTTTATAAAGGTAATAGATCAAGCCTTCCTTCCAGCCGTTATCCTTTAATACCTCTAAAATAGCCAGCTTCTGAGCAGATTCCGTCAAACTGTCCCATCCCCCGATCACCGAGGCTTTTAAAGCCTCCAGCTTATCCGGATCCAGCATTTCCGACAGTCCCTCTACCGTATATTTACTGGTAAGATTGGCCAAAGGTAGATTGGCCAGCAGCATACCAAACGCAATAGGCAGGAGCAGCAAGGGCTCATATTTTTTAACAATGGCCAAATAAATCAGTACACAGGCCAGAGCGATCATAATAACATTTCTCCAGCCCCCGTCAGTAAAGTTGCTGACAATATACCCAATACCGGAATCCTTTGCTATGCTTACAATTGTATCAACAAAACTTCCCATGTCTCACCTGCTCCCCCTTATTCCGCTAAATTTTCCAGTCTTGACGTTTTACTCCAAGCGGAAGCACGGTCTCCTACTCGCCGGAACGACGCTACACGAAAACGGCCCTGGGAATTCTCACCCATATACGCGGTGACCGCAGCAGTAATAACCGCTATCAATTCCTGATCGCCGCCCTCAACGGTAACCTCCGGCTTTGCTGGGGCCTCTTCTTTGAGTACATCCGACGCCGCCTCTGTCCGATCCTCTCTGCTTTTTTTCTTCTTTCCTCCAAATATCAGAGGAAAAGCGTACAGCAGCAGTGTTATGATAATCATACAGATAAATACAATCGAAATACCTACTAAAACTACACTTGCGTCGCTCATAAAACACCTCCAATATGCCGCAACTCCCTATTGCAACATTAGTTACAAATTATAGCATAACTGCTTTTTATCGTCAATCGTTAAAAGGGTTATTTTGCCAGCCAGTCCCTCAGCCTCCCCAGCATGGTTTCCCACTGGATAAGACCTCTCCACTTCTGTCTGCAAAACAGCCGGAAAGCGTATTTTTCTTTAAACGACCAGCCCTCTGTGTCAGGCCATCCCATATCTCGAACCTCCTCCAAAAAGGGATGTCCGTAAATTTCGTTTAAAAAATCTTCCGAAGGACGGCAGGGCCCCGGAGCCCGGCATAAGCCGCTTATATAGACCAGCAGACGGCGGCACACATTTTTATAAAAGGGCATCAGTTCCTCCGGTCTGATTCCCATCGTCAGCCCGAATTCCTTTACCGCCCCCTGCACCAGCAGCATATCCTTGTATCGATTGAAAGCCGAGGTATTGGTAACAGAAGAATTTCTCCATATATAGTTATAAAGGACATCGTGAATATACACAATCCGCCTGGCCTTGGCAAACCAGCGCAGGCTCTGAAGCAAATCCTCGCTCTGGCGGATATGCCAATACCGATCATAGCCGTCTATACACTGCAAAGCCAGATTTCTGTGGATTGCCTTGACCCAGACAGAAGAAAAGGCTCCCTTCTCCAAAATTGCCCGGGCCAGTTCTTTTTTATTCTGCTCAAATACCGTACAGTCAGAAAAATATTGGGGAGAAACCCTCAGTACTCTGCCGTCCTTCATCTTTTGATAACCGAACAACACCATATCACAGCCGTACGCTTCAATGGTTTCTTCGATTCTGTCCAGCAGCTGCGGATTCCAGGTGTCATCAGAATCCAAAAACAGCACATATTCGCCTTCCGCTTTGAGAATACCGTTTTGGCGGGTTCTTAACTGTCCCTGATTTTCCTGAGAAAAAAAGCGAATCCGCGGTTCCGCCTTGGCTACCTCCCGGCAAATTTCGGCACTGTTATCCGAGGACCCGTCATCAATCAAAAGAATTTCCCAGTTTTGATTTCCCTGTGCCTGCACAGAAGCAATACACGGTTTTAAAAGGTCTCCTGTGTTGTATACCGGAATTATAATACTGTATTTTATCATAAATTCACCCCAGCCTGATCTTCAGCAGCTTGGTTCTCATCAGCAGCATACTGCCGGCATAAATAACTACGCATATAAAACCGTACAGCAAAAATGCCGCTGCGTGACTTTCCACAAAGCCAAAACATTTTACCAGATAAACCGCGCTCACAGCTGCTGTGCCGCTTATAAGGCATTTCAGCAGCTCCTTCCCAAGCCATTTTATATTATTACGGGGAATTCCAAAGCGTCGGACAAAACGCACCAGGATCCCCGTCAGAGACAGGAGGCCGGCCAGCACAGTTCCCAGAGCAATACCGTACAGGCCTATCAACCGGGAAAGCAGGATACTGACAACAATGTTGAACAGGCTGGCTGTCACACTGTTTGTAAAGGTAACGCCGGTAAGGCCTTTAGCATAAAAGAAGCGGTATATAACATCCCTGAATACATTGATGGGTAAGCCGGTCACATAGATCAGCGTACAGCCAAAAACACGACCTGTCGTTTCAGCAGTAAACGCCCCGCGCTGATAGAGCAGCGCAATGCCTTCTTTTCCTGCAGAAAAAAAGCCGGCAGCAATCAGAAGCATAACACCTGTAAAAAAGGCGCCGTATTCAAAAAGCTTTTCCCTGCCCTCCTCCTTTTGAATCTCAGCCGCTATTTTAGGATAAATATATAAAATAATATTAGAGGTAAGCAAGGTAGAAACCAGACTCATAATATTATTGGAATAGGTCAGGGTAGAGATGCTGCCCGGTCCCAAAACAGAGGATACCAGAGAATCCGTAAGAAGCGATATCTGATAAAGGCCTGCGCTGAATACGGTAGGCAGAAAGGTCTGGAATAAATCCCATAGGCCCGGCTCTTTCAATGCCAAGGAGGGCTTATAGAGAAACTGCTCTTTATAGGCAAATAGAAAATGGAGCACCCCATTGGCAGCGGTAGTAGCAAAAACATACAGCGCATACCTGTAAATTGTCAAATCCCGGTCAGCTACCACCAGTCCCATAAGAACCGCTCCCGTAATAAAAGTAAAAATTTTAGGGACATTGTATTTTTCTCTGCATTGGAACACCGCTACCGCCACACCGATAACGGTATGCATAAACTGACTGCCCAGCGCAATAAACATCAGGGAGGAAGCTGCGGCAACAAATTCACCGGAGCCAGAGGAAAAGAGAACAGAAATCGGACGTCTGCACAGTACCAGAAGGCCTACAGCCGCCATTGAAAACAAATAAATCACCGTTATAAACGTATTCAGTAATTTCATGTTTTTTTTCTGTACAATGGCTGGTATCAGCACAGTGGAAATCCCCGTACTGATAAAGCTGAACAAAAAGGTAGCAAAGCTGTTGCAGAAATTATACGCATCCATACTGACAGAAGTGCCAAATACCTTTGCCGCCGCAGACATACGGACAAGAGCTACAAGCTGTGTAGCCAAACTCAAAAGCACCATAAAAAGAATCTGTTTATAAGCCTTTTTGTTTTCGCTCATAAGACCAGCTCCTCAATAAGCTTCAGATGCTTGGCCGCCCGGGCTCTCAACTCAGTAAAATCTCCGGAAAACGTTATTGCGTCTGCGGCCTCTTTAAAATCCAGAGAATCTATCTCCTCAAGAGTGCAAAAGGCACAGTCCGGCCACAGGTCAGCAAGGACGTGTTTTGTCTTTTCGCTGTATACAATAGGATAAACCGGCTTTCCCATGGCCCAGCCCAGTATCGTACCGTGAAACCTGGCAGATATAATCAGCGCCGCGCCGCCTATGATTCGGAGCGCCTCCTCCAGATCGCCGCAATAACAGTAAACCCGGTGTCTCCCCTGCATCATACCGCTTATTTTAAGGCAGGCTGCGGCATCTCCTTCCCCTGTACAGAATCCCATCAGAACCACCAGGTATCCCCGTCCATACAGGAAATCACCTAAAGCCGCCATTTGTTTAAAATAGGCAGGACCCTTGTCCATCACAGAAATAACCGCATAGGAACCCTCTTTCCTATAGGGAGTGTATTCCCCCGCAAAAAGCAGATCCGGTGCCCAATCGGTATTATTTAAATGTGGAAAAAGTTTATAAGAAAAGCTGTCCCGAAAACAGATTCCATCCATTCGACTGAAAAGCTCACCGTATTTCAATAAATACGCCCCATCCGTATACGGCCCAAAATTTGCTCCAATAACATACCGTTTTTTCGCAGCGGAAATCAGCCTGGAATAATTCCGGAACTTCTGCTCCCAGTTATTATTTTGTATAAAAATGCTTCCTCCGATATGAATTAGCCCGTCGCATCGTTTAGCCAGCCGTTCCCTAGCAGTCCAGCGGCTGTGCAGCCGATCCCTTAGCCGATCCGGGAATTTCATGGGATGCAATTTGAGATTAGAAAGAGCAGAAAGGCCTTTTCCGTATACGCCTTCTGTTACTGTATGAAACAGTGTCTGAGGATAGCGCCGGCAGATCAGTCTGATAAAAAGATCGTCTCCCAGATTATCCGCACAATAGGCGTGCAACATAATGTTTTTCATGGGCCTATTGCACCCTTTCCCGTATAATCCGTCGTACCTCTGCAGAGATTTCCTGAACAGGCCGCATTCCGTCAGATCCCATACAATCCAGTACTACAGCGCATTCAAACAGGCGCTCTGCCTCCAGATAGCAGGACCTTACATCTGACAGAAAGCTTCTATCTGCTTCATAGACGTCAGCCCGTTCTCCTATATAATCCCGATGTCCTTTTTTTGCCACATTCATTTCCGACTGGGCCGTGGGGACATCAAAAATAACGTATAAATCCGGCCTGGGGATAGCCATTTGTACAAATTCCAGCTCCATGATCCACTCCATCAGCGCCTTCCGCTCTCCCGCAGAACACCGTGCACTCTGGTATACGGCATTGGAAAGAGAAGACCGATTCAAAAGAACATAGTCATAGGCAGAGAGATCTGTGCTGCGGAAAGCCGCCATTCTGTCCATGGCATACCAAAGGGACATGGATTTTACGTCTACGGTACTGGCAGTCACACTGTCGTTTCCGGAAAGCATCCTGCCTATTTCCCTGCCAAAAAAACCGTCGTAAGCAGGAAAATCCATTTTGCCTACCCTGGCGCCCTCTTCGGTTAAGATGTGATAAAGCTGCTCAAATTGTACGCCTTTTCCGCTGCCGTCTATACCCTCAAAAGCAATTATCTTTGCCCTGTCTGTCCTGCTCATCGGTGTACAAAGTCCCCTTCTTATAGAATAGTAGTATTACTATATCATTTTACTGTACATTTTTCAACTGCCGCAGCAGCTGCAGCCCGAAGCAGTGAGTCTTCAACGGTTTCCGGCACTTCTTGCAGAAAGGCCTCTACCAGTGTCTTGGCATCTGCCTGGAAGCTCTGCTGCTCGGCCTGCAGTCGGTTCAAACGCCTCTGCTCTATTTCGGCCAGCCGTTTATACTGCTCCAAGCTGATTACCCCTGACAGTCTGTCATTATATAAAAGCGCCAGCCGTTTTTCACATTCCTTTTCCAAAACCGCTGCTTCCTGTTCCGCTCCTCGGCACCCAAAGTCCTCCCAGTATGTAATTTTTTGGACTTCTCGCTGCAGTGCAGGCAAAAGCGTCTCTGTAATCTCCTTTTCTGCAACATAGCATCTGCGGCAGCAGTCAGCTCCTTTTTTCATGTAGACAGAGCATAGATACCCTTTGGCTTTAGAATACATTTTACTTCCGCAATAGCCGCAGTACACCAGATTCTTGTAGGGAGAAAGCCTCCCCCGATTATTGGCATGGCCGTGCTCTCTTTTCTGCCGTTCATTCTGGACTGCCAGAAAAAGCTGCTCTGAAATTAAAGGTGTATGGGTTCCTCTGGTGACTACCCATTCCCTTTCCGGAAGGCGAGCTGTCTTTTTGGATTTGTAGCTGAGCTTATAGCTGACGCCCTGTACCGTTGTACCAATATATACCGGCGAACGCAGAATTCTCATGATGCTCTGAGCAGACCAGCGGCTTCTCGGAGGTGGAACCTGTTCCTCGTTATAAAGTCTGGCAAGTTTTTCGTATCCCCAACCCTGTAAATAGAGATCATACAGCCGTTTTACATAAAACGCCTTGCCGGGATCTGGTTCCAGACCGCCGCCGGACTGGGTTTTCTTGTACCCGTAGGGTGCTGTTCCTATATACTGACCTGCTTGAATCTTATATTTTAGACTGGCCCGTATTTTTCTGGATATATCAGCAGCATATCGTTCATTGAACCAGGTATCGATGCCGGCCAGCTCTGTATTGGTTGCACTGTCATACCTTCCGTCCGCAGTAATAATACGAACGCCCACCTCCTCGGCAAATTCCAGAAAAAGCAGCGTCCTTCCGTTATTACGCCCCAGACGGGACAGGTCTTTCAGCAGCAGAATCTGTACCACGCCATTGCGCATATCCTGTTCTAATCGAAATAGACCCGGCCGGTGAAATGTGGTACCGGAAATATTGTCATCCTCATAGACGGAAACTACCTGCCAGTCAGTATGCCCATGGGCATACTGCTCTAAAAGCCGTCTCTGGGTTTCTATTGTCTCATAATTCTGTAGTTTTTCGTCTCTACTCTCTCTGACATATATGGCAACCGGTATTTTGTCACGCTTACCGTCCGCCATAATACTTTCTTAGCGCCTCTAAAAAAGCCCTTCGCACCTTGGGATCATTAAAATTTTTCAGCTGAACCTTTATTTCCCTCTTTGCCTTTGCCATATATAACCTACTTGTTTAATGATAAATTTGCGTATAAAATATCTATGAAAGGAAATGTGGATTTATGACGGTATCAGCTATTATATGCGAATTGAACCCCCTGCATAACGGGCATCAGTATATTATGGACAGGGCTAAAGAATTGTCTGGAAAGGGACCTTTAATCTGTCTTATGAGCGGAAACTATGTACAGCGTGGAGAGCCCGCTGCTTTCAGTAAGTGGAGCCGCACCCGGGCCGCGCTGTCTTGCGGTGCTGATCTGGTACTGGAGCTGCCTACCCTCTACGCTGCCTCTTCCGCCCAATATTTTGCGGCCGGAGCTATTGCCATCCTATCCAGTCTCGGCGTAGTAGACAACCTTTACTTTGGTATTGAGGCAGATACCTACAGGGAAGTAGAAGACTATGTTGCCAAACGGATGTCTGACGAAAACAAATTTTTTGAAGAAATCAGAAAAAAAATGGAAACAGGAAACGCATACTGTAAAACAGCGGCCATCAGCCCGAATCCCGGCTCCAACAACATTCTAGCCGCTGAATATCTGTGCGCTCTGACCAGAAGTGGCTGCAGCATCAAGGCCATTCCCATTGCCCGGCAGGGCAATGGCAGCCATCATGAAACCGCTACGGCTATCAGAAACCACCTGCTGCGTACGGGAACAGTTCCGGCCCATCTGCTGCCGGACAAAGCCGCTAAAATTTTTCAGCATGAAATTGAAACAGGCGGAGGCCCTGCAAACGGGAATTTTTACGAAAACCTCTTATTGGGGCTTCTGCGCCTCTGCAGTACCCAGCAGCTTTCACAGCTGCCTTTTATCAGGGAAGGACTGGAATACAAAATAGCCAAGGAAGCCCGCCTGCACGGAACAATCCGGGAAATAACTAACGCCTGTACCTCCAGAAGATACCCAAGAAGCCGTATAAAAAGGATTCTGCTGTCGCTGCTCACCGGCGTTACGGCAGACCAGCTGCAAAGGTATCATGATACACCGCCTTATATCAAGGCCTTAGGCTGGAACAGCACAGGACGGGAACTGTTTAGAACAATCAGCAGACAAACAAGCCTGCCAGTATTTGCACAGGCGGCAGAAGGACTGCGGTCCCTGTCCGGAAGCGCCCGGGAAATACTGGAAAATGAAATACGCGCCACAGATTTGTATGTACTGGGTCTGCCCGCTCTCTCTCTGCGTATAGGCAACAGAGAGCTGACTGAGGAAATCGTAACGGTAACCTCCTCTTAATGTACTTGTATGAAAAAACCACCGCGAACCTTACCCGTTCGCGGCGGCACAGAGATGGCAGGGGTGCTAGGAATCGAACCTAGCTCAGCGGTTTTGGAGACCGTTATACTACCGATGTACGACACCCCTTTATGAAAAGCAGTTGTTAGTATACATGATGAAAAACGAACTGTCAACACCAAATTTCAAAAAGCAGCACGATTTTAAACGGCATTTGATTAAATTCCGGCTTTGTGCTATTATGGCTAGTATGAATACAATAATTGATTTTTTTAAAAGAAACAGAAAAAAATTGACCCCCTATTTAATTACAGTTGTATTGGCCCTTGTAACCGTTCTGCTGGCTCTAGTCACAGGCCATCGGGAAATCCAGCTGGAAAGCCGAAAATGCACATCCGTCCTGCTGGCTGTTATTTCCTACGGATGCATACTGCTGTACGGCGGTATTTGCATTTTTCTGCGTATAAAAAGAAAAGCCCTGATCCTAAAAGGCCTTTTACTGTATCAGTTTATAGGGTTAATCGCTTTTGTATTTCACCTGATGCTGCTGATGGCGCAGGAGGAATCTGGTCTATACTATATGTTTACTTATATTTTCTACTGGTGGTCGCTTCCCTATCACCAGGGAGCACTGCTGGCCATCGGTCTGTTTCATTTTCCTGTGCGGTATATACTGATGCTGACGCTTGCTATGCTGACCTATCTTACAGCAAAATGTCTGAAAGGAATCCGTACAGACCTGGCCTTTGAACAAAAAATTGAAGAAAAGCGCCAAATACAGGAACAAATTCAAAAGGAAGCACAAAAGCCCCGAATCCAGACAGCAAAAGAGGCAGAGGAAAAAAATAGCGGAACAATCCGTTAAAGAAAAAAGCCTTTATGATTTCTTCTGCGAAACGATTTCATCAGGACTATTCCAATCGCCGTAAAAAATACCGGGACCGTCCAGACGCTCAAAACCATTCTCTGCAATACAATCCCGTATCAACTGGATAGAGGTGGTAGGGAGACGGCGGCACCGGTAACAGTCAATATACTGTAAGATACTGGTAATCACTGGAAGAGGAAATCCCTGATTGATACACAGCGACGATATTTTCCGCACATCCGGACAGTACTCATTGACTTTCTTTGCAAAATAATCAGTCATCAGGATATTATCTAATTTCGCCTTTTCACTGTAAGCCTCAATCACTCGGAACATCACATCTGATTGAATAAAGGTTCCCCCCTGCAGAGCGCAGGCAATGGACAGCATATCCAAATTCCACGCATAGGTCTCCGAAGCCTTTCTTAACAGGGAAAATCCCTGCGCAAGACTGCATATAATCCCCACATACAGCGTTCTGCGGCACGACTCAAGAAAAGCCTTCTGCTCACTAAAGGGAATTTTGACAGCCGCAAGGGGCTCCACCAGCTGGGAAGAAGCAATTCTTTCGCTAATATACCGGGATAAAAATCTCACATGAATGGATTCCAATACCGTAGGCATAGGACAGCCTAACTCAAAAGCCGCTTCTCCTATCCACATATCTTTTCGGGAGGAATTCACTCGATCTAAAGCAATATCTACCAAATATTTATCCGTTCTTCCGTCTCTGCGGTAGATTACATCTGCCGCAGTGTCCAACAAAAATCCGGAAAGCTCTCCAGAATTAAAATCGGCTAAAATATCACACATTTCATCGGGCTGCATTCCCACAGTATACCGTATTAAATAGATTGTCTCTGCAATCAGTTCCAAATAGGCGTAGTAAATAGCGCTGTTCGCCATTTTCACAAACTGCCCCGCTCCATCAGGTCCTACATAAGCGGCGCAGCTTACCCGTTCCACAGAAGAAGCAATTTCACCAAATACACCTTTAATTTTATTATAAACGTCTTTGCTGCCTCCTATCATAAAGGAAGGTCTCTTGATCAGGTCATCTGTGGCAAATACAAAACCGGTTCCCATATAATGAATTCCGATTCTGGACATAATTTTGGCATTGCGAATAGACTCTTTAAAGTTCATATCGCAGCAGTCAATAAGGATATCGCCCTCCCTGAGTTTTTCAGAAAGTGCCTTCAGCTCTTCCTGGGAAAAATTCTTACAAACCAGCAGAATAACCCGGGGCGGCTTCAGAGAAATCAGGAAAGCGTCAATATCAAACAAGAAATCTGCTGACTTGTCACGGTTCCCTCTGGTAAAATCAATATAACTGCGGTCAGGCTCTCCTTTGCTGAGTTTACAGACGGAAATCCCCGACTGTCTGTTGATAAATTTCTCTGCCAGGGTAAGACCTGCAACACAGTCAGTAATAACCCCCAGTTTCAGTTGCTCTGCCATTCCTCCACAATCCTTTCTTCAAAGCCCCTTCTAATGCAAAGCAGCACCTGATTTTGGGTATCATACTGAATATTTTCTTCAATATGGGAAATGGGCAGTACATTAATGGAAGTACCTGTAAGAAAAGCACTGTCCATTTCAGACAGGGAATCAATTCCTACCGGGCAGCTGTCATCAATACAAATCCCTAAAGCATCACAAACCTTAAAAACATACTTTCTCATCACACCCTCCAGCACCGTATCCGCCGGAGCAGTAAAAACCGTATTTCCTTTGATAAAGAAAAGATTGGAACGGCTGCCTTCCGTAAGCTGTCCCTGGGAATTTTTCAGCAGTACTTCAAATACCCCCTTTTTCTCCCGGTAGCTTTTGATCTTCTCTACATAGTCCGACCGATTAATTTTTGCGTTTGGGGTAGACCGTTCAATACCCAAAATAGCGGTGGCAACGCCGTTTTCATAATATTTTTCGTCTGGATAAAAAGACTTACTGGCATAAATAAGGCAAAGAGGCTGCTCTTCTCCCTCCTCCATAGCATACATTAATTTCAGGTTGTTGCTTCTGATTTTATTAATTTTCAAAAGCTGTCGGCAGGCCTCTTTATAGGTCTCGTAGGAAAAATGATTTTCAATTCCAGCCAGCTTCAGACTTCCGGCAAACCGGTCATAGTGATCCTTCAGAAACACACCCTTTCTGTCAATAAAGCGAACTACTTCATAGATAATAGGACCGGAAAACGGCATTTCAAAATTCAGGCTGTCGGCGCCCTCCCTTTGAAATTCTCTATACTCTCTGAATTCGCCATTTACATATATAAATTCAGCTGTGTTATCAAAAATTTCAGTCATGACATTTGCCTCCTTCTATATTGAGCCTGCCGATAAGCATATGAATATACGGGACAAAAGCAGCTTTTACATTCCGCTCAACAGCAGATACATCCTCATGGGAAACAGGTTTATCGGAAAGGCCCGCGGCTACATTGGTTACACAGGATAAGGCCAGCAGTCTCATACCACAATGCTTCGCTGTGATTGCTTCGTATACCGTGGACATTCCGACCAGATCCGCCCCCAGCACCTGCAAGGCCCGTATTTCCGCAGGCGTCTCAAACTGAGGCCCCTTCATATATGCATAAACGCCTCTATGCATCGGAAGACCGGCTGCAGCGCCGCACTCCTCCGCAAAACAGATTAAGCCACTGTCATAGACATGATCCATCGAAGGGAAACGGGGTCCAAAGGCTTCCTCATTTGGTCCCCGTAAGGGAGACTCCGCATAAAAAGAGAGATGGTCCGTAATAACAACAAAGTCTCCTATTTTATACTGCGGATTGATCCCCCCTGCCGCATTGGTAAGGATCACAGCCGGCGTCCCCAAAAGAGAGAATGCCCTGATAGGCAGCGCAACTGCGCTGCTCTCATAGCCCTCATAGTAATGGGTCCTGCCCTGCATAACAAAGCCCATTTTTCCGCCAATTCTGCAGTACAGCAGCTTTCCCGCATGGCCTCCCACTGTTGATACGGGAAAATGCGGAATTTCTGCATAGGGAATTACAATTTTATCCTCCGCACTGTCTGCAGATTCTCCAAAACACGTACCTAATATTAATGCAAACGCAGGGTTCGGGGCGCCTCCACCCTCTGTCCTGATTCTTGTTGAAATATAATCGGCCGCCTCTGCCGCTCTTTCATACCAGATGCCCATACAGTCTCATCCCTGAAAACTACTGAATATCAGAAAGCTTGTATTCCTTCAGTCTGATAGACAGACCATCGTAAAAGCCTTCTTCATATACAACAAATATTTTTTCTCCAATGACAGCCATATCTGAATACATGGAATCTGATTCACAGACAACCGTTCCCGCACTCCACGTCTTACCATCATCTTTGCTGTAGCGTACTGTCAGATTCAGCCGGTCCTTGTCTGCAACACTGCGCTCCATATTGCAATTTGTAAAAAGAATGGTGCTGTCGTCATACCGGACAATACTGCCTTCACAGCCCGGATCTCGCAGCTGCTCCTCATACCGGATCTTACTCCACCCCGATATTCCGTCAGGGCTTACAGCCACCCCTCTCAGAGAGGTCTCTATTCCCCCCACGCGTACATTCAACATAACCTCCCCTGTGCTCAGCTGTACAATACAGGGCTCTGAAGGATCTGTAATTCCTTCTTCTATATCCAGCACCTCGCCAATCTGCCAAGTCTTTCCGCTGTCTTTGCTGTACAGTGTAGAAATATGAGACGGTGAATTATTGGTCTTTTCTGTAAAATCCTTTTCCTCCACAAACCAGAAGGGGAACACCAGCGTTCCGTCCTTCAGCTCTATTCCATGGCTGGGACCGCAGGCAAACTGTGCATGTCTGACACTCCCGCCCTGGGTCTGGTCGGTAATATCCTCCGGCTCACTCCAGGTAACACCGTCATCTTCAGAAGACAAATAGTAGACCTTTCCACCCGCCATAGAAATACCATACTTATAGCTGATAATCATATGAATTTTATTATTGCTGTCCACCAGCATAACCGGATTGTTTCTGGTTCCGCTGGGAATGCTGTCACCTAATATAACCGGATCGCTCCACGTTTTTCCCTGATCCGTACTCCGGCGCATCTGAATATCAATGTCAGCCCAGTCTTCTGTACTTCTCCGGGCCTCACAGTAGGTGAGCAGAGTCCCTTCCTTCGTAGCCACAATTCCCGGAATCCTGTAGCTTGCATAATCGTTGGTCGCCTTCTCCCACAGAAGCGGATTTTTCTGTGTGCCACAGCCCGACAGTACAGAAATAACTGTCACAAAAACACATATAAAAATTACAAGTCTACGTTTCATTTTTCCTCCAAAATTCATTAATTTTTGTTTATTATATGACATTCCTTAGACTCTGTCAAATTTTATATTATGCTTTCTCATCTCTGTATATGGTAACATCTACGCCGCTTAAACAGCTTACCTTCTGGAACAGCAGGATGATATCAGATTGAACAGGACTAAAGGCATCCTCCGGAAAAATAAGCTTTAATTCCCGTTTTTGAATATCACTGTCCTCCACAGCAGCATTACCATAAGAAGCACCGTTAAACTGTAAAAGTTCATCAAACAAATCCTCCAGCGTCTGCCTGAAGGCGTTTTCCTCCTGGTAGGATTTCAGAGTATGGTTAATACTTCTGATCATACCTGCTGTACCATCCTTAAAATAATCAATCACTGGAAAAAAGCGAGGAAGATTTCTGCCATACCGTTCCTGCAGCTTTTGTCCCCTCTCAAAATTGGACAGTTTCCAAATAGAAAGGTCTTCTTTTTTGTCAAGTGCAATGTCCGGCGTCGTCCCCTCTATAAAAGCTCTGCCCTTTACACTTTTCTGAAAGGTAAATCCCTTCAGAAACCGTTCCATGAGAGGAATGTGATAGCTGCAGGAAAAGCTTCCCCGAATCAAAAACTCGTCATTACCGTTAAAAAACCGGCTGTCTTCCAGAGACCATTCCACTCTTCCGCTGAAAAACCGCTTATATACTGACTGTTGTTTTAGTCGGTTTTCAAAAATTTCCTCTGCTGCCTTACTATAAACAAAGTCATCTCCATAAGTAAGTACAGAGGGAGCATTTATATATTTGGAAAGGACTGGCCCCAGATTCAGTTTCTCCGATAACTGATTTTGTATAGAATGACCGAGCCGGCCAATCCCTTTCTCATGGTATAAAAGCCCGTAGGAAGAGGCAAAAGAGGCCGTCTCATATACTGCCTTAGAAACGCAGTTGTACAAAAGAAAGGATTCTAACAGTCCATACAAGAGTAGAAATACAGAAATCAGGACGGATACAGCAAGCGCCGCCTCCAGTGTAACCGAGGCCTGTTTTGTCTTATTTCCTTTAATACGATACATGGACATCCCTCCTAATGAAATATCCTTTAACAGATTTATCTTCCTGAAACATTGTATATACAGGCCCCGGCATGGCAGCCATAAAGCTGCAGCCCAAATGAATTCCCGTATAATAGTTTCCCAAGTACCAACGCTGTCCCGTCAAGCTGGTAAGGTTTATTTCAATGACGTCTTGGATTCTCAATAACTTTATTTTCTGCGGTGTCAGGAAAAGAAGCAGCCGTAGATAGCCTTTATAGTCCATGGTAAACGCGCTCTTCTCCGAAGCCTTGTTTTCCCTGTCCGAATTGGATTCTGCAGTAAGTGCGCCCGCTATTCCCGGGATACTCAGTTTCCAGTTTTCTTTGTTTTTTACCAAAGGAACTTCTCTTCCCGCTTTCAAATCCTCTATATCCAGCGCCGCCTCACTCATTGCCCAGGCAGCTGTAACCAGTGCGGTAAACAAAGGGCCGCCAATCCCACAGGTAAGAGCCCCGGCAATTGCATTTCCAATGCTTCTGGCCGTATTCATTTTATCGCTGCTGCACACAACATGGACAAGATTCAGAGCCGTCCGAATCCCAAATATTTTTAGCAAGGTATCTTCCCTGTTTTTTTGCTCTGAGGAATTTCCGTTAATAATATATTCCGTTTCTCCTTCTAAAAAGTAGGAGCGTTCTATTTGGCTGCTGCCGCTGCTATTACTAAAATAAGTTAAGATATAATCATCAATCAGTACGCCCGCAAGTAAATTCTCTTCTTCCAGGGTCACCTGTGAAACAGGAGTCGTAATAGACGGCAAAGTAGAATACAGGGAATCTGCTATTTCCGGCAAATTTACCAAATTTTTTAAAATCTCTGCTTCCGCACGGCTGCCCTTTTCCCTTGGATCTGCCTCCATTAATTCGGCATTGGCAGAGCCTTTGCCGGTGTACACCTTTATTTGGGTATCAATCTCAGCCGATTCCGCTTTTTCTATACAGTCTATTACATAAGAGCCGTCAAAAACGGTCTGATCAAATTCCTGCAGATAGGCGGCCATATCATCCAATTTCTCCAAGGCATTTTCAAAAGCCTCCAGATTTTTCTGCAGCTTTGACTTTACCGCAGAATAGGAGGTTTTTCGCAAAATAGAACGCAGCTCTTCTACCCTCTCCTCTAATCGAGTTTTATAGTCCCCGCCGGCGGAATCCTCCGGTCTGTACGAAGATAGCCAGGCTTCGATTTTTTCTATTTCAGGTGTAATTTGACTCTGCAGTGTCTCAACCTCCGCAATATAGGTCAAGGCTTTTCTATTTAATTCCGCATAGGTCTCATAGTCCGCCTTCATACTTGTACAATGATTTTTTAGTTCCGTCAGCTTTTCAAAGGCTTCCCCTTTTGTCAGCTCTGTGAAGGACATACCGTGCAGAAACAGCGAAGCCGTCTTTATTTGGCTGATTACCAGAGGTCTGTTTGTAAAATTGTCAAACCCGTTGACACAAGCCATATCATTTACAGACCACCCTTCAACAGCCCGGTATAATTTATCCGCCAGCTCTGACAGCCGGTCCAGAAGCCGTCCTGCCTCCTGATACAGCCGTTCTCCTTCACTGGTTTTCTCTGCAGAATCCAGCAAATCAACACATTCCAATAAATATTCCAGTAAATTTGCAGGAGTTCGGTATTTCATCAATTCGGTTATTTCCTGCTGAAACACATTGATATCCGCCAGGCTTCCCGTATAGGAAGCAGTAAAGCCAAAGCTTTCCCCTTTCATCGACATGAGGCGCAGCAGACCCGTCTCAGAAGATCCCAGATGCTTTTCCGCCTGCTCCTTCAAATTTTGCAGGCCGGAAACAGAGCTGTTAAAATAATACTCTGCTTTGGCACCGCCATCAGCCTGTTCCTGACAGGCAAGCAGTCCGTAATCCTCATAGAGAATTCTGTCAAAACCAGCTAAAAGTGACTGACCGGCCAATGCCAGCTTATACCGTACATTGGCCTGAGCCGTATATACATATGCGCCCTGCAGCAATACGCACTGAAACAGTATAATCCCAGACAAAGTCAGGGCTGTAAATACAGTTATGCTTCCCTTTCTATCCGTTTTGAAAAATTTCATCTACAATTTTACCGCCTGTATCCGCAATGACCTTGATGATTCTCAGTATTTCACCCTGGCCTGAGTCTGCAAAAATCTGAGCTTCTTTCTCCAAATAAATACAGAAATCGGTGACCCTGGAATATATATGGATCAGTACCGCCAACCCTGTAAGGATAAACAGAAGAACCGCCGCTACAACAATAGCCGCCTCAACGGTTACAAAAGCTCCTTTTTTCTCAACAATTGCTTTCACAGACAATCCCTCCTTTGTGGAGGGATTGTAGCAAACAGAATTAAAAATTGTAAAGGGCGCTGAATGTATTTTTTGCCCAAATTTGAAAGAACTCTTTCAGATAGTCCTGAAATTCTTTTTTTACACAGGTCTCTGCGGCAATAAGAGGAGTTTCATACAACAGCCGGTCCCCTGTATAAATATAATAGGTGCCCATTACGGTACCGGCTGCGATGCCGTCGCGGACTCCGTTTTCATAAGCAGGCAGCAATTCTTTGGAAAAATTGATATCCGCCAATTCCTTCTGAGAAAGACATAATCTAACAGGTTCCTTCACAATCACTGGTACATAGGAGGTCTTGGTTTTAACGCTTTTTATCGTATCAATCACAGCGCCCGCCTCCAGTATATCGCATACAGAATAATTTCCCGGGAAATATTTTGCCATACTCTGGCCATCGGCACTGCGCTGCTCAGAGGTATCGCAGCCTAACAGCACACCGACCAGCTGGATATCGTTTTTAT
>CABQMV010000028.1 GCA_902465325.1 uncultured Oscillospiraceae bacterium
AGGACCTACGCCTATAGTGGCATTTCCCTTCACCAGACAGATTCCGTTTGACTTTACATGCTTCACTACTTTCATCCCAAAAAACATATCCTTCAGTTCCTGTTCTGTGGGCTGTCTTTTCGTCACAACTTTAACCTGATCCGCTTCATATAATTCACTGTTATATTGCTGTACCAAAAGTCCGCCGGCTACTTTTTTCATATCAAAGGCAGTTGCCGGAACAGACTTGGTGATATCCTCCAATGTCAGGATTCGAATATTTTTCTTTCTTTCAATAATTTCAAGTGCTTCCGGTGTAAAGGATGGTGCAATCACAATTTCCAGAAAAATTTTACTGATCTCCTCCGCCGTTTCTCTGTCAATTTCCCGGTTGGCTGCTACAATTCCTCCAAAAATGGAAACCGGGTCTGCGTTATAGGCGTTGCAGTACGCCTCCAATACCGTCTTTCCCTTCCCTACGCCGCAGGGATTTGCGTGCTTTACTCCTACTACAACAGCCTCCTCCTGTCCAAATTCCTTTAACAGGTCCAGCGCACCGTTTGTATCGTTAATATTATTGTAAGAAAGTTCCTTTCCATGCAATTTTACTGCCTGGGGCAGGGTCCCGGGAACCGCCAGCGGTTCTTTATAGAAAGCAGCAGCCTGATGAGGGTTTTCCCCATAGCGCATCTCTTGTACCTTCTCAAAGGTAAGGGTCAATGTATTTTTAAAGCCGTAATCATTACGCTGACGGTTCATATACTGAGAAATTAGTGTGTCATAATAAGCGGTATGCTCAAAAACCTTACTGCATAGCCGAAAACGGGTACCATAAGTAACATCGCCGGTCTCGTCCCATTCCTTTAGGACCTGGCTGTAATCCTCAGGATCTACCAGAACAACAACACCTGCGTAATTTTTCGCTGCACTTCTTAGCATAGAAGGACCGCCGATATCAATGTTTTCAATTGCATCTTCCAAGGTAACCCCCGGTTTTTCAATGGTCTTTTTAAATGGGTAAAGATTGACTACAACCATATCGATTGTCTCAATTCCCAGTTCTTTAATCTGAGACATATGTTCCGGATTGCTTCTGACTGACAAAAGCCCTGCATGAATTTTGGGATGAAGTGTTTTTACCCGGCCGTCCAGACATTCTGGAAACCCAGTTACGTCAGAAATCCCCGTTACTGCAAGCCCAGCCTCTTCCAGGACTCTGTGTGTTCCTCCGGTAGAAATGATCTCCACCCCTCTTTTTACCAATTCCTTGGCAAACTCTACAATACCCGTCTTGTCCGATACACTGATCAATGCTCTTTTTATCATATTAACTCCTCCTCATGTATAACCACATTTCTGCCTTGAATCTCAATTTTCCCTTCTGAAAACAGCCGAATTGCTTTGGGTAAAATTTCCCATTCTGCTTCTTCCATAACACGCCTCTGCAAAAGTTCCGGGGTATCTCCGGACTTCACGTACACCGGTTTCTGTAAAATAATAGGACCGCTGTCTGCTTCCAATTCTACAAAATGAACAGTAGCGCCGGTTACTTTAACGCCATATTCCAAGGCCGCCCGATGCGGCTTCAGGCCATAGTAGCCCGGTCCGCAGAAAGAAGGAATCAGCGCAGGATGGACATTGATAATCCTGTGGGGAAAGGCTTCCATAAACCGCTCTCCTAAAATTGTCAGAAAGCCGGCCATCACCACCAACTCTACATTCATATTTTGAAAATGCCGGGACAAAGCCAGGTCATACTCCTCCTGACTGTTATAGTCCTGTTTTCTGATGACACAGCTTGAAATACCGAATTTAGCCGCCCTTTCTAAGGCATATACACCGGGTTTACTGGACACTACAGAAACAATTTCGCAGTTGGGAAGGCCTCCCTGGGCCTTACAGTCCAGGATGGCCTGGAGATTGGTCCCCCCGCCGGAAACCAGAACGCCTATCTTTAACATACAGTGACCTCTCCGTTTCCGGTACCTACACTTCCTATTATATAGGCAGGCTGATCTTTGGACGCCAAATAGCTTACAATTGCTTCCGCCTCCTGAGGCTCTACTGCCATAACCATGCCGATCCCCATGTTAAAGGTGTTATACATATTCCGCTCTTCTACCTTTCCCTCTTTCTGCAGCAATTCAAAGATAGGCAGAATGGGCCATGTCCCCTTCCTGATATTCCAGGACAGATCTTTTCTACCCATACGCGGAATATTTTCATAAAAGCCGCCCCCTGTAATATGAGAGATTCCTTTTACAGTAAAACGCCCGATTAAATCCAGCACCGTTTTTACATACAATTTAGTGGGAGTAAGCAGTACCTCCCCCAGAGGGGCACCCAAAAAATCGGCATACTTCATGTAATTTTCTTCCATTGGCTCAAAAATTTTACGAACAAGAGAAAAGCCGTTGCTATGGACACCAGAAGAAGGAAGGCCGATCAAAACATCTCCGGGAGCAATGGAGGACCCGTCTATGATTTTGCTCTTATCTACACAGGCTACTGCAAAACCTGCCAGATCAAACTCGTCCACCTTATAGAAGCCCGGCATTTCCGCCGTTTCTCCTCCAACCAGCGAGCAGCCAGTTTCCAGACAGGCTGCTGCAACTCCCTTCACAATATCTGAAACCACCTGAGGTTCATTTTTACCTACGGCAATGTAATCCAGAAAAAACAAAGGCTCCGCACCGCTGCAAACCACATCATTTACACACATGGCCACACAGTCCTGTCCTACTGTATCTACCTTATTCATGACAAAGGCCAGTTTCAGCTTTGTACCAACTCCATCCGTACCGGAAACCAATACCGGCTCCTTATATTTGCTCAAATCCAACTGAAAAAGAGAGCCGAATCCCCCAATATCTGTCATTACCTCCTGCCGGTAAGTCTTTTGGACGTGGCCGCGCATAAGCCTTACTGCTTCATAGCCGGCCTCTACATCTACGCCGGCTTCCTTATAATCTGCCATGTTATTCCGCCTTTCTGTTCTCTATATACTGTGTCTTTCTTAAATTTCAGTTTTAATTTTATCCTGTAAAGCACTGTCTTTAGCCAAAACCTTAACTTTCATTTCTTCTTTATAAGCCTTCATCTTATGGGCCAGACGCTGATCCCGGACCGCCAAAATCTCAGCTGCCAGTACTGCACTGTTGACAGCTCCGTTGATGGCTACAGTAGCTACCGGTATCCCGGGAGGCATCTGCGCTATAGCCAGCAGAGCATCCATCCCTTCTAAAGCATCCGATTGGATCGGGACCCCTATCACAGGCAAAATTGTAAAGGCAGCCAGTACGCCGGGCAAATGGGCAGCCTTTCCTGCTGCCGCTATAATCAGGCTATACCCCTGCTCCACCGCTGAGCCCGCCAGCTGTGCCGCCTGCTCCGGCGTCCGGTGGGCAGAGCATACCCTGCAGTCAAAATCAATATCAAATTTTTTAAGTGTCTTAAGGCAGGGTTTCATCACATCGAAGTCAGAATCACTTCCCATTACTACCAAAACCTTTGGACTTTTTTCTTGCATACGAAACCTCCCATATGTAAATAAATATCGTTTTCATTCTATCCTATTAATAAAAACATTTCAATACCCAAACCACCAACGGCATGGTCAGAATAGAAAAGACCGTGGTACTCAATACCCCCGCCGCCGCAAAGCGGTAATCACTGTCATATTCAGCTGTCAGAGAAACAGCCAGCGTAGCCGTCGGCATAGAAAGCTGCATGACGGCAATCAAAATCGTTTCCTCCCCCAGAAACTCCTTTACTGCCAATAGAATGGGAATAGAAAGCAGAGGCACCAGCAAAAGCTTTTGAAGGGTCAGCGCAGACAGCGCTAAAAAATTTTTGCCGGTGACAAAGGTTTTCAGAGGAATACCGGCCAGCACCATTCCCACAAATATCATGGACAGCGGACTGGTAGTGGCGCCAATAGAAGACAAAACAGTGTCAATAAAAGTATCCCGCAGCACAGCGCCAACACCGGTTGCCATCAGAATCAGCCCTCCGGCAAAAGCAAAGGTATTGATATTCAGCAGATGCCGGATGCTCTCCTTTATGCCCCCTCCCCTGTGACGGCTGGCCAGCCATATCCCTACTGTCCACAGCAGGGCATCGTTTCCCATATTGAAGAAAAGCGCATAGAGAATTCCCCGGTCTCCAAACAGGGCCAAAAATAGAGGAAATGCAAAAAAAATCACATTTCCAAACATGGCCTGCATTTTGTATACATTAGCAGTGATCTCCGAAAGTCCCAGCAGTCTGGTAACTAGGCAGGCAAGCAAAAGCGTCAGGCCAAGAAAAGCCAGGGCAATCACAAATAGTTTTCCCCCGTTCCGATAATCCTCTCCGGTAAAATCGGCGCTTATCATCTTCGATAAAATAGTAGCCGGCATAGAAATTCTTATAACAAACCTCGACAGCACCTGAGAAGCGTTTTCAGGAAAAAGACCGGATTTGGCACTGCCAAATCCGATCCCGACAAAAATATACAAAACCAGTATCTGTGTAAAAACTGTGGGGATTTCAATATGAGAGATTGACATTATACGTTAAAATGAAAGAGGAGATACTTTTAGTACACCCTCAAGTTCCGCAATCTGCTTTAAAATCTCCTTTGAAACCGTCTGGTCCACACTGACAAAGGATTCTGCTCTTCCGGCAGATTTATTGCTGCTCCACTGCATCGCAGTGATATTGATGCCGTTGGCACCCAATACCGTACCGATTTTTCCGATCATTCCGGGAATATCCTGATTATGGATGGCAATTACATTGGAAGTCGGCTCGAAGTCCATCTTATAGCCGAAAAAGTCTACAATGCGGATCTCGCTTCTAGCAAATACGGTACCGGAAACACTGAGACTTTTCTGATCTGTTACAAAGCGTATGGATATAAGATTGGTATATTTCTCTAATTTCGTCGTCTTCTTTTCCTCCAGACTCACACCCATAGAGTCCAATATCAGCCGGGCATTTACATAGTTCACTCTGTTTTCCACAATGGGCTCCAGAAAGCCTTTCATAGCAGAAAGCGTTATAATATCCGTATCCGTTTCCGCCAAATCACCGCTGTAGGTAATCTCAATGGATTTTACAACTTCTTTCTCTACCTGATAATAGATTTTTCCCATCATTTCAGCCAAATCCAGATACGGCTTCATTTCATCCATATTACCGGCTTTGACCGGCGGCATATTTACAGCAGGAACCATTTCTCCATTCAGCGCCTGCCCTACCAATTTGGTAACAGCCGTTCCTACATTGTAATTAGCCTCCTCCGTAGAAGCACCTAGATGAGGTGTAACACTAATATTATCCAGCTCCAGAAGCGGATTTTGATAATCCTGCTCCTCCGGCTTTTTGTTGTAATTGGGCTCCGGATCCAAAACATCCAGACCGGCAAAGGCCACCTTACCGGATACCAGCCCTTCATAGAGCGCCTTTTCATCTACTAAACCGCCTCTGGCCGCATTGACAATGCGAACACCGTCCTTACACTTGGCAATCTCCTTTGCGCCAATGATCCCTATCGTTTCCGGCGTCTTGGGCGTGTGTATGGTAATCAAATCGGCTTCTCTCAGCAGCTCCTCTAAAGTCTGGCACCGTCTGGCGCCGCAGTTCTTAAAGCGCTCTTCTGTTATATACGGATCATAAGCAATCACATGCATATTACAGCCTTTCAGCTTTTTCGCCACAATGCCGCCGATTCTTCCCAGACCAATAATTCCTACCGTCTTATCGTCCAATTCGTTGCCGATAAAATGGCCTCGTCTGAAATCATGGTTTTTACCGGCAATCACCGCTTTTGTAAGATTCCTGAAAGCGTTAAAGGCATGAGCCACTGCCAATTCCGCAGCTGCCATAATATTGCTTTCCGGGGTATTGACCACTAAAATGCCTCTCTGTGTACAAGCAGCAAGGCTGATATTATCCACTCCGTTGCCGGCCCTTCCTACCACTTTCAGGCGGGACGCACGCTCCAACAGCTCCTCATTTATTTTGGTCACACTTCTTACAATCACCGCATCATACTGATCAATGATATCCAGCAGGGCCTCCCTCTCTATTCCAAACCTCACATCCACATCAAAGCCACTGTCAATAAGACTCTGAATTCCCTCTTTTGCAATACTTTCTGTTACAATAATCTTCATCCCTGTAAATCCCTTCCTCTTCTATATCTAATCAAGCTCTTACAAATCCAATATAATCTGCTTGCCAATGGGCTTATATTCCCGATAGACAACCCCTGATGCCTCCAGCATTCGTTTCGATGCCACAACGGAATCACTGTGGGCATACTTATCGCTGGCATAGATAATCTCTTTAATCCCTTTCTGTATAATAGCTTTCGTACATTCGTTGCAGGGAAACAGCGTCACATATACCCGGCTGTCTTTAAGAGAACCGCCGTTATAATTTAAAATAGCGTTAAATTCGGCATGACACACATAGAGATACTTTGTCTCCAGGGGCTCTCCCTCTCTTTCCCAGGGAAATTCATCATCAGAACACCCAATGGGCATTCCGTTATATCCCAGAGAAAGAATCCGGTTATCCGCTCCCACAATACACGCGCCTACTCCTGTGCTGGGATCCTTGCTCCGCATGGCAGACAGCATGGCAATTCCCATAAAATATTCATCCCATTTTAAATAATCGCATCTTTTCATTGTATTGTAAACGGCTCCTTGCTGTGAAATACTAAGCAAAAAGCAGTATAGCATTTTAGAAGAATAATTTCAATAAATACATCGTATAAAATATTAAGATTAGATATTGTATCATTAGTAAATTTATGCTATAATGCAAGTAATGTTTAGATTATTAAATTTAAGTTTCAGGAGGCTTATATCCATGAAGAAGCGCTTATTTGCAGTTATGTTATCAATCCTGTTGCTGGTATGTACGCTGGCGCCACTGGCATCTTCGGCGGCAGCGAAAATTCCCAATGCCGAAGAAACCGGCGACATTGGCGGTTTTGATTTTTACTCCATAACGTTTCACTATGACAAACCCACTGTACTGCAGTACAAGAATGTAACAACGGTAGAGTCAAAAAAAGACGATTTGATTCCTACATACAGCACTACCGGCAAGAAATCCTATACGGCCGGTTATGTGTTTGCAGAGCCGGAGGATTCTCTGGTGATTCGGGCCGGCGATTCTTTAGGCCCTAAGGGAACAGCCTACAACCTTTACAAATCCGCTATCAGAGAAGATTCCGGATACCAGGCAAACTATCAGGGACTGACCGGAAACGGCCATACCTCTGACATGTACTATGTAAGCTTTCCCACGCAGTATTCTTACATCTACAATATCCACAACGGAGACCTGCTTCAGACAATTGACCCGATCAGCATTCTGGGAGTAACAGAAATTGTGGACGATGCAGGTACTCCCAATCCCAATATTGAGTTTAGGGAAGACGGCTATGCCCTTGACGTAAACGGCGGGCGAATTGATGACAACGGATATTTGCTGGATGAAAATGACGAGTGGTACAGTATTGATTCTAACGGCAAAAAAGAAAAGCTTCAGCTTTTCAAGGCAATTGGTTCTGATCTTCTTCCCATGCCTCGTTTCGATGAAAACGGCCGTGTCATCAAAATTTCTCAGTATGACGGCGCCATGGTATATGTTGTAGACGAGAACGGCAATATTGCAAAGGATTCTCAGGGAAATGACAAGCGCGGTACCCCCGCACTGGGAACACCTGTAATGAAAAATAAAATTTCCAAGATTACAGTAGAGATTGACGCATTGGGAGATAAGTTATATACAAATGTATCGGAAGATCCTCAGCAGAAAAATACCGTTATTTTATCTATAGGAAATGCTAAAGAAAATATAGAATTGATTCCGGAATCCGGTACTTTAATTGGAACCGCTAAGTGTGTGACTACCCGTACAGAAGCGCCTTTCAAGAGAAAAGCAGATCCGACTACACAGAGCGTTGAATTTGAGATAAACGGGGATGTACTGGAGGCATTATCCTCCTCTGCTGCCAGGCTCTATATCCAGTTTGACGTAGAAACCCTACAGGGATCGGACGCTTATAAAAAACGCTACACAATGGCCAATGACGGAAAGACCGGCATGAAAAAATCAGAGTTAAAGGTTCTTACGGAAGAAGATAGAAGCACCTATGTAACACCTTCTCCAGAGCCTTCCGCCACTCCCGATAATTCCCTTTTCAGCCAGGCCAACAGACTCTATCTGATTATCGGAGGCGCAGCGATTTTACTTGTCATTATAATTGTAATAATTATTATTGTTGTACTGCATTCTGGTAAGAAGAAAAAGGCAAAAAAGGAAAGCGTACCGGAAGATACTCAGGATAAATAAGAATTTCAATTTGCTGTAATAAAAAGCCCCGTTGGAGAATATTTTTTCAACGGGGCTTTTTGTAGTATAAATAGCTGTACTGATAATACCAATTTGACAAGATCTCAGTTCCCAGATATAATAAATAAAAATTATTTTTTGAAAGGATTTGATTTTTCGCCATGGGCGACGATGGAAGTATTCCCTTACAGTTACTTGTAATTGTCTTTTTAACTCTTTTAAACGCATTTTTTGCCGCCTCGGAGATAGCGATTTTATCGGTTAACGACGCCAGAATGAAAAAAATGGCGGAGGACGGCAACAAGAAAGCCAAAACACTACTCTCTTTTCTTAACAATTCCAGTAAAATGCTTTCTACGATTCAGGTGGGCGTCACTTTTTCCGGGTTTCTGGCAAGTGCTGTCGCCTCGGATTCATTTTCTGAAAGGCTTGCTAATTTTGTGATCCGTCAGTTTTCCTGGGGGACTTCGTATGCAGGTCTGATCAGGACCATTTCAATGGCTTTGATCACTATACTGCTTTCCTATTTTACTCTGGTATTTGGAGAGCTGGTTCCCAAACGGATTGCAATGAAGAAAAGCGAAAAGTTGGCCCTGCACGCCGTAGGTACCTTAAAATTCACTTCTGTTATTTTTTCCCCTTTTGTAAAAATGCTTACCCTATCTGTCAATGGGGTCCTTCGGCTATGCCGAATTAACCCGAATGACGAGGAGGAAGAAGTTACAGAAGAAGAAATCCGTCTTATGGTCAGCGAAGGTCAGGAGCAGGGCGTAATTGACGACAATGAAAGCGAAATGATCAATAACATATTGGAATTCAACGATATGACGGCTGCTGATATCATGACGCACCGAACCAACCTAACCGCACTTCAAAAAAGTGCTACTTACCGTGAAGTATTTGATGTAGCCTGCAACCAACGGTATTCCAGAATTCCAGTATACGAAGATTCTATTGACAATATCATTGGCATTATCCATATAAAAGACCTGCTGCGAATGAGAGAAGAAAGCAATTTTGATCTGACCCGTATTATACGTCCTGTCACCTACGTTGCCAGTACGCAGAATATTGATGAGGTCTTTCGTGTTCTGAAAGAAGCCAGCACCCATCTGGCCGTTGTAGTAGACGAATACGGCGGCACCGAAGGAATTGTTACAATGGAAGATATTTTGGAGGAGCTGGTAGGAAACATCCGGGATGAATATGATGAAGACGAAGAATTTGAACATCCCATTGTAAAAGTAAGGGATGGAGAATACATTATATCCGGTCTGGCTGAACTGGATGAAGTAGCAGACGCACTTGCCGTGGATCTGCCGCTGGATGAATACGATACTGCCAGCGGATTTGCCATTGGTTTGCTGGGAGAAATTCCGGATGAAGGAAGCACGCCTGAGTTTGAATATGAAGGATATCAATTTAAAGTTCTATCCAGCAGCGAGAAAATCATCAATTCGCTGAAAGCTGTCAAACAAAAAGCGGAAGAAGATCATTCCTTGCCGGAAGGAGCAGCCACATAAAGCATATTAGCATCAAAATATAAAATACATAGACGATCCATTTTAGCTTTACCCCTTCCTGACCGTTATACCTAGCAAGTAAAGGAAGGGGTAAAATACACCCTACCTGATAAATCATCATATCCAGTTCACTCTGACTCTCATAATTCATGAACTTGAATACCAGACCCACAATAAAAAACGCACCGAAAAGCGCCGTAATATAATAGGCCATTTTTCGGAAATCTTCTCTGAAAAGATGAATGATAAAAACCAGTATAAAGGCAAAAGGCGCCCAGTAAAAATTAAAGAAATAAGTCAGGACACAAATCATAATGGCAAAAGCATATTTCATACGCTTTTCTTTTATTTTATCAAAGGTCGCAATGGCGCAAAGGCACATAAAAGCAGACAGCCCCGCACTGAAATACCCCGTAACAGTAGCTTTGTCGCCGTAAATCAGCTTCATAATGGCATGGTACGGAACTGCTGACAGCAGGGCAAAAATCAGAACTCTGATCACATAGCGATTCAAATTGCTGGTTCTGCGATATCCTTCTGTAATCAAAAAGGCATATATCGTGATAGAAGGGGTTCCTAAAATTCCGAAAAGATACTGCCAGATGGGCTGTTTCACAAGGCCAAACATCGTCAAATTCAGAATAACCATTGTTACCATCCCAAGAATTTTTAACATTGTAGCGTTCACTTTCATATTTCTCTCTCCTGTCTATCTTCTGTTGATAAAAAATTCCAGAATTGTATCCACTCCGATGCTACTCATCAACATACCGGATAAAAACCAAATATATTCATAGGATTGAAAAGGATTGCCCAATAAAAGAAACGCCCATACCAAATTCACCAATCCTTCCAAAGGCATGAGCCACCACCGTCTGACCTCCAATGCCTTCAACTGAATTCCGCCGCTGATCTGAGAGGCAGCAGTGACCAGAGCCCACAGTCCAAAAGTAATAGAAAGCCGCTCGTCCGTAAACTGCTCTTCCGATAAAAACAAAACAGACAGTCCTATGAAAAACTGCAGGAAGCCCTGAGTAAGAACCCAGCCGGGGCGAAAATAACCCCGGCGGTTTTCAACAAATGCAATCATATAAACAATACCGCATACCAGAAGCGAATACTGAAGAAATCCCTTTGTACCCCCCAGAAATTCTGCTGAATTGAAAAGCACTATAAATGCGGGAAGGAACATAAGCAGCCCCGCAAAGATCGTAACAGCAATTCCGCTCCTGTACCGATTCATGACCTAGAAGCCCTCCGGGTTCTTAGATTGCCACATCCAACTGTCTCTGCACATACTGTCCAGCTCCAGCTCCGCCTTCCAGCCAAATAACTGCTCTGCCTTGGAAGGGTCTGCATAACAGGCGGCAATATCCCCCAGACGTCTGGCCTCGACCCGATAGGGAACGTCCACATGGTTTACCTCCGCAAAAGTGCGGATAAGCTCCAGCACACTGTAGCCATGCCCTGTCCCCAAATTCACCGCCTCTACCTTTTGGTTCTCTGCGGCATAGGCAATGGCTTTTACATGCCCTTTGGCCAGATCGACCACATGAATATAATCTCTTACCCCTGTACCGTCCTTCGTAGGATAATCTGTACCGAAAACAGATACATAGGGAAGCCTTCCCACTGCTACCTGCGTAATCTTCGGCATAATATTATTGGGAATTCCCTTGGGATTCTCCCCTATCAGCCCGCTCTCATGAGCGCCCACAGGATTAAAATACCGCAGCAGTACAATGGACCATTCCGGATCCGATACCCAGAGATCTTTTAAAATTTCCTCAATCATAAGCTTTGTTCTGCCATAGGGATTGGTAACCGACAGGGGAAAATCCTCCCGTATCGGTACCGTAGCGGGATCGCCGTAAACAGTCGCGGAAGAGCTGAACACAAGCTGCTTACAGCCGTGCGCCTTCATGGTTTCCAGCAGACAAAGCGTCCCCGTAATATTATTATGGAAATACATCAGAGGCTTCTCTACAGACTCCCCAACAGCCTTATATCCGGCAAAATGAATCACAGAATCAATTTTATTTTCACTGAAGATACGGTTCAGCGCTTCCTTATCCAGCATATCGCATTCATAAAAGGGGAAGTCTTTCTCCGTTATTTTTTTTACCCGCTCAATGGAGTCCGAACTGCTGTTATAAAAATTATCAAATACAACAATATGATGCCCTGCGTTTAAAAGCTCTACGCAGGTATGGGTGCCGATATAACCGGCTCCTCCAGTGACCAGTACATTCATCTGTTTACGCCTCCTCAACGGTAATTTTTTTAATAACCTGCGGTGTAATCGGTTTATCGTTCCGATCCGTCTCACAGGCAGCAATGGCATCTACCGTATCCATGCCCTCCGTAACTGTGCCGAAAGCAGCATACTGTCCGTCCAGATGCGGCGCATCCTCATGCATAATAAAAAACTGTGAGCCTGCGGAGTCCGGATGCATAGCCCTGGCCATGGAAATCACGCCCCGCTGATGTTTAATAGGATTCGGCACGCCGTTGCTTTCAAACTCACCTTTAATTGTATAGCCGGGCCCTCCTGTTCCGTTTCCCTTGGGACAACCACCCTGAATCATAAATCCTGAAATCACGCGATGAAAGGTCAGTCCGTCATAGAAACCCTGGTTGGCCAGCTTAACAAAATTCTTTACCGTTTCCGGGGCAGCCTCTGCATTCAGCTCCAATAAGATCCGGCTGCCGTTTTCCATCTCAATAACTGCTCTGGTCACCTACAAACACCATCCTTTTATACATTTATTCTCAAGGTAAAATTATACTATTTTCTTTGGGGAAAAACAACATTTTCTGTGTGAACGATTTGCAAATACGAGCAGTTGCCTTTTACGGCATTATATGCTATGATTCCATTGTTTCAGCAACAATATTGACTGGAGGATTTTACATGGATATATTCGGAGTATTGACCATGCTAGGAGGACTGGCCCTGTTTCTGTTTGGGATGAATGTAATGGGAACTGGTCTGGAGAAGGTATCAGGCGGCACGCTGGAGCGTACCCTGGAAAAAATGACAGATAACCGTGTGAAAGCCCTTGGACTTGGACTTGCTGTAACAGCTGTTATACAGTCTTCGTCAGCTACTACAGTAATGGTAGTAGGACTCGTAAATTCCGGAATCATGAAGCTCTCCCAGTCCGTAGGCATTATCATGGGAGCAAATATCGGTACCACCGTCACGGCCTGGCTGCTGAGCCTTACCGGTATACAAAGCGACAATGTATTAATACAGCTTCTTAAGCCCAGCTCTTTTGCTCCCGTCTTTGCCATCATAGGAGTTATGATGATCAGCTTCTCTAAAAGGAGCAAAAAGAAAGATATTGGCAGTATTCTAATTGGCTTTGCTGTCTTAATGATCGGAATGGATATTATGAGCTCTGCGGTAGAGCCTTTATCTCAAAATCAGCAGTTTACCGGTTTCCTGACAATGTTCTCAAATCCGCTGTTTGGTATTCTTGCAGGCGCACTGTTTACAGCGATTATACAAAGCTCCTCTGCTTCGGTAGGCATATTACAGGCTCTATGTGTAACCGGAGGTATTACCTACGGCTCTGCGATCCCCATTATCATGGGACAGAACATCGGAACCTGTATTACGGCCCTTCTCTCCTGTATCGGTGCTAATAAAAACGCCAAAAGAGCCGCTATGATCCACCTCTATTTTAACCTGATCGGCACCACTATTTTTCTGATTCTGTTTTATTCCCTGGACGCAATTCTTCAATTTGATTTTATCACTCAGTCTATCGGAGCCAAAGATGTGGCACTGGTTCATTCCTTCTTTAATATTGTTTCCACCCTGCTGCTGCTTCCTTTCTCAAAGCAGCTGTGCAAATTGGCCGAAATTACAGTTAAAGAAAAAGATAACACCAGCATCACGCCTCCTATTTTGGATGAGCGTTTCCTTAATACACCGGCCTTTGCCATGTCTCAGTGTCAAAATGTAGCCCGTAAAATGGCAGGGATTTCCCATGATGCAATTATTACTGCAATTGATAATCTATATACCTATTCTGACTCCATGAAGACAAACATAGAAGAGCGCGAAACCTTTGTGGACAGGTATGAGGACGCTCTGGGCACCTATCTGGTAAAACTGAGCACACAGGATATTTCCCAGAAAGACAGTCATGAAATTTCAAAGCTGCTCCATGTAATCGGAGATTTTGAAAGAATTTCTGACCATGCTGTAAACCTTGTCCGCACCTCCAAGGAAATCCGGGATAAAAATGTAAAGTTTTCTGTAGACGCCCAGAAAGGGCTGGCCGTTATGATCAGCGCCTTGAAGGAAATTCTGCAGATTACCACGGACGCTTTTTGCGAGAACGATATGGAGCTGGCAAAGCATGTAGAACCGCTGGAACAGGTTATCGACGGCCTGAGAACCGAGTTAAAGGCCAAGCATGTCCAGCGACTGCAGGAAGGGAACTGTACCATTGAGCTGGGCTTCATCTTTTCCGATATTTTGAATAACTTTGAAAGAATATCAGACCACTGCTCCAATATCGCAGTCTGCATTATCCAAATTGATCAGGATATGCTGGACACCCATGAGTATTTGAACAGAGCAAAATCCGGCACGCCTGAGTTTATGAAGGAATATAACAATTATAAGGATAAATATTACATTGAATAAAAGGAGTTTTGACATCCATGGAATATATAGACTTTCACACCCATATTTTTCCTGAAAAGGTAGCGCCTAAGGCCGTGGGAAAGCTGGAAAAAATATCTGGAATACAGCCCTTTACCGACGGAACCTTAAAGGATACTGCAGAAAAAATGGAGCTGTGCGGAGTCAGCCGTTTTGTTTGTCTAAACATTGCTACTGCGCCTGGACAGGAGGCAACGATTAACCAGGTAGCCTCTCAGGTAACGGAAACCTATCCTCAAAAAATACTGTCCCTTGGATCTGTACACCCCAAAAGCGGTGACATAGATGCTGAACTGGAACGGATTGCTGCCCTAGGGCTCCCCGGTATCAAGCTGCACCCTGACTATCAGAATTTTATGATTGACTCGCCGGAAGCTTTTCCCATATACAATAAATGTTCTGAACTGGGACTGTTTATTGTATTTCATGCGGGCTGGGACTGCTACAGCCCCAATTGTATCCATGCTGTTCCAGAGGCCTCTGCCCGGGTGGCCAAACATTTCCCGAAGCTGAAAATGATACTGGCCCACTTCGGCGGCCTGCGCCTTTGGGAAGAGGTAAACACCTATTTGATCGGTCTGGAAAACGTGTATCTGGATACTGCCATGTGCGCTACCTTTGATATGGACAGAAATCTGGCAGCTCATATGCTGCTGCGGCACCCCTCTGAAAATATTTTTATGGGCAGCGATTGTCCCTGGGAGGATCCCCGCCGTTCAATCCAATACATTGAATCCCTTTCCGTTTCAGACGACAGAAAGGAAAAAATATACTGTCAAAATGCACTTAGCTTTTTAAATTGGAAGTAACAGCTTTCAAAAAACCCCGACAGCCTTCATCGATATCCCCGTAGGTATCTTCAAAATTTCCGGTATACCAGGGATCGGCAATGTCGGCTCCCTTTCTGACAGTAAAATCTAAAAGCTTACAGATCTTTCCGTCCGGATCTCCCCCTGTAATCCTTTTTATATTTTGGATATTCCAGTTATCCATACCAATAATCCAATCATATTTTCCGTAATCGGCGTTAGTCATCTGTACGGCGAAATGCTGTCCTGCCGGAATTCCCTTTTTCGCCAGTATTTTTCTTGTCCCGGGATGTACGGGATTTCCAATTTCTTCTGTGCTGGTGGCCGCCGACTCTATTAAAAATTGCCGGGAAAGCCCTGCCTCTGCAGTCAAATGCTTCATAACAAATTCCGCCATTGTGGAACGACAGATATTGCCGTGGCACACAAAAAGTATTCTAATCATCTATTCAAAACTCCTTGAAAATACTGTATTTCCTTGATTTATCGGTACTTTCCTTGCTTCTTCATTTCCTCTTGTCTGTGGCATATCGTAGCATAAATTCGCACATCTTTTCCCTCAAAAGTAGTAAAAAAAGTAGTAAATTAAAGGCTGTCTCCCCATTTTACTACTCGGCATTTACTACCCTTTTCAATTCCTCTTTTGCGTCGTCATAACCTATGTGCGTGTAGGTATTCAAGGTTACTCCAATATCAGAGTGTCCCATAAGGTATTGTAGGGTTTTCGGGTTCATGCCGCTTTTTGCCATATTAGAACAAAAGGTATGTCTGCAAACGTGCGGCGTAACTTTCGGCATTTGTACTTTATAAATACTGTTGTACTTCTCGCAGATATGTTGAAAATATTTTTCCCAGTGCAGAGCCACCATAGGCATATCATTCTTATCCAAATATAAGAAACCGCATTTGCCGTCTATCATAGGCTCCACTCTTGGCTTCTTCCTGTTGGAAATAATCCGCTCAAAGCACTCGTACACTTCATCAGACATGGGGATTTCTCTTGTCCCGCAAGTGGTCTTTGTATCTTCAATCACATATTCCATGTTTCTTTTTCGTTGGAGCTGATGATTGACACTGATTTTTCTATTCTTCATATCAATATCCGCAAGTGTCAGTCCAACAAATTCAGAGATACGCAGCCCGGTCTTAAACAGGATATATATTCCCTCATAGTATCTGCAAAAATGCTTGTCGTTCGCCACAAATTCAAGGAAAGTCCTTTCTTGCTTTCTTGTGATTGCTTCTCTTGTCACGCTGTCATTCACAACAACAGTGGCAAGTTGAAATTCAAACGGATTTTTGCGTATCAAATCATCATCAACCGCCATTTGAAATGCAGGTCTAACGACACCCCTTATAGAGTGAATGGAGCTGTAACCCCGTCCGTCTTTCTGCAATTTTATCAGCCAGCACTTTGCGTCAGACAATTTAACCTTGTCAATTCTCCTTTTACCAAATTCTTCTTTTTTGATAATGTTAAGAACAAAGTTATAATTTGCTTCTGTGTTGTGCCGTACCCCTGTTTTCTGTAACAGATACTTTCTAACCAGTTGTTCCACCGTCATTTCTCCGCCGCGTGGGACGATTTCATCATCAATATCTTTTAATATCAATTTTTCCTTTTCCCTTAAAGAAAGGTCGTCCCGTTTTCCCGGCGGGGTCTTATCTGTCTTTTCCAGTTTCCAACTGTAAACAAACTGTGGTTTCCCAGTTGTATCAATATATTTGTACGCATATCTTCCGTCCCGGCGTTGGCTCTCTCCGCTGCGAAGAATACGATTTCGGCTGTCCCGCCTTTTCCCGCTCATGTCCATGCTCCTTTCATACAAAAAGAGCCCTGCCGTGATATACTAAATTATACCATAGGCAGAACCCCTTTTCTATTCTTAATTTAAGCAGCACTGAAAGCGGAAATGCCTGAACAGCTATCCGGCATTACTACTGCTTACATCATTGTCATATTGATGTTAAATCATCTAAAAATTTCTCAAATTGTTTTCTTTTTACCAAAAATTTCACTCCATTTTGAATGATAAATCCAGAGTCCAGATTATCAGAAACGATTTTTCTTAATTTCTTTTCGCCAATATTGAAATATGCCGACGCTTCTTCAATCGTTAAACAAAATTTATCTTTTATTTGAA
>CABQMV010000029.1 GCA_902465325.1 uncultured Oscillospiraceae bacterium
CGCCGCCGGTGCCGTCTAACCTGTATGTGTACAGGCCGTACTGTTCATTGACACAGCCGTCAAAATACAGAAGGCCGTCTGCAATGCAGAAAGCTCCCGTTCCCAGCTGAAAGCCCTCCACTGGAGAGGAGAGTCCGGTTTCCCTGTGGAGACGGTACAGCAGAATCTTTGGATTGCCGTCTTCGTCATAGGATTTTAAATCAAAATAAAGGGAATCCTTTGTTATTTCAAAGGTATAGGCTTCCTCTGTATATACCAGTTCTATTCCGCTTTTGCCATTAAATTCCGTTACATAATAAATTCCCTTTCCTGCCCCTGCTGAAAAATACAGAAGCGATTCCGGCGAAAATTTCATCATATACCGGTACGGCGAAAGCCCCATGCCGGAGAAATAGGTGAGATCTTCTGACTGCAGATCAATAGAGACAAGGGTTTCCTCTCGCGTTCCGTCTAGGTTGATCCTGCTGATTCCGCCGGCAGTAGAGAAATAAATCTTATCCTGAAACAGAGTCATGCAGGTTCCCGGATTTTCAGTTAGCTTGCGATTTTCGGTTCCGTCTGGGTTCACTATATACAGATAACCGTCTGCCAGATTTCGGTAATAGAGTCTGACTCCATCCGTTATTAATTCTTTTATAGGAAAATCTAAGAGCTGCCGGCTTTCTTTGGTCTCGCTGCTGTATATCCAAAGGGTATTTTCATCTTGGGTGTTCTGATAAAAGGTATCGTTTCCCAGACGGGCAATTGCTATGCGGTTGCCAAACTGAACATCCACCGAGGGTTTCTCCGGATTGTTGTTGAGAACATTGGTTACCAGAAGGACAATGATATTGGCAACGACAATGACGGAGACCGTTATGATTGCCGCTATCGTACGGCGCTTTTTACGCGTTTGTCTAATATGTTTTTCCTCTATGGCCTTTTCTTTATCCTGGTCTGTATAGACCAGATCTTCCGAGGCCAGATTCAGCTCCTCGTGACTAATATGGGAGAGCGGACTGCTGTACTGGAAAAGAATCCGATCCCATACGTCCGGCACGATAGCGGCAATGTCATGGGTGATATGAGAGGGGAGCTGTGCCTTTTCAATATTTGGAATCTTTTCTGCCAGACGGTTAAGCCCCCGCTTATACTCTTTTCTGCAGGCGTTTGTTTTGTACCACAGCAGCTTGGCAATATCTTTTTTACTGATCTGAGAAAGACAGCGGACCATCATAATAGCAGCCCGGTCGTTTTTACTGTGATTGACCAGTTCCATTAAAACTCTGGACAGATTATCCTGCTTCGGCGATAGGGCTTTTTGCCTGAGACTGGCGTCATGAAGCGCATTGGTTGCAATATTCTTTGCCATATCCAGAATCCAGTATTCGGCAGAAAGCTCTGTGTCAAAAAGATAGGCTAAGGTAATAATCCTTCTGTAGGTTTCTGCTAACACCTCTGCTGCCAGTCCTGTGTCCTTTACAATGGCCAGTGCCAGTCCAAACACCTCTGCCGCTGTTTTTTCATATAATGTCCGCAGATCCTCGCGGGATTCTTTTGCTATGCCGACTACCAAAAATTCAAGCTCCAACCGCTGGTCACCTCTACTATTTTTTATGATAAGACATTTTAGCATAAAAATGTTTTTTTGGCCATTATATTCTTTTTTCCTGTTTTGTGGTATACTTTGAATAACTTACAGAAAGGAGCTATACCGTTATATGAGCTGGTGGAACGAAATTACATTTACAGAACAGATTTTGTACATAATAGCTGCGTCTTCCACAATTATTCTGTTGATTCAGACGGTTCTGTCTATGATAGGCTTTGACAGCGACGCCGCGGAACTGCCCGGTGCCCCTGATTTTACCGAGGGAGGAGGCTTTTCGGAGGCTGCGGACCTGGGCGATCTGACAGATGCCAATCCAGACGGTGTTTTTGACGGCAACGGAACGCCCAATGAAGGAGGCTTTAACAGCTCTGATACAGCGGGCCTGAGAATTTTTACTGTCCGGGGAATGCTTTCCTTTTTCTCTATCGGATCCTGGGTTACTATCGTTGTATATAAAGCGTTAACGAACTTTTATTTGGCCTTTGGCATTGGAATTCTGGCAGGACTGCTTACCATGTTTTTAATTGCTAAGGGATTTCAGCTGGCAATGCGGCTGCAGAGCTCCGGCAATATTGATTTAAGAAATGCTGTGGGCGTTGTGGGGGAGGTTTATCTGACGATCCCGCCCAAGGGAGAAGGCAAGGGGAAGGTCAGCGTAGTGGTGCAGGAACGGCTGAAGGTATATGATGCCATCGCCTATGAAGACAATAAAATTTCTACGGGAAGAGATATCAAGGTACTGGATGTATTAGGACCTGACCTTCTTCTAGTAGAAAGTACAGAGAAAGAACAGAAAAAGCAGGAGGCGTAGAGATGGAAACAGAGACCCTTTTCATGATTGGTGCTATTATTATTGTTGTATTTGGATTTTTGATTTTTATATTCGGACGGTACAGAAAATGTCCCTCGGATAAAGTAATGGTTATCTACGGAAAGGTGGGGAACAACAAGGACGGGACCTCTAAATCGGCGAAATGCATTCATGGCGGAGCGTCCTTTATCTGGCCGGTCATCCAGTCCTATCAATATCTTGACCTGACCCCCATTGCGATTAATGTACCTTTGAAAAATGCCCTTTGCCGGCAGAATATCAGAATTGATGTTCCCTCCAGCTTTACAGTAGGGATTTCCACAGAGCCGGGAATTATGCAAAATGCTGCAGAGCGCCTTTTGGGAATGAAGCTGGCAGAGGTCCAGGAGCTGGCGAAGGATATTATATTTGGTCAGCTGCGGCTGATTAATGTAAATGTAACAGATATTACAGATGAGTCCGGCTATATAGAGGCCTTGGGAAAAGAGGCTGCTGCCCGGGCCATTAACGATGCAAAAAAGAGTGTGGCCGAAAAAAACAGAGACGGATCTATCGGTGAAGCAAATGCCATACGGGATCAGCGTGTGGCGGTGGCTTCTGCGGATGCGGCTGCCATTGAAGGAGAAAACGAAATACAGATCCAGGTGGCGAATTCTGCGGCTACGCGCCGGGAAAAGGAAGCCGAGGCTCTGTGCCGGGCCACTGCTGCCGAGAAGGTACAGTCTGCCAATGCCCTGAAGGAGGCCTATGCGGCGGAGCAGGAGGCAGAGGTCGTGCGTGCCCAGAAGGAGAAGGCTACTTTAGAGGCAAACGAGCTGGTAAAAGCAGAGGTTGAGAAAAGAAGAGTTGAGCTGGCGGCTGAGGCTGAGGCTGAGCAGATCAGGAGAAAAGCCAAAGGTGAAGCCGATGCGATTTTTATGAAAATGGAGGCGGAGGCCCGGGGTATGCAGGAAATCCTGCAAAAGCAGGCGGAGGGTTTTGCCGATGTTGTACAGGCAGCCGGAGGAAAGGCGGACGATGCGGTGAAGCTGATTCTGGCAGATAAGATGGAGGATCTCATCCGCATCCAGGTAGAGGCCGTCAAGAACCTGAAAATTGATAAGGTAACGGTATGGGACAGTATGAGTGGAAAAGACGGAAGCTCCACTACCTCTAATTTTTTATCGGGCCTGATGAAATCTGTGCCTCCTATGCAGGAAATGTTTGACATGGCGGGAATGGATTTGCCCTCATTTCTTGGGAAGAAGAAAGAATCTGCCCCTGTCATAGAAGCGGAGGAAGCGGCTGTACAGCCTGATGAAGCCGGCGGGCAGACATCGTTATAATATTTGTTTTATAAAGCCGCCCGGTATGTGCAATACAGACCGGGCGGCTTTTTGATAACTTCCTGTTTTCCGTCCGCTTTTTTCTGCATTGACTGACCTTTCCGTCTTATGATAAAATTTATACATCTTTTATTGCTGAATAAGGAGAGTATATGGCTGCTTTTTTTGAGGAATTGGGAAAAACAATTGCCGTTGTAAATGAAAAGGTATATGACGTAGTAGGCGGAATTCCACTGGTTCTCCTCCTGTTTTTAGTAGGGATTTTTATGACAGCAGGTACCGGCTTTTTTCAGGTCAGACATTTTGGATATACCATGAAGAAGACGATTTTTGCTGTATTTCATGACAGAAGGGTTACAAAGACAGAGGATCATAAGGCCATTTCACAGTTTCAGGCGCTGTCTACGGCTTTAGCGGCCACAGTAGGCTCGGGGAATATTGTGGGAGTGGCCACTGCCATTGCCTCCGGAGGTCCCGGCGCAGTATTTTGGATGTGGCTGTCTGCTTTCTTTGGTATGATGACCAATTTTTCAGAAAATGTACTGGGAATCTATTTTCGCCATAAAAATGAAAAAGGAGAATGGGTGGGCGGTCCCATGCACTACTTGGAGAAGGGCGTCCATGTCAAATGGCTGGGAATCATTTTTTCAGTTTTTTGTCTTTTGGCCTCCTTTGGCATAGGCAATCTGGTGCAGGTGAACAATATATCCAGTTCTCTTAAGAACAGCTTCCAGATTCCTCAGCTTATAACCGGTGTTGCCGTTGCGCTGTTTGTCGGTTTTATTATATTGGGCGGGTTAAAAAGGATTGCTGCCGTTACGGAGAAGCTGGTGCCGTTTATGGCTATTGTGTACATAGCCGGGGCGCTGCTGGTTGTATTGTTTCATCTTCCGGAGGTCCCGTTGGCCTTTCGGGAAATTTTTATGCAGGCTTTCAGCTTCCGGTCTGCCGGCGGCGGAATTATGGGGTATATGATTGCCCGAGCTATCCGTTTTGGCGTAGCCAGAGGCGTTTTTTCCAATGAGGCGGGGCTGGGCTCATCTGTAATGGTACATGCCTCCTCTGATGTGAAGGAGCCTGTGATCCAGGGCATCTGGGGGATTTTTGAGGTGTTTTTTGATACCATTGTGATCTGTACGCTGACGGCGCTGGCAATTTTAACTACCGGAGTACATGAGGCGGGTATTTATCAGGCAAATAACTATACTGCCGCTGCATTCACCACGGTATTTGGCTCTGCCGGCGGTTATATTGTTTCCTTTTGTATTTTGCTGTTTGCTCTTTCCACCATACTGGGCTGGTCCGTCTACGGCAGCAGGGCAGTAGAATATCTGTGGGGAAGCAAAGGGGTCATTTTCTATAAAGTTGTTTTTGTGCTTTTGCTTGTTCTGGGGGCTGTACAGCAAATGGATCTGCTCTGGGCGCTGGCAGATACCTTTAACAGCCTTATGGCCATTCCCAATCTGATAGGCGTTTTGCTTCTCTCCGGGACGGTATTTCAAATAACCAAAAATTATTGTAATAGAACGTTTAAAGGCTTGAAGGTCAGTCCTATGTTATCTTATGGGGATAAAACGATGAAAGGAAAGGTGAGTAAGTAAAATGCGCGGTATTGTTATGAAAAAGCATGGCATTTTTGGGATTTTTCTTATCTGCTTTGTTATATTAGCAAGCACTTCGGTATTACAGGCAAAAGTGGAAAGGCTGGAGTTCCAGTACGAAAGCGGGTACAGCTGGGAGGGGGAGTATATCTACGGAGCTTATCCCAATGAGACTGTGCAGTATCTGTTTGAGATGGCTCAGGATACTTCTGTTATCCGGGTGCGGAATGCAGCAGGAAATTTTATCAGCGGCAATGCAAAGCTCTATACAGGGATTAAGGTGCAGCTGTATGCGTACAATACAGTATGGGATGAGTCGTCTCTGGTAATGCTGGGAGATATCAACGGAGACGGAAAAATAAATTCAGCAGACTATATTCGGCTGAAGCGGTATTTTTCCGGTACAGAGCTTGCCGGTGCCTATTATGAGGCGGCGGATCTGAATGGAGACGACAGACTGATGTCTGCAGATTATATTAAACTGAAGTCCTACTTCGGCGGAAAACTGGAACTGTTTCCCCAGAAAGGCGGCGAGGCTCCTGAGCCTACTCCGGTACAGAAGTATACAGGTCCCTATTCCGAGTATAATGGCGCCTATGGAGGTGTAGATGATTTAGGACGGGAGCAGTACTATGAGACACAGGTATCGACAGGCAGTCGGGAAAAGGATGTGGGGATTTTTTATTTCCTCTGGCAGGGGCAGCACGGTACCTCAGGTCCCTACGATAATAATAAGATTGTGGCTTCCCATCCGGAGGCCCTTCTTTCGGAGGCTAACTGGAAGGCAGCCGGCGGCGGGAACCGGGGCGCCCATCATTTCTGGGGCGAGCCTTTATTTGGCTACTATACGATGAACGACACCTGGGTTATGCGGAAGCACGTGCAGATGCTGACGGCAGCGGGAGTTGACTATCTGGTATTCGATACAACCAATGGATATACTTATGATGCCCAGGCGCTTAAGCTTTTGTCTGTATTAGACGAGTATTCTCAGCAGGGCTGGGATGTGCCCCAGATCGCTTATATGACCCATTCAAATTCCTGGGAGACCATGCAGCAGATCTATGAAAATATCTATGCCGCTCATCCGGAATATTCCCATCTTTGGTATCTGTATAACGGGAAGCCTATGATCATAGGCTCTAATCCTACAGAGGAGGTTAGAAACTTTTTTACCGTCAAGACGGATCAGTGGCCCAATGCCTCCAAAGCGCCTAACGGATTTCCGTGGATGGAATTCAGCCGGTGGCTGACAGCGGATTCTGTATACGGCCTTCAGGGGAAGAAGGAGATTATGAATGTGTCTCTGGCCCAGCACAACGCTACGGTTCAGTTCAGCAATACAGCTTGGTACGGGGGGAATGACCGCTCCAGGAATTATACAGGAACCTTTATAAAAGGCCTGACTTCGGAACAGGCACTGCTTCAGGGTACGAACTTTGCCATTGGCTTTGACTATGCTCTGTACCAGGATCCTGAAAATATCTTTATTACAGGCTGGAATGAATGGGTGGCACAAAGACAGGCCTCTGACAGCAATGCCATTGTATTTGTAGACTGTGCAGATCCCAATAACAGCCGGGATGCCGAGCCTATGAACGGGGTTTTAAAGGACAACTACTATATGCAGATGACCAATCTGATTAAAGAGTTTAAGAATGCCGCTCCTAGAGTGGATGTGGGAGAGAATACGACTATTGATATAAATGGAAGTTTTGCTCAATGGGATTCTGCTACAGCCAACTATACGGATTTTACCGGAGATACTGTGGACAGAAATGAAAAAGGCTTTGGCAATATCCTGTATACGGATACCAGCGGAAGAAACGATTTTTCTCTCATGAAGGTGGCAAAGGATGCGGATACGGTATACTTTTATGTAAAGACTGTGTCAGACATTGTCGGAGAGGGAAGCGGACAGTGGATGAATCTGTTTATACGCAGCGGTACTTCCGGCAGCGCCTCCTGGGAGGGCTTTGACTATGTGATTAACCGCACTGCGCCGGTGGACGGCAAAATGACGGTAGAAAAGAACCTGGGCGGCTGGAGCTGGGAGAAAGCAGGGACGGTATCCTACAAGCAGGAAGGGAACCAACTGATGCTGGCAGTGCCTAAGGCTATGCTGGGAATTGCCTCTGATGACCTGATCGACCTGCAGTTTAAATGGGCGGATAACTGCGGAGACAGTGGGGATGTGATGACCTTCTATACCAAGGGAGATGCAGCTCCTTACGGAAGGTTTACTTATATTTACAGTGAAAAGGTAAAATAGTCGGGAGAAAAAACAGCTATGATATTACTGGCGATAGAAGGGCCTTGCTGCAGCGGCAAAACTACCTTTGCCGGCCAACTGGCAGAGAAGTATGACTGCAATGTGTTTCATATGGACGATTTTTTTCTGAGGCCTTTTCAGCGTACAGAAGCACGCTTCAATATGCCGGGCGGCAATATTGACTGGGAAAGATTTTCTGAGGAGGTGCTGGTTCCCTTAAAGGAGAACCGGCCCTTCTCCTTTCGTCCCTTTTGCTGCTGTACAATGGAACTTGGTGAAAAAATTGATGTAATGCCCAAGGAGATTAATGCTATAGAGGGCTCCTATTCTATGCATCCCTGTCTCAGAAGCTTTTATACGGACAGTGTTTTTCTGACTGTATCGCCGGAGGAACAGCTGCGCAGACTGAAGGAAAGAGAGACGCCTGAAAGCTTTCAGCGCTTTTTAACAAAATGGCTGCCCATGGAGCAGCGGTACTTTGAGGCCTTTAAGCCCTGGACCTTTTGCGGCCATGTCTTTTCCGTCTGAATTTATCCCAGAATTTATTTTCGTTAATTAAGCAGTTTATTTCGCCTCCAATGAACAGCATATACATACAGATGTAAAGCCACAGCATCAGCAGTACAATGGTGGTAAGGCTACCGTAGAGGTTGGAATAGTTGGCGATATTGTCTACATAAAAGGCGTACAGATACGAAAAGCCGATCCAGCCTACTGCAGTCAGCAGCGCTCCCGGCAGCTCCTTAAAGAAATTGCCCCGGCGGTCCGGCATCATTACATACATCAAATCAAAGAAAAGTGCCAGCAGCGCCAGTCCTGTGACGCCGCGAAGGTCCATGATGATCGCTGCAATTTCTGCCAATACCGGGGTGCTGGAGGCAAGCCATTTGTAAAGCGTGTTTCCGAATACCATGATAATCAGCATCACTAATAGAATTAATAAAAAGGCCAGTGTTTCTATAACAGAATAAAACCGTATAATAATGTAGCTTCTGGACTCTGTGTTTTCATATACGGAATTCATTCCTCTGCGTATTGCCAGCAATCCTTTGGAAGCAGACCATAATGCAGTAATGGCAGTAATAGATATAACTGTACCGGAGGCATTAATATGGATTTCTGCCAAAAGCTCGTTGACAAATTTTGTGACGGCTTCCGGCAATATACCTGTGACAAGAGCGCCGGTTTCATCAAGAGGAATCGGAATGTAATTTAAAAGTGTCAGCAGCAGCATTACAAAAGGAAAAAACGAAATGATAATAAAGAATGCACTCTGAGCTGCATAAGCAGTAACCGCATGCCGCGACAGCCGTTCCAAAAAATCCGATACCGGATTGATAAACGGCCTTAACCTGACTATTTTCCTTTTGGTTTTCATACTCAGATTTGGCTGCAGCTTTTTCATTCTTTTATCTCCTGTAGATATTATATTAATATAACAGACAAAATTATTCAAGTGTTCTCCTTGCTGCTTTGTTCTTTTCAATATAGACTCCTGCCTGCGGTTTGCAAAAATTTTCCGGCGGCGTATAATGAATAGTTGTATTTTGGAGGGATCGTATGAAGTCTTTTAAAAAATTTGCACATTATTATAAACCGTATATTGGACTCATTCTTTTAGATTTGCTGTGTGCTGGCATATCCGCAGGCTGTGAGCTGGTATTGCCTTTGATTGTAAGGCATATTACGGGAGATGCGCTGGCGGGAGAGGCCGGTCATATAATCGGATCGGTGGTGCGGCTGGGACTGTTGTACCTGGCGCTGCGCATGGTTGATGTGGGTGCTAATTACTATATGTCCTATATTGGACATACTACCGGCGTAAGGCTGGAGACTGACATGCGCCGAGATCTGTTTGCCCATCTTGCAGAGCTTCCGTTTTCTTTTTATGACAATACAAAGGTGGGACAGATCATGTCCCGGGTAACCAACGACCTATTTGATATTACAGAATTTTCCCACCACTGTCCGGAGGAATTCTTTATTGCAGGGCTGAAAATCATTGGTTCCTTTATTATTTTAATGACTGTTAATATACCGCTGACCCTAATTATTTTTGCGCTGCTGCCTTTGATGCTGGTTTCCGTGCTGCTTTTCAGGAAGAAAATGAGAGCAGCCTTTAAAAAATCCAGAGTACAGACTGGCGAACTGAATTCTGATTTGGAAGATTGCCTTTTGGGGATTCGCGTAGTGAAGAGCTTTGCCAATGAAGAGGTGGAGAAAGAAAAATTTGGAAGGGGAAACAACAAATTTCTGGAGATTAAGAAAGAGGCGTACAAATATATGGCCGGCTTTAATGCGGGCACAAGATTCTTTGAGGGGGTTATGTATGTGGCGGTTATTGTAATCGGCGCGGTTTTTATGCAACGCCAGCAAATCACTGCAGCAGACCTGATTGCTTATCTGCTCTATATTCAGAGCCTGTTAACCTCAATTCGGAGAATTGTGGAATTTACAGAGCAGTTTCAAAAGGGGATTACCGGCATTGAACGGTTCCAGGAGCTTATGGATGTACCGGTTTCTATCGCTGACCTGCCCGGCGCAGTGCCGTTGACCGGTGTACGCGGAGAAATCGAATTCAGGGATGTGACTTTTTCTTATGGAGAGGGAGGCCCTGTTCTGGCGCACTTTGATTTGAAAGTGGCCAGCGGTGAAAATGTGGCGCTGGTAGGTCCCTCTGGAGCGGGAAAGACTACGGTATGCAATTTGATTCCCCGCTTCTATCAGCCAGATGCGGGAACGATTACTTTAGACGGACATGATATCAGCCGGGTAACGCTGGATTCCCTCCGAAGGAATATTGGTATGGTACAGCAGGAGGTTTATCTTTTCAGCGGCAGTGTGGCAGATAACATTGCCTATGGAAATCTTTCTGCCCAAAGAGAGAAAATTGAAGCGGCTGCAAAGGCCGCCGGCGCTCACTCTTTTATCTGTCAGCTGGAAAACGGCTACGATACCTATGTAGGGGAAAGAGGCGTGAAACTTTCTGGAGGACAGAAGCAGAGAATCTCCATTGCAAGATTGTTTCTGAAAAATCCGCCGGTGGTTATTTTAGATGAGGCTACTTCTGCATTGGATAATGAGAGTGAGCGGCTTGTGCAGAAATCTCTGGAGCGGCTGGCCCAGGGCAGGACTACCATTACCATAGCGCATCGGCTAAGTACAATAAAAAATGCCGACCGCATAGTTGTACTGTGCGAGGACGGCATAAGGGAGCAGGGAACACACCAGGAGCTGCTGCGCTCCGGCGGAGAGTACGCTAAGCTCTATGGTCAAACTCTTGATCCGTTATTATAAGATCTTCCGCGACGGCTTTCACATACTTTGATACTCGGCTGATGGTCCAGATATCGGATATTCCCACAAGCATCAGACAGATTCCCACCAGGCGGGCGATGTCCAGGGTGGCTTCAAAGGGATCGGCAATAACCAGCACGCCCAGCCCAATCGTCATAAAAGAAAGAAGAAGTGCAATCCACTACAGTGGATAGTGATTTCTGTGAAGCTCCAGTGCCTTTTGAAATTTTACAAAGCTGTCGATCACAATAATCAGTCCCATAACAAAGCCTATGCTTTCTGCTACGATGCTGTATTTTACAATAAAAAAGATCCCGATTCCTGCGGCGATCAGGCCGTTGATCATGCCGAATCCGTAGAAGCTGCCGTCTCCGTGGTCAGCAAAGTTCCCTATTACAATAATCAATCCGTAAATCAGCAGCAGGCCGCCAAAGGCATAGCAGACCAGCCTTCCCATCGTTTCGGGCCATATGGTCAGGCAGATGCCCACAATTACATAAAATATGGCGGTCAAAATGTAGCTCTTCTTTAGCTTTGTCAGAAAATTTTTCATATCGTATACACCTCCGGGCACGGTTTAAAGGAAACCTGCAACTATTATTTTACTGTAGTATACCATAAACGGCATAAAATATCTTCAGAAATTTATTCTGGCGGGTTCATTAAAGGTGAGAGTTCCTGTTTGCAGCAGGAGGTATTCCTATGTTGGACATAGAGCCGTTGACAAGAATATTGTAAAAAAGTATAATAAAAAAGTATTACATAGGAAGAAGCTCCGTTTTTTTGTTTATAAGGAAAGAAGGGACGCGAAATGCAGCATTTTACCAAGAAAAAGATCTTGATTACCGCAGTGCTGGCGGTTGTTATGATAAGTCTCACAGTAGCGGGAGTGATCAGTCTGGCTGCTGTTCAAACCGGCATGGTTAATATTGTAGATGACACGCTGAATGTCAGAACGGGTCCCGGAAAATCTTATCAGGTTATTGATGTACTGGATACGGGAGATATTATTACAATTACCGATTCTCAAAAGGACACAGATGGCAATGTCTGGTATAAAATGTCTATTTCTAAAAACGGCAAGACGATAACCGGTTTTGTACACTCTTATTACATCACTCTGCTGCCGGATTCCTCTGCCGATACGGCTTTTGAGCAGGAGATGGTAAAGCAGGGCTTCCCCGACAGCTATAAGCCGTATTTGAGACTTCTGCACAAGCAGTACCCAAACTGGAAGTTTGTATCTTTGCAGACGGGCTTGGATTTTAATACGGTTATTACGAATGAAAGCAAGCTGGGCGACAATTTGGTGCCGAATTATGCCAGTACTAAATCCTCCTGGAAATCTATGCAGGACGGTGCTTTTAACTGGGAGAAGAACGACTGGGTGGTGCTCAGCGGTTCTTATTCCGTACAGGCTTCTTCTGAGATTATACGGTATTTTATGGATCCCAGGAATTTTTTGAATGCCGAGGATATTTTTCAGTTTGAATTGCTTACGTATTCCTCCTCTCAGACAGTAGAAGGGGTAAATGCGATTATAAAAGACACTTTCATGTACAACAATACAGTGCAGTCCGGTATGACTTATGCCCAGGCCTTTATGCAGATAGGAAAGGAATTGAACGTAAGTCCGTATTTTCTGGCAAACCGGGTGAGACAGGAGCAGGGGGTTAACGGTACATCTCCTCTTATCTCCGGCACAGTATCCGGGTATGAGGGGTACTATAATTATTTCAATATCAGTGCCAGCGGCTCGAATCAGAATTTAGTAATAGAAAACGGTTTGAAGAAAGCCAAAAGCGAAGGCTGGAATACGCGGTACAAAGCTCTGAAGGGCGGTGCGGAGGTCGTAGCGGCCAATTACATATTAAAAGGACAGGATACGCTGTATTTGCAGAAGTTTGATGTGGAGTCCAAATATAACGGCCTGTATTGGCACCAGTATATGCAGACACTGCAGGCGCCCTATGATGAAGGACATACTGCCAGAAGGGCTTACAACAGCATGGGACTTCTGAGCAGCTCCTTTACTTTCAAAATTCCTGTGTACAATAATATGCCTTCCGCCGCCTGCGCAAAGCCTACAAAGGACGGCAATCCAAACTATAAGCTTTCTTCTATCAGTGTAAGCGGCTACAGCCTCACGCCCACATTTAGCGCAGACGTTTCCAGCTATAGCCTGATTGTGCCGTATTCGGTAAGTTCTGTTACTGTAAGCGCGAAACCCTATGCTGCCACTACTACGGTTTCCGGCACAGGCAGCAGGGCTCTGAATGTAGGCTCAAATACGGTTGTGATAACGGCTACTGCACAAAACGGCGACCAGAAGACGTACACGCTGCTGATTACAAGAGAAAATGCGCCGGCAGGAGAAACCTCTGTACATTCTGACGTGCTGAAATTTAACGGACAGACGGTATATGGTTTTTCACCGGGAATTACCGCTGAAAATGCGCTGAAGCTTATGAAGGTTACCAACGGAACAGGCGCCTTCTGCAATAAGTCCGGGGAAAAGAAGAGCGGAACCCTGGTGACCGGAGATATTCTGAGAATATTTGACAACGCCGGAAAGGTTGTTAAAAATGAATATTCTGTTATAATATTTGGTGATGTAAGCGGTGACGGAGCCATTGATGCTTTGGATTTGGTTTACATGAAGAGACATTTGTGGGATGTTTCCAAACTGTCTGGGGTATACAAACTGGCCGCCGATGTGTCCCATACCGGCGGAGATGTACTGCCTCTGGATCTGGTATATCTTAAGAGACACGTCTGGAATATAAGCGAGATCGTACAGCAATAAAGGGGATTTAGCATACAATGAAGACTTTAAAAAGCAAATTACTGATTCTGTTGGCGTTCACGGTCATGGCCGTGTCTGTTTTGGGCGTTCCGATCCAGGCTGCCTCGGGAACCATGAGTATAACGGTGAGCAATGCGAATGTAAATGCAGGGGATAATTTCACGGTAACGGTCAGCTATACCGGCAGTACGGTTCTGGCCTATGCCAACTGGACGCTAAAGTACGATGACTCTCTGGTGTCCTGCGGCGGATACGGAGGGTCTATCCCGGACCGTTTTGATCCGGACCAGAGTGCCAATGCCAAATCTTTTTCTCAGACCTATACCTTTACTGCGAAGGCAGTGGGGACGGTATCTTTCAGTATAGCGGATGAAGGCGTCTACAATTTGTATCCGGAAGACGGGGATTTGGTTACGCTTAATAAGAGTGGTGCCTCTGTTAAAATTTCCGCCAAGGGATCCAGCAATGCCAATTTGTCCAGCCTGAAGCTGTCGGCGGGCAGCCTGTCTCCTTCCTTTTCCAATGATGTATCCAGCTACACAGTTACTGTACCTAACAGTGTGGCTTCTATTTCTATAAGTGCTGTTGCGGCGGATTCCAAGGCGAGAGTGTCTGTCTCCGGAGCCAATGAGGTCCCTGTAGGAGACAGCAGCCGGGTGGTGATTGTGACTGCTGAGGATGGCACCGTCAAGAAGTTTACAATACATATTAACCGGGCGGCCAGTGTACCGCTGACGCCTATTGCCACGGCAACCCCGGTCACAACGCCTATGGCGACCTCCGGTACGCTGCCGGTCCCTACGACGGATCCCAGTAATCTCCCGGGAGAGCTGGAGGTGACAGCCAGCGGTGCGGTTCTTACGATTGTAGATAAGCCTGATACGGTAACGCTGCCAGTAGGCTTTACGGAAATCCAGTATACCTATAAAAGCAGGCAGGTGTGGGCTGCTCAGGCTGAGAATCAGGAGCTTATTATCCTGTATCTCCAGGATGAGGCCAATGAAAAGAGCGGCTTTTATGTATATGATGAAGTCAACGATGAGTTTTCAAAGTATATTATTCTGTACACGAGAAACAGCAGCTATACGCTGTTGCAGCTCCCGGAGATCGTTGCGGTTCCTGAGGGATATGTTGAAAAAATTGCCGTATTGGACGGTGAAAATGTCACGGTATGGGTTCCCGAGTCCATGAAATATATGGAGGCGGAAATCTGTGAGTTCTATCTTGTGTACGCGATGAATCAGAATGGGGATAAAGGCTTTTATGTGTATGATACAGTAGAGCAGACCTTTCAGCGGTTCAGCAGTGATATAGGACTTCCTGTTTCTTCCCCTGTGCCTGATGATCCGGAGGCAACACCGGCACCGGATGTGGTAAATCCCGATGGAGATCCGGTGGAAACAGGTCTTTGGGATAGCTGTAAGGCATTTTTCTCCAGGATATTTTCAGGGGAAGCCAGAGCGGTGGATTGGCTTTTGTTTAGTCTGCTGTTGTTTATGGTTTTATTAATTGTAGTATTGATTCTGTTTATTGTATATGCGGTTCAGAAGCACAGAGAGGAAGCGGTGGATGAGGACTTCCCTCTGGCAAAGAAAGAAGAGGGAAACCGGAATTTCCGCAAGACGAATTTATTTGAAATAGAGGAAGTTCCTATAGAAACGGAAGAACCGGAGAAGCCGGAGCCGGCAGAGGCACTGCCCGAGGCTGAGACGGATTCTTCAGAGGAGCAGGAAGTACCGGAAGAGCCGCCCGAGGAGATTGAAACACAGGAGAGCGCAGAGGCAGAAAGTACATACGGCGAAGCAGTGCCCTGGGAGGATACGCCGGCAGAGCCTCAGGATACGGAAGCTTTGCAGCAGGATCTGCAGGCTGAGCCGGAGCCAGAGACTGAGAATGAGGCTGAAGCGGAAGAGAATACAGAGGCGGAGAAAGAAACAGATCCCTTTGATTTTAATATTGAGGATTTAAAGAAAGCAGAGGAAAAACCTTGGGGTTTTGACGATGAAATAGGAGACGACTTCTTTAATGAAGATCAGAGTTAAAGAGAACCTTCATGCAGTCTGGCTGCTCTTTTGGCCTCTGCAGATTATATGGTATGCAATACTGGAATCCAATGCCCGTGAAATGCCTCGCTTTTTCACGGTGCATTCTTTTATAGACGATTGGATTCCTTTTATTCCTTGGTTTGTGATTTTCTATCTTTTGTGGTATGTCTATATTGCCGTGGGAATGTTGTATTTTACATTTGTAGAAAAAGAGGGCTTTCGCAGGCTGATTGTTTTTCTTTATACAGAGATTTTTCTGTGCCTTTTGTTTTGTACTATGTTTCCTAACGGCCATGATATGAGGCCGGTTCTGGCAGGACGCACGGATCTTTTCAGTAATTTGGTGAAGCTGATTTACGATGCAGATCCGCACTGTGTTACGGTTATGCCCAGTATGCATGTAATGAATGCGGTTGCCATAACGGCTGCGGTTACAAAGAGCAAGCGCTTGTCCCATAAAAAGGGGCTTGTCTGGGGCTGCTGGATTTTTACTTTTCTGGTAGCTCTGTCTACTGTTTTTATTAAGCAGCATTCTATACTGGATGTGGCTGTTGCTGCAGTTGTGTGTGTTCTGATGTATCTGCTGGCATACAGGACAGAATTTCCATTTTTTGATAAGAATAAGAGAATAGAAAGAGTAACACAATAATACCGATGTTTATATATTAAAACAAAGGTTGTGTTGCGGATGAAAGCTGTTATTATGGCAGGAGGGTGTTCGGCTCAGACCGCTTACTTGCACCTTGCCAAAACCGATGGTGCCTATAGGAGAGAAGCCTGTTATTGTTCATATTATTAATTTGCTGAAGGCACACGGGATTACCCAAATTGCAATTACGCTGAAATACTTACCGGGATCTGTCAGAAATTATTTAGGCGACGGAAAAGAGCTGGGGGTACAGCTGGAATATTTTACTGAAGATAAGCCAATGGGAACCGCAGGCAGTGTGGCAGGCTGCCGCAGCTTTTTGTCTCCGCAGGAGGATTTTATTGTTATGAGCGGGGACAGCATGACAGATGTGGATTTAACGGAGGCAATCAGGTTCCATCGTCAGCATGGCTCTATGGCGACGCTTGTACTCACGCATTCTGATCATCCTATGGATTACGGTGTGGCTTTGACGGATCAGCATGGGCTGATTAAAGGCTTTTTGGAGAAGCCGGATTGCCGGCATCTGATGGGGGATTTGGTTAATACGGGAATTTATATACTAAACCCTTCTGTTATGAAATTT
>CABQMV010000030.1 GCA_902465325.1 uncultured Oscillospiraceae bacterium
TATTTAAACATATTTGTAAAATGCGAAAAAATACAGCAAATTTTAAAAAAGGTATAAAAACAGACCTTTTATTCTCAGCTTTGCACGGTATGTAAAAATCGAGATACTCAAAAGCGTCCACTACAATGGACATGTATGGGCACACCTTTAATAAAGCCGAAAAGCAAGCTGCAGAAGTGCTGTATAAAGCATTAAAAAAATCGTAAGAGTTGAACATTAGTTGAACATTATTCAAAAGAAGTAGATAATTTAGGCGTTAAAAAGACCCTCGAAACGTTGATATTTCGGGGGTCTTCGCGTGGTGGGCCATCAGGGACTCGAACCCCGGACCGACCGGTTATGAGCCGGTTGCTCTAACCAACTGAGCTAATGGCCCGACAGCATGTGCTATTATAATAAAAGAACAGGCAGTTGTCAATAAGAACTTTACCCCAACTGCCTGCTGAAAAAGCTGAAATCAATCGATATAATCCTTTAATTTTTTGCTTCTGCTGGGATGTCTCAGCTTTCGCAAAGCCTTTGCTTCAATTTGACGAATACGCTCTCTGGTTACATTAAACTCCCGTCCGACCTCCTCCAGCGTCCTGGCCCATCCGTCATTCAGACCAAACCGAAGCTTCAAAACCTTCTGCTCCCTGGGAGTCAAGGTCTGCAAAACCTCCATCAGCTGCTCCCGAAGCAGCGTATAAGCAGCTCGTTCAGAAGGCGCAGGGGCATCCTCGTCAGGAATGAAATCTCCCAGATGGCTATCCTCCTCCTCACCGATGGGCGTCTCCAACGAAACCGGTTCCTGTGAAATTTTCATAATCTCACGGACCCGCTCCACAGACATATTCATTGCCTGAGCAATCTCCTCCGGCGTCGGATCCCGTCCATACTCCTGTAAAAGCTGTCTTGATACCCGAATCAGTTTATTGATGGTCTCCACCATATGAACAGGAATCCTTATCGTACGGGCCTGGTCGGCAATAGCCCTTGTAATCGCCTGTCGGATCCACCAGGTAGCATATGTGCTGAATTTATATCCTTTTCTGTAGTCGAACTTCTCCACTGCTTTCAAAAGGCCCATATTGCCTTCTTGAATTAAATCCAGAAAAAGCATACCGCGTCCCACATATCGTTTCGCTATACTAACAACAAGGCGGAGATTGGCCTCATTCAGCCGCTTTTTGGCCTCTTCGTCCCCGTTCTCTATACGGATGGCAAGCTCCACCTCCTCCTCCGCTGTCAGCAGAGGAACCTTGCCAATTTCCTTTAAATACATCCGCACATGGTCTTCAAGCCTTATTCCGTCGGGCATACCAAAATCCAGATCCTCCATCTGGTGGATTTCCGCCACATGGTCCATATCTCCCAAGATGTTAATCCCCAGGTGTTCAGCGGTTTCATAAATTTTATCAATAATTTCCGGTTCTACTTCACTCTCATCAATGGCTTCATTGATCTCATCGACAGTAATAATTCCCTTCACCTTTCCCTTTTCCATCAGGCTGTCAATAATCGCCTTGTTTTCAGGGTTCAGCGCAGGTTTCGCTGCCTCTTCTTCAATAATAGCATCCTCTTCGCTCACAGTGGTGTCATCAATCTCAAAATCATCTGCATTGAATTCTTCCACCTCAGCAGTAAGATCCTCCTCCGGAAAATCCTCCGGGAAGTCCTCCGGGAAATCCTCGGAAAAATCCTCTTCCAATGCAGGGTCTGCAGAATAATCTTGGGAATCCTCATCCTCCTCCGGAGCAGGGTCTCCGGGAGCAAAATCCTCTGCTAACTCAGGCTCAGCTGCCGGAACCTTAGCCTTTTTCGCAGAACTGTTTTTTGACTCCTCTTTCAGCGTATTCTTTTTTGCAGAAGAAGGCCGCTTCTCTTTACCGTCCTTTTCTGCCGTGGAGTTCGCCGCCTCATCCTTTTGTTTTTCTTTCATCTCTTCTGAAGTTTTCTTCTTCGCCATGTTATCCGGACCTCTTTCCCAACAATATCTGATTCATTTCTTTAGTCAATTCTTCTTTTTTTGCGACATCCAGCTGCGGATCGGCCAACAGACTGTAAATCTGCGCCAATCGGCTTTCATCATGTACCTTTTCAAGCTTTGTAATCAGTTCTGAACATGCTTTGCTTATATCCGGCGGAGAAATCCAGTTGCTCAGTATCTTTGCAAGTACCTCCGCATCGGAAATGCCAACATCTGAAAGCAGCACCTCTTTGCTTACTGCCTGTCCCCTGTCAACCCGGTTCAATAAATTCCGGTATAATTCTCTATTCGATTTTTGTAAAAAGAACTCCTCCTTTAGCAGCGGCTGTTTTGCAGCCAAATTGCGCGTATCCTCTGCTAAGAGAAGAAGCAGCGTCTTCTCAAAAAGATCAATTTTACGTTGCTTTTCCGTCATTTTAACAGCTCCGTCTTTCTCTTGCGGCCGTTTTTCCGATGCTACAGCACGCTTCATAAATATATTTTGAGCATTTATCTTTCCTCCGGTCCTCAAATTCCGAATTTGCTCCTTTAAAGGTTCCGCCGATATTTCATATTCCCTGGAAACCCAACTTGTATACATGTCCCGTTCCACTGCATCCTCAATAGATGCCAAGGTTTCTGTGACAGCCCCTAGAAATTTCACCCTCCTTGCATTATCCTCTGGAGGATATTTTTTTTCCGCCAAGGTTATTTTATACTCAACCAGGGTCTTGGCCCGGTCCGCTATTTCAATGAAAGCGTCCGGACTGTGCTTTTTGAGAAATTCATCGGGATCCTTTCCGTCAGGCACCGCCATAACCCGAACGTTGAAGCCCGCCCGGGTTAAAATATCCATTCCTCTTAAAGTAGCTGTCTGCCCTGCCGCATCCGCATCAAAACAGGTAATACAGTCATCAAAATATTTTTTCAACAGTCGGGCCTGATCCAACGTCAGAGCAGTACCCAGCGCGGCTACAGCCCATGAAATTCCTCTCTGATGGAGAGCAATACAATCCATATACCCTTCCACGATAATCACTCTTTTACTGCCGCTCTGTCTGGCAAAATTCAAACCGTATAAATGCTTCCCCTTTGTATACAAAGCGGTTTCCGGAGAATTAATGTATTTCGGCTTTGAATCATCCAGCACTCTGCCGCCAAAAGCTACTACATTCCCCAGCACATCAAAGATGGGAAACATAACCTTATGACGGAATTTATCACAGTATCCCCCACTTTTATTCCGAATAACCAGCCCGGCCGTCTCCAGCTGAGAAGCCGTTATATTTTTAGAGGCAAAATATCGGATCAGGCAGTCCCAGCTGTCCGCCGCAAAGCCGAGGCCAAAATGCTTAACCGTCTCCGGAGGAATTCCCCGTCTGGTAAAGTATTCATAACCCTCCCGGCTCTTCGTCAGCTGCATAAAGAAAAAACGGGCCGCCTCTTTATTGATCTGCATAATCAGCTTTCGCTTTTCCGCTAATTCAGCGGCCTTTTTATCACTGGTATCGCGAATCTGGATTCCCTGTTTTTCAGCTAAATACTTTAACGCATCCGGGTAGCTGAGACCTTCAGCCTGCATAATAAAATGGACTACATTTCCACCCTTGCCGCAGCCAAAGCACTTGAAAATCTGCCTGTCCTCCATAACAGAAAAGGACGGCGTTTTCTCCTTGTGAAAAGGGCACAGGCCCTTATAGCTATTTCCTTTCCGTTCAAGCTTTACATAGTCCGATATAACAGAAACAATGTCATTTTTCTCAATTATTTCATCAATTTGCTGCTGAGGTATCATGGAGAGCTCCTGTTTTCTAACTTACTGTCTTATTTTAATTTCGCTTCCTCCAGATAAAATCCCTTTTCTTTATTCCCCTTTCATTTTTTCATTCAGTTCAATACAAAAACAAATAATAACCGAAACAATCATAATATTAAAAGCAGTATAAATCATCTGACTGCCCGTATAAGGAAATCCCGCAAGAAGCAAACCCATAGCACCCAGCAGTGTTATAATACTGGCCCAATAGGCCGCATACAAAACAGCTTTGCTCTGACTATGTATTTTTTCTATAAAACTGCCCATACTATTCACCTCCCAATTATAGAATGACCCTGTCTGATAGTTACATTTTACCGCTTTGATCCGGCAGGTGACAATGGTAAATATTTGTCTTATAATAGAGTAGGAAATATAAGGAATGGAGACTGTTATGGAGTTAAATAAAAAGGACCCTCAAATATATATTTTTACTGGCCACTATGGCAGCGGAAAAACTGAAATCGCTGTAAATTTTGCCTTTCATTTAAAACAGATGGCTCCGGAGAGGAAGGTCGCCATTGCAGATATGGATATTGTAAATCCCTTTTTTCGCACTGCAGATGCCGTAAAGCCTCTGGAGGAAAAGGGAATCCGGGTAGAGCTGCCGCTGTACGCCCAGTCTAATGTGGATGTCCCCGCTCTTACTCCGCAAATGCAATATTTAATCGAGGAAAAAGAGGTAGATCTGGTACTGGATATTGGCGGCGACGACGTAGGTGCGAAGGCAGTAGGCCGTTATAAAGAAGCCATTGGCAGCCGGAAATATAATTTATTTTTTGTATTAAATAAAAATCGACCCTTTACTAAGGACCTGGACAGTGCACTGAAAATATACAAGGAAATTGAAGACAGCTGCGGTCTTTGTTTTACTGGTATTGTAAATAATACCCATCTGCTTCAGTACACCAAAACAGAGACGCTGGAGAAAGGACGCGATCTGGCTAAAGAGCTTTCAGAAAAAACAGGAACGCCGCTGGCCTTCCACTGCATATTTTCCGATGTTTGGAATAAAACCACTCCGACAGAGCGGAAGCGGTTTCAGGAGCCTGTCTTCCCTATGCAGGAATATATTAAATTGCTTTGGAACCGTGCTTCTTTCTGAAAACGAACTCCCGCTGCGCAAAATAGCTGACAGCAAACAGCGGCAGATCAATAAGGAATTTACAAAGCACAGACGCCATTCCCAATAATTCCTTGAACAGCCAGGTCCCGCCTGAACCGAGAACAGCAATGAAAACAGCTGTTATAAAGTATTTTACTAATATAACAGCGGAAGCGTTCTTAAAAACAAAGCGGCTATTTAAAAAGTAATTCATTCCTCCGCTTATAAATCTGGCACAGATATACGCCGCACCTGAAACCCCGCCAAACAACCTGTCAAAAACCAAAAACATAATATAGTCAACGGCAAAGCACAGCAGCGATGAAGCACAAAACTTTAAAATCTGCTTAAAAATTCTCCAGGAATCCTTTAATGGATTATAGTGAGAGGCCCGGTTGTTATCAATGTAAATCGTGCTGATCGGGATTTCTAAAAAACCGATTCCCCACTCCTTCAGTTTCAACAGTACATTCATTTCATACTCATAACGGTCTCCTGAAACAGACAGGAGCTTGGAAAGCAGCGAAGCCGGAAAGCCCCGTAACCCCGTCTGAGTATCACGGATAGACAAACCAGTAGCAATACGAAACACAAGTCTGGTAAAAGAATTCCCAAAAGCGGATCGCAGGGGAACCTTCTGCTTTTCAGAGAACCGGCCGCCCAGAATCACCCGGTCGGGATATCGGTCCATAAACCTGCCTACCCTCAGAATGTCCTTTACAGTATGCTGCCCATCGCAGTCTGCTGTAATAATACCCCGGACTTCCGGGAACCTTTCTATGATATATTGCACACCGGTCTTAAGGGCGGCTCCTTTCCCCCTGTTTTCCGCATAAGAGACAACATGGACTCCTATCGTCTGCGCTTTAATAAAGAAAGGACGGCAGTCCTTCCCGCTGCCGTCGTCTACCGATACAACAGTACATCCTGCCGCCAATAGTTCCCGTATAAATACTATAAACTTTTCGTCCGGTTTATATGCCGGTATCAACACAATCTGCATAAATCAACCGCTATTTTGCGTACTCAACCGTTCTGGTCTCCCGCAGCATAGTAATTTTAATCTGTCCGGGGTATTCCATTTCACTCTCTATCTTTTTCGCAATATTCCTGGCCATAATAACCATATCATCATCCGATACAGCCTCCGGCTTTACCATGATTCTCAGCTCCCGGCCGGCCTGTACAGCAAAGGTCCTGTCCACCCCGTCAAAGGAGTTCGTGATCTCCTCCAGCTTCTCCAGACGTTTTACATAAGATTCCAGCGTCTCACTCCTGGCACCCGGTCTCGCTGCAGAAATAGAATCTGCCGCCTGTACAAGCACTGCTACAATAGACTGGGGATCTTCATCTCCATGGTGTGCCAAAATGGCATTAATGACTTCCGGAGATTCTTTATACTTTCTGGCCACATCCGCGCCGATGGTAATATGAGAACCCTCTACTTCATAGTCAATGGCCTTTCCTATATCATGTACCAGACCCGCGCGCTTTGCCAAATTGACATCCACACCCAGCTCTGCCGCCATAATACCGCATAACCTGGCTACTTCTATAGAATGCACCAATACGCTCTGCCCGTAGCTGGTTCTGAACTTCATACGGCCCAGCAGTCTGACCATCTCAGGATGCAGTCCAAACACGCCTACCTCATATGTAGCGTTTTCTCCGGCCTGTCTTATGGTATTCTCAACCTCTTTTCTGGCCTTCTCTACCATTTCCTCAATTCTGGCAGGATGAATCCGGCCGTCAATAATAAGCCGCTCCAACGCAATCCGGGCAATCTCTCTCCGAATCGGATCAAACCCTGACAAGATAACGGCCTCCGGCGTATCGTCGATGATAAGATCCACACCGGTAAGCGTCTCCAGCGCTCTTATATTCCGCCCCTCCCGGCCAATAATACGGCCCTTCATTTCATCATTGGGAAGCGGAACAACAGAAACCGTTGTCTCGGAAACATAGCTGGCCGCACTTTTCTGAATGGCGGTAGCAATAATTTCCTTTGCTCTCCGGTCAGCCTCTTCCTTTACCCGCGCTTCACTGTCACGAATCAGCGTAGCTGACTCATGAGTGATTTCATTCTCTAAATTAGACAGCAGATATTGTTTTGCCTCTTCCCGGCTGAACCCGGATATCCTTTCCAGCTCCGCAATCTGCTTTTCAAACTCCTTTTTCGCTTTGTCTTCTATAACCTTGATATCCTCAAGGTGGTTATTCAGGAGAACCTCCTTCTCCTCCAAAGACTGCTGCTTCTTGTCAATACTTTCTTCTTTTTGTATCAGACGCCGCTCTGAGCGCTGCATTTCATTACGTCTATCCTTGATTTCTTTTTCCAGCTCAAGCTTACTCTTATGAATTTCTTCCTTTGTAGCAAGCAGATACTCTCTCTTCTTCGCCTCTCCTACCTTCACCGCTTCGGCGATAATGCGCTTGCCCTCGGCTTCTGCACCGTTGAAGATAGCCTCGGCTTCTGTCTTTCTCTTTTCATAGCCTTTTTTATTGCCGCTCTTCCACGCAATCCATCCAGATAAAAGTCCAACACCAATACAAGAAATCCCTAGGATGACGATTTGTAAAAGGAAATCCATTTACAAACACCTCCTGGTAAATTGTAACTTAAGTACTGTATTGTATAAAATTATTATATCAATTCAGAAACTTCTGAAACATCAAACTGTTCCACGACTATTTTACATAATCCAAGGCCATCTGTCAATACGAAATTGCCCTCAGTGTATTCTTCAAAAGCATAGTAATGGTCATAGGTCCCACGCCCCCTGGCACAGGGGTAATCGCCCCACAGACAGGTTCCACAGAAGCAAAATCCACATCCCCGCACAGCTTTCCGTTTTCGTCCCGGTTCATCCCCACGTCAATCACCACAGCGCCCGGCTTTATGTAGTCTGCTGTTATAAACTTTGCCCGGCCAATGGCCACCACCAATATATCCGCAGCTCTGCACACTGCCTTCAAATCCTTTGTTCTGGAATGCGCTACCGTCACGGTCCCGTTCGCTCCCATCAGCAGCATAGCCATGGGCTTTCCTACAATATTACTTCGTCCCACTACTACGCAGTTCTTGCCGGAAACCTCTACACCGCTTTCTTTAATCAGTTCCATAATCCCCGCCGGCGTACAGGGCTGAAAAATAGGAGCTCCGGTAAACAGCTTTCCCGCTGAATACGGATGGAAACAGTCCACATCTTTCCTAGGAGATATTCTTTCGATCACCTGTGCCTCCTCTATATGGGCCGGCAGAGGCAGCTGTACCAAAATCCCATTTACATCTGCTCTGGCGTTCAGTTCATCAATCAGTTCAAACAGCTGCTGCGTGGTCTCCTCCGGCAGTGCATATTCCAGGGAGGTCATCCCCACCTCTGCACAGGCCTTTTTTTTATTATTGACATATACTCTGGAGGCAGAATTATTTCCTACAATAATTACTGCCAAACAGGGCACCTTTCCCTCTTCCTTTAATTTTGATACCTCCGCGGCAATTTCCCCTCTAACTCTTGCCGCTACCGCTTTTCCGTCTAAAATTTTTGCCATGTTTTTTCTCTCCTCGCTTATATAATCGTACGAACAAACCTTATGCCTGACTGTCCAACTCACTGCGGCTCACCAATACCTGTCTGGGATTGCTGCCGTCCTTTCCTCCAATGATTCCCCGTTCCTCCATCTGATCAATCAGCCGGGCCGCCCGGTTATAACCGACTCCCAGCTTTCGCTGCAAATAGGAGGCGGAAATCTGCTTCAGCTCTACAGCAATATCAATTGCCTTTGGCAGCAGCTCATCCTCTCCCGGCTCCGCTCCCCCTTTAGAGGAACCTGCCTTCTCCGTTTCTGCCGCCAGGCTGGTATTAAAATTCTCCAGTACCTCCTGGTCATACCCGTCGTCAGAACAATTTTTCTTTAAAAAGGAAACGACCGCCTCTACCTCGCTGTCAGAAACAAAAGCGCCCTGTATACGAGTTCCCTTCACACTGCCCAAAGGCATAAAAATCATATCCCCACGCCCCAGAAGCTTCTCTGCGCCCGCAGCATCAATAATCGTCCGAGAGTCCACCTGAGAGGCCACCTTCAGGGCAATGCGGGACGGAATATTCGCCTTAATAATACCGGTAATGACATCTACCGAAGGCCGCTGGGTAGCAATTACCAAATGCATCCCGGCTGCTCTGGCCATCTGCGCCAGCCTGCATACAGAATCCTCCACCGTATCGTGGGCGACCATCATCAAATCTGCCAGCTCATCGATTATAATAACAATCTGCGGAAGCGTCTCCAGGCCGTTTTCTTCTGCATGCAGATTATAGCCTTTTATATCCCTGACCCCTGATTCGGAAAACAGTCTGTACCGTTCATTCATCTGTGCCACCGCCCAGGATAAGGCCCCTGCCGCTTTACGGGAATCCTTGACCACAGGCACAAAAAGATGTGGGATTCCCTCATAGGGGACAAACTCTACCTGCTTCGGATCAATTAAAATAAGCTTTACCTCATCCGGACTCGCATTATACAGAATACTTAAAATTAAACAGTTAATACAAATACTCTTGCCGGCTCCTGTCGTGCCCGCCACCAGAAGGTGAGGCATTTTAACCAGATCAGCCACTACCGTTTCGCCAGAAATGTTTTTTCCAAGACAGAAGGAAACCTTGGAGGTATTGCGCCGAAAGGCCTCTGACTCAATCATATCCCGGAAATATACTGTATCCACCTCCGTATTGGGAATCTCAATGCCAATGGCCGCCTTGCCCGGAATAGGCGCCTCAATTCGAATACTGGTGGCCGCCAGATTCAGCGCTAAATCATCAGAAAGATTTTTGATTCTGCTTACCTTAACGCCGGAGTTGGGCTGCAGTTCATATCGGGTAACAGAAGGCCCCTGAGAAATATTAATTACCTTTGCCGCGATTCCAAAGCTGGCCAGCACAGATTCCAGCTTTTTGGCATTTTGATTCATGAGCGCCTTCTGGGCCATAGGAGAAGTATTTCTGGCAGGGCTCTTGGACAACAGGCTTACAGGCGGTTTCCGATACGGCTTATGGGGCTTGGGCGCCGTATTCACAGCCGTTACTTTTATCTGAATATCATCATCTTCTTTTTGATATTTCTCCGCCGGCCCGGTTTCCTCCGGCAGCGCCTCCTCTCCCAGATTGATGCCCGGCAGTCCCGCAAATGCTTCATCCACACTCTGAACAATTTCACTCTGTGCGTCATTGATAATTGCATAGTCAAACAAATCCGCCGCGGCATCGTCCTCTGGAAACTCTTCAGCCTCCTGTGCTGAAGAAATAGGACGTTCTTCTATTTCATCCTGATTTCTGGGGCGCAGCTTATCGTAGAAGCGGCTGAATTTACTGCCTCTGCCCCGATCCTTTTTCTCAGGAGACAGGGGGGACGCCAAACTGCTTCCCCGGGTATCCACTAAGCCTTCCGTTTCCGGGGAAAGCGGCTGTGAAGAAGTCATCGAATTCATATTCCTGCGCGCTGCCGCCTGTACACCTTCCTCGTCAAACCGGCTTTTAATTTTCTTTATGCCTGCACCCGCTTTGTTTCCGGCATTGGAAATTCGATGTACAAAATTGGCAATAGAAAAGGAAAAGAGACACATAGCCAAAACAATAATAATGGGAATCAAAACTACATAAGCGCCCACTTTGGTCATATATTTCTGTAGTATAAAACTAAGGCTGCCTCCTAAAAAGCCGCCGGATGCCCCTTCCTGATAAGATTTCAGCAGGTCCCCTATACTAGTAAAATACTCAGCCTCCACAGAATAGGAAAATACCATAGTATGAACCAGCGCCGAGACTGCAAGGGTCAGCAGCATAAAGAAAAAAGTCTGACGGACACCCGGTTTTTCTATATTTCCTCTCAGCAGATTCCAGGCCACATATACAAAAAAGGCAAGAAGCAAATACGCCGACACCTGCCCAAAAATACCAAACACAACACTGCATACAACCTGACCTACAAGACCTACTTGTCCGATAAAACATAAAAATAGCAAAACACAGACAGCAAAAAGAATTACTGCGGAAATTTCTTTATTGGAAGATTTTTTATTTTTCATGCGAGGTCCCTGTCCAGATACGGACCGGGAAGGTCTTCCGGAAGTTTTCTTTTTTTTATTTGTCTTTGCCACTGTTAAATCAGTCCTTTTTCTTATGTAAAATATAAAAAACTCTCTAAAAATTCTTTTTTATTATAAGGCCTGGCCCTCCTTTTTGTCAAATAACCAGACGCCAGAAAACAGCCATTGACAGCGGAAAGGGCCCCCGCCTAAACAGCAGAGGCCCTTTCTCTGAAATTTGCTTTAAGCGGAGCAAACATTAGCCGCTCTCAGTTTAGAACTGTTCTTAGGATCCTGCTCTATGTCAAAAGTTACCTTTTGTCCTTCTGCCAGAGTCTTAAAACCTTCTGTCTGAATTGCGGAAAAATGTACGAATATATCATCTCCGCCGTCGTCATTGGATATAAATCCAAAGCCCTTTTCTGCATTAAACCATTTTACTGTACCGGTGTTCATGTGGTACCTCCATCTAAATATTTGCACCCTGAAATCCACTGTAACTAAAAAACTCACATGCTTTGTAAACCACAAATTACAACAATGACTTACAAAAACATGTGAGATCAAGTAGCGCATACAGAATACGTTGTCATTATATTCTTCTTTTTACAGTTTGTCAACAATTATTCATCAACTTATAATAGGTTGTATCTGATTCCCCTCTAAGGCACATTCAATGGCCGGCGCTAATAAATCAAAATGTGCTACCAAAGAGAGAGGTTTATTAATAGGATCATCCTGACGAAAGGGAACAAAATAGATATTTTTGGCTGCCAGTAAATGACCGATATTTTTGGCACTGGCGCCCAGCCCGTCGTTTGTAGACACTGCGATGACAACCGGCCTGTTATTTCTTAAATGCGCTTTACAGGCCATTAAAACCGGTGTATCTGTAATTCCGTTTGCCATCTTACCAATTGTGTTTCCCGTACAGGGAATCACGCAAACCACATCCAGCAGCTTTCTGGGGCCAATGGGCTCCGCCTCTACAATAGAGCTGATCACTTTATGTCCCGTAATACGGGTAAGCTCAGAGGCCATAACCCCCTGCTCTAAAAAACGGGTGCCGCTTTCCTGTACCATAGTAGATAAGATGGGGTATACATCCGCCCCTCTTTTCACTAAATCCTCCGCTGCCGCCAATGCCGCTGCATGTGTACAAAAAGAGCCTGTAACTGCAAATCCTATTTTTACGTCAATTAACATTGTATGCTGCCTCCCCCGCTAACTCTTTTAAAATATTAAAAATAACCTTTGCCATAGTCTCTGCTGAAGTTTCCGGCGCCACCTTTCCCGGAAGAGAAAGGGCCTGCACAGTCTTGATTCCTTTTTCCTTGGCAAAGGTAAAGTCTACACCGCCTGGACTGGATGCCAGATCAACAATTAGTACATCCGGAGACACCAGCTCCAGTACGGACTGGTCCACCACCAAAGACGGCACACTGTTATAGACAACGGCAAACCGGTGAATCTCCCCGGCCAGTCGGTCAAAGGTAATTGTGTGAAAGCCGCGGCTTTCCCCCAGAGCCAGATCCTTGCTTTTTCTGACGCACACCGTCACCTCTGCACCCAGGGCCTTCAGGCGGTCCGCCAGAGCGCTGCCTACCTTGCCCAAGCCCAGCACCAGAATGGGACAGCGGTGAATCGTCACCGGAATCTCCTCCATGGCAATCTGAATAGCGCCCTCTGCCGTAGGAATAGCATTTAAAATTGCCATGTCCTCTCTTTGGAGAATATCCACGATACGAATTTCTTTGGCCGCTGCTTCTAATACAACCTCCGCCGGCACCCTGCCTGCCATAATCACTTTTCCGCGCGGCACAGCACGCAGTACATCGTTAACCTCAATATCGCTGGTATGCAGAGGGGCGTTCAGCTTGCTTCCTCCCAGAGTAAAAGGCATGGGTCCTATAATGAAATCACCCATAGCAATAGCCTCTCCCAATTCTGAACATCGGTTAAAGTTGGTGCCGATGCTGCTGTGTGAGATGCCGTAGGTATAGACGGTGCAGCCTTCTGCCGCTAAGATAGAAGCCAATTTTACATTTCTCAGGTCTCCCCCTACCAGGGCAAATTTCAAACCCATAATAAAAATGCTCCATACATAATATTTCATTACATATTATGCATGGAGCGCTTTATTCGGTTCCTTCTTTCCCTTGCTGTGCCCGGTCAGATAGGCTTGGCATGAGACAGCAGATATGCCTCCGCTTCCCCGTTCCACAGGCCGTTATGTCTGTCACATATGTCAGCCAGCTCCTGGAAGAGTGGACTGGACGTACCTTTTTCTCTAAAATCAGAAATTGCAGTTAACGGCAAATCAATATTGGTGTATACCAATTTCTTGCCCCCTGGAATGGAAGGCAGATTTAATACGGTATCAATGGTACAGTTCAAGCCTCCAATATGAGTAATCATAGAAGAAGGATTGATGGTCCCCTCACTCATCATTTTCAGAGATTCTATCATGTCCTCTGTATTTCCGCCGCTGGTACCCACTACATGGGTCGAGGAGTAGTGGACATTGTAGAAATTCATGGTAGCGGAGAAGTCTGACTTAGAAGGACCGGCAAAAAAGTTCAGGCAGCCGTCTCTACCCAGAATCCGGTCTCCCATCTCTACAACAGGCTTTACGGGAGCAAACACCATGACATCATCGTAGCCCTTTCCGCCGGTAAGGTCCATCATATACTGATCGGGATTTTCAACGGCCCCAGTATTGACATATATCAATTTCACCCCATTTTTGGCCGCCTCCTCTACGGTATAGATAGAAGCTGCCCTCTTTAATCTGGCATCGTCTATATCCGTTACCACCAGCAGTCCGGGCTTTCTGTCACAGTGAATGGCATAGTCAATGGCTCCGATCCCCATAGGTCCTACGCCTGCCAGAATAGCCATATTGCCGCCCTCTTTAATTCCCATATCGTGAACATATACGCCGGCAGTCGTATGATACATTGCGTGATAGGTCCCTACAATACAGGACATAGGTTCGGCTATGCTCCCATAAAAATAAGTATCGTTGTTATATTCCAGCAGACAGCCCTGCTCCATTACCTCATTAGGCAAAATTCCATAGGTAGCGCTCCCGCCCAGATGAGGATAGGAATAGCCCGGCGCATCCAGCCGTCCCTTGTAATTGAGATTCGGCTGTATAGAAAATCTCTGTCCCGGCTTAAATTTATCCTGCCATTTAGCGCCCACTTCTACAATCTCTCCGCAAAACTCATGCCCTACAATAACGGGATTATCTGCAACGTTATCAGGAACACGTTTGTGATCCTCTCCCTGAATCGCCGCCTTATACGTGGACATACAAATGCTGTCCGATATAATATGAACCAGAATTTCATCCTCGCAGATATCCGGAAGCTCAAACTCCTCCAGTCTCAAGTCCTGTTTCCCGTATAACCTGATCGCCTTTGTCTTCATGCTGCACCCAAACCTTTCCAAATAAGTAATCTCACATATAAAGAATTATATCATTTCACCGGTCATCATTCAAACCGTCAGTAGTCAAATACAGATAAAATAAAGTTATTCACCATACTCTGATAGGCATTCCGGTAAGAATCAAACAGATCCTCTCTGGCCTCATAGTTTACCATATAATACGACATAGCCCTGGAGCATACATACATCTCCCCTTTTATTACATTCCCCTTTTTGTCTGTATACTGGTACGTATATGCCTGAAAGCTGCAGTGCTTCCCTTCGTAAGCCTCCGGAGAAGAGAAGCTGAAATCCGGTCCCCCTTCAGAGGAAATCGCAGGTAAAATTTTTGTTTTCATAAGCTCTACAGACCGTTCAGAGGCCTCTGCCAGCGCAAAAGCCGCGGGAGTCGGTGTAGGGGCACCGGTGGCCTCAGGTGTAGGCGTGGGCGTAGTCCCCTCTTCCGGTGCCGCCGTTGTGGGCCAGGAAAAATCAGGTGCCGGCTGGTAGTAAACAGAAACAAGAACTCCCTCCGTTTGTATTTTCAAAGGCTCCGGCGTAGTGGGCGGCTCTGTAGCGCCCTCCGCTAATTCCGTCTGAACCTCTTTGGTGGTATAAGGATAGAGCTGTAAAATCAGCCCGGTGTCTTTATTTATATAGAATCCGTTCTCCCCTGTAACGACCTCCCAGTTATCCGGGTATTTGATCCGGCAAAAATACCGGCCCGCGCTGTACAAATTGTCTGTTCCGTCTGCAGAAAGGGCTGTATCCGCGCCTCCCTTGGCCCAGAGCATAAATATCATAAGAAAAATGGCGGACAACAGCAAGATAATAGATATCACGATATATTTAATTCGCGACACCTTTATAGGCCGCCGCTCTCTCTGCTGCGTTTTTTTATTGGCGGGCTTTTTGAGTTTATTGCCCAAATCATCTCCCAGGGCCATTGGCACCCTCCGATCCGTCGGTTCTGTTCTTCTTTATCAAAAGGATTATACCACTTGAATAAATACAATGCAAACAGACACCACAGCCCATGGGCTCACCTGCAGCAAAAAATAGTGGTATAATAAGCAGGCAAAGGAGTGTGGAGATTGAACATGAAAACAATTGCTGTTACAATGGGAGACCCCTGCGGGATAGGACCTGAAATTGTCTTGAGGGCCGCGGCAGACCCTGAAATTTCATCCCTGTGCAAGCTGCTGGTAATAGGCGACAGGGCTATACTGGAAAAAACAGCGCGCAGCCTGGATATACAGGGCCTGAGCCGTCATTTCTGGCAGAATCAGATTTATCATATAGAATGTGCCGAAATTTTGCCGGAGGAGATCGGCCATATCTCTCCCAAAGGCGGGCAGGCAGCCTTTGACTGTATCAAGGCTGCTGTAGACCTGGCCGAAAAGTCTCATATACATGCAGTTGCCACCGCTCCCATCAATAAGGAAGCCCTGCGGGCGGCAGGGGTCCCCCATATAGGGCACACGGAAATTTTTGGCGCCCTCACTGGGACAGAGGATCCTTTAACCATGTTTGAAACTCTGGGATTACGGGTTTTCTTTCTAACCCGCCATCTTTCTCTGCGTCAGGCCTGCGAAAAAGTCACGGTGCCGCGTCTGCTGGAATATATCTCCCGATGTACAGGTGCACTGAAGGAAATAGGCATATCCTCCGGCAGGATGGCGGTTGCCGGTTTGAATCCCCACTGCGGAGAACACGGCCTTTTTGGCAGCGAGGAAGAAGCAATATATCAGGCTGTAGAGCAGGCCCAAAAACTTGGGTTCCCTGTGGAGGGACCTATAGGGGCCGATTCCGTTTTTCACCTTGTTAAAATCGGACGGTATTGCGCCGTTTTGTCTCTATACCATGACCAGGGACATATTGCTACAAAAACCCTTGATTTTGAACGTACAATTGCCATAACCCTTGGACTACCCTTTTTGAGAACGTCGGTGGACCACGGCACTGCCTTTGACATTGCCGGAAAGGGAATCGCCTCTGCCGTCAGTATGAAGGAGGCCATCCGTCTGGCGGCAAAATACCAGGAGCGCCGTTTCGGAACGCTTGCCAGCCAAAGAAGCTAAAATAGTCTCCCCACCTGGTACACTATGAACGAAACCAGATAGGCACAGACCAGCTGCCATACAATACTGATAAGTGCCCACCTGCAGCCTCCCAGTTCTTTATTCATGGTGGCAGTAGCAGCGGCACAGGGAACGTATAGAAGTACAAAAACTAAAAAAGAGTACGCT
>CABQMV010000031.1 GCA_902465325.1 uncultured Oscillospiraceae bacterium
AGATTTTGCCTGGCTGCCGTCTTCTTGAGGAATAACAGGGCTGTCATCCAAGCCATTGGCATAGGTCCACAGTGTGCGGCCAAGTTTTCCTAAATGGGAAACCAGGAGCTGAGGATTACTGGCTGCCAGATCGCCTATGGTAGTGATGCAGAGATGCGATAGCTTTTCCTGCACCTTACTGCCTACAAACAGCAGCGTTTCTACCGGAAGAGGGAATATTTTCTCCTGCCAGTTTTCCGCAGAGAACAGTGTGGTAGCGTCCGGCTTTTTATAGTCGCTTCCCAGCTTGGCAAAAACTTTATTGAAGGAAACGCCTACCGATATGGTCAGGCCCAATTCAAGCTTCACCCGCTTTCGCAGGGTATCGGCAATGTTAACGCCGTCACCGAACAGTGCGCGGCTTCCTGTAACGTCTAGCCAGGATTCATCGATGCCAAAGGGCTCTACCAGGTCTGTATATTCTTTGTAAATATCATTGACCCTGCGGGAATATTCTGTATACAGCTGCCGATGAGGCTCTATCAATACCAGATGGGGGCATTTGCGCTTAGCCTGCCATACAGTTTCTGCTGTTTGAATCTGAAACTTTTTGGCCAGCTCATTTTTTGCCAGTATGATGCCGTGTCGGTTTTCAGGATTTCCGCAAACTGCCATAGGGACTTTTTTTAATTCAGGATTGCGCGTACATTCTACAGAAGCGTAAAAGCCGTTGCAGTCGCAGTGCAGTATCGTTCTCATTTTACAATAAAATTGGCCCGGTAATTGTCCATGGCCTCTTGTATGATTTTCAATGCTTCCTCCCGTCCCCTTACAGTGTCGACTGCAGTCTGTCTGCCCTCTAGCTGTTTATATACAGAGAAGAAGTGTTCAATTTCATCAAAAATGTGGCGGGGAAGGTCTTCAATAGAGCGGCAGTGCTTATAGCTGGGATCCGTAAAAGGGACGCAAATAATTTTTTCGTCATTTTTTCCATTGTCAATCATATTGATTACGCCAATGGGATAGCACTGTACCAGTGTCATGGGTAAAATGGCTTCGCTGCACAGTACCAGTACGTCCAAAGGGTCATTGTCGTCGCCGTACGTAATCGGAATAAAGCCGTAATTGGCAGGGTAGTGGGTGGCTGTATGCAGAATCCTGTCCATGCGGAGAAGGCCTGTCTGTTTGTCCAGCTCGTACTTGATTTTGCTTCCTTTTGAGATCTCAATTACAGAAGTAAAGCTCTCGGGTGTCACCAGAGACGGGGCAATGTCATGCCATATATTCACGGTAAGGACCTCCTTTTTGTTTCTTTATATAGTATAGCTTACTTGCGGCATTATAGCAATGAATGTTATAATGCCCCAGTGGGTTATCCATATTTTGGAGGGAGGAGCCTGGTATGGCGGTAACTTATAAAAAGATAAATGCGAAGCTGCAGGGGATCATCGCCTCTGACTGTCCCTGGGTCCATGGCAGTCCTTATCGGTGCGACGACGGACAGATTGTCAGAAGAGATCCGGACAGGGACAAGGCCAGCCTGTGGAGACCGGCTTTTGTGCGGGATATAGAAAAGATTATGCACCTTCCCTTTTATAATCGGTACGCGGATAAGACACAGGTGTTTTCTTTTTACCGCAACGATGATATAACCAGAAGAGGACTTCATGTACAGCTGGTTTCCAGAATTGCCAGAAATATAGGAAGGGTGCTAGGGCTTAATCAGGACCTGATTGAGGCGATCGCGCTGGGCCATGATATTGGGCATACGCCCTTTGGCCATGCGGGGGAACGGTATTTGAGTCAGCTGCTGGAGGCGGAGACGGGGAAATTCTTTCATCATAATGTACAGAGTGTGCGTGTGCTGGAAAAAATTTTCCCCAGAAATATTTCTTTGCAGACACTGGATGGAATCCTATGCCACAACGGAGAATTTGAGCTGGGAGAATATCGGCCGGCTGCAGGAAGTTCCTTTGAAAATTTTGATATTCAGACAGAGGCGTGTGCTAGAGAGGGAAAGCCGGCTATTGAGAAGCTGATTCCCTGTACGCTTGAGGGCTGCGTAGTCAGAGTCTGCGATATGATTGCCTATCTGGGAAAGGACCGTCAGGATGCCGTTACAGCCCGAATTCTGGAGGGAGACCTGCTGTTTACCAGCCGTGAAATTGGGATTAATAATGCTGCCATTATTAATAATCTGGTAGTGGATATCATAGAAAACAGCTATGGCAAGCCGTATATTAAGCTTAGCCGGCAGGCCTTTATGGATTTAAAAGCTGCTAAAAAGAGAACTATTCTTTTATTTACCGGAATGAAAAGCTTGATGCAGAGTACGAGGAAGTGATAAAGCCTATGTTTCGGGATATCTATTACCGTTTGCTGAATGATTTAATAAAGGGAAGGCAGGATTCTTTTGTCTACAGGCATCATCTTAATTATATAAACCGGCTTAACCAGTATACTGGCGGTTTTGAAGACTATGCCTCTTCTGATCCCAATGAAATTGTAGCGGATTACATAGCCAGTATGACGGACGATTATTTTATTGATTTGTATGGGGTGCTTTTTCCGGAGCGGCCATGCAAAATTAAGTACAGGTCCTATTTTGACTGAAAGTAGTTTTGCAGAGGGATATAAGAGACAATTTAAATTATATGGACTTTCTAAAGTATTAATGTTATAATGGGCGCGACTTTTATAGCACAGTATAGTAAACGGAAGTGTATTTATGAGAATCATACTAGTGGGCTGCGGTAAGGTTGGAACCGCTTTGGCAAGCAAGCTGAGTGATGAAGGACACAATATTACATTAATTGATGTAAATGCTGATAAAATACAGCGTATTACTGAGGAGCTGGATGTTCTTGGAATTGTAGGGAACGGGTCTTCTATTAATACGCTGAATGAAGCGGGAATTGAGGATGCGGACGTATTTATTGCAGTTACCAGCTCGGACGAGCTGAACCTTTTGTGCTGTATGTTTGCTAAAAAAGTAGGACACTGTCACGCCGTTGCCCGGGTGAGGAATCCTGCTTACAGCCATGAGGTGGAGTTTATTAAGCAGCAGCTGGGAATCTCAACTATTATTAATCCGGAGCTGGCTTCTGCCCGTGAAATTTCAAGACTTCTCCAGTTCCCTGTGGCCAGTAAAATTGATACCTTCGCAGAGGGAAGGGTTCAGCTGATTAAATTTGAACTGAATGATACGCAGGGGTTGGATCGGGTACCGCTCAAGGATATTCCGGACCGGATCGGCTGTGACGTCTTAGTCTGTGCAGTAGAGCGAGGGCGTGATGTTGTGATTCCGGACGGCGATTTCACTCTGAAAAGCGGGGACCTGGTTACTGTGCTGGCCACCCCGGAACGGGCCGCCTGCTTTTTTGGAAGGCTGCACTTGCCTACCAGACCCGTACACAGCGCGCTGATTGTAGGAGGCGGGACCATTGGCTACTATCTGGCGAAGGAACTGATTTCTCACAACATTAGAGTTCGTATTGTAGAACAGAGTCAGGAGCGGTGCAGTAAATTGGCGGAGGACCTTCCGGAAGCCACTATTTTGCATGGGGACGGGACAGACCGGCAGTTGCTGATGGCAGAGGGTCTGCCGATTACGGAGGCCGTGGTGGCTCTGACCAATATGGATGAAGAGAATATTTTGATTTCACTGTTTGCCAAGTCTCATAGCGAAGCTAAGTTGGTTACCAAAATTAACAGGCTGGAATTTGATGACATTCTGGAGGGACTGGATATAGGCAGTGTAATTTACCCCAAATATATAACCTGTGACTATATTGTGCAGTATATTCGGGCCTTCAAAATGAATCGGGAAGCAATATCAAGACTTTGTACCGTATTTTGGATGACAGGGTAGAAGCCTTGGAATTTACAGTGCATAAGCCTTCTGCTGTGACGCAGGCGCCGCTGGCCGATCTGCGGCTCAAGTCTAATCAGCTGATTTGCTGTATCGGCAGAGGAGAGAAGGTTATCATACCAAGAGGCAGTGACCGGATTCAGGTGGGCGATTCCGTTATTGTTGTTACGTTAGAGCGGGGACTTCACGATGTGTGTGATATTCTTGCCGATTAGCGGGAGACGGGGATAAGTATGAATCTAGCAATGGTATTTTATATATTGGGCCGGGTATTGACCTGCGAGGGGGTGCTTCTGCTTTTGCCCCTGGGCGTATCTTTGGTATATCAGGAGTGGAAGTGTGTTTCCTCCTTTCTTTTTACCATTGGCCTCTGTCTGCTGATCGGGCTGCTGCTGACCTGGCGCAAGCCGGCTAAGAGGGTTCTTTATGTGAGAGAAGGCTTTGTGGCTACTGCTCTTTGTTGGATGGCAATCAGTGTACTGGGTGCGCTTCCTTTTTTATTCAGCGGTTCTATAACAGACCCGGTTTCCGCTTTGTTTGAAACGGTTTCCGGCTTTACTACTACAGGTGCCAGCATTTTATCCAATGTGGAGATTCTTCCAAAGGGAATCCTTTTCTGGCGCAGTTTTACGCATTGGATCGGCGGTATGGGGGTTTTGGTATTTCTGCTGACACTGCTGCCCCTTACGGGCGGCTCCCATGTCAACCTTATGAAGGCGGAAAGCCCGGGTCCTCAAGTAGAAAAGCTGGTGCCAAAGGTGCGTTCTACCGCTTTAATTCTGTACGGTATTTATATTTCCCTTACGGTGCTGCAGGTGCTGTTCTTATTCTTTGGCGGTATGCCGCTCTTTGATGCGATTACGACTTCTTTCGGCACAGCGGGGACCGGAGGCTTCGGAATTAAAAATAACAGTATGGCGGGATATTCCGTGTATGCACAGGTTGTGGTTACTGTATTTATGGTTTTATTCGGCATTAATTTTAATTTCTATTTTCTGCTTCTGATGCGCAAATTTAAAAAGGCGCTGCTTTTGGAGGAGGTCCGCTGGTATCTGATTCTTATTGCCGTTTCTATTTTGGTGATTGCTTTTAATATTCGGGGTCTTTTTGACAGTATGGGGGAGGCGGTTCAGCAGTCGGCCTTTCAGGTAGGCTCTATCATTACAACCACCGGCTTTGCTACTACGGATTTTAACCTATGGCCTCAGACCTCAAAAACTATTTTGGTGCTGCTTATGTTTATCGGAGCCTGTGCAGGAAGCACAGGAGGGGGAATCAAGGTTTCCCGCTTTATTATTTTGGTGAAAACGATTCATAAAGAGATTAAGCACTTTCTTCATCCTCAGAGCGTAGGGAAAATTGCGATAAATGGAAAGCCCATTGCCCATGAGGTCCTGCGCTCAGTCAATGTTTTTATGGTTACCTATGTGCTTGTTTTTGCAGGCTCTGTTGTACTGATCAGTTTTGATAATCTTGATTTGACCACCAATTTTACTTCCGTGGCGGCTACACTGAATAATATTGGTCCCGGACTGGAGCTGGTGGGTCCTACTCAGAATTTCGGGATTTTTTCTGCCGGCTCCAAGCTTGTGCTGATTTTTGATATGCTGGCGGGACGTCTGGAACTATTTCCCTTGATGATTCTGTTTACAAAGGATACGTGGAGAAGGTTCTGACAATACTGTATTTACAGGAAGAAACGACTTTCTCAGGGGAAGAGATACAAGAGGGATGCAAAAGGAGAGAAGCGTATAAAAAATCCTGTAAAATTTTACTTGTCGGCCGCAGCTGTGCAATAGGTCAGACCGCAGCTGTTTTGATAGAGCCGTTTGATTCTCTTTATTTCTGCCTGTAAAACGGACTCGCCCAGGTCTGTTAATCTATAGTAAATCCGTCGTTCTTCCTTACGGGTAGAATAAATCCATCCCTGATCTTCCATGCGGATCAGAATGTTATAAACGGTTCCTACACTGATTTTATATTCTCCTCCGGTAATTTCCTGCGTCCATTTTATAATGTCATATCCGTGGCGCTCTTGTCTGAGTGCGTATAAAACGTAAAAAGAGCTTTCGGATAAAGGAAACGTTTGCTGCTGGTTCATTTTTCCCCCTTGCCGCCTGAAAGGTATTGTCATATGATAGAATATAATATATCAAAATATTGTGAATACGTCAACAATTTAATTGCCTTTTTTATATAGGAGCTTTTTCCGTACTTTTTACTTTTTTTCTCTGTTTTTGTATTTTCTCTGTAATTTTTTAGAAAGTCCGGAGGCGGGGCTGCTCTTCTGCCTTTTATAAAAGGGCAGGGGGTCTCGCTTTTCCGATAAGAATACATAATAACCGTTTATTTCTGTGATTTTAACGCCGCCGAAAACAGCTGTTAATTTGTTTTTGTACCAGTCCAGCCGCTTGGTAACCATCATTATTTTTCCGCCCGGTACTAATTTATGGAAGCCGGTCTCTATAAAACGCTTGGCCACAGAAAAGTCGGTGTGATAGGGGGGATTTGATAAAATCAGGGTAAAATTACTTTCCGGTATGCTGCTGTAGGCATCGCTTTGACGGATATCCAGGTGTTTCAGGCCATTGAGCACTGCATTTTTTTGTGCCAGCCGTACAGCTTCTGGAGAACTGTCGCATAGAATCACATTTTTTTCACCTGCCAGCTTGGCGGCCAGTATGCCTACTGGGCCGTAGCCGCAGCCTAAATCCAGTATTTTGTCGGCAGAGGAAAATACTGCCAGAGAAAGCATTGCCAGGGTCCCGGTATCTACGGAAGAAGGAGAGAATACCGTTGCCTCTGTTTCAAAAAGGAGCGGTATTTCTTTAATAGTGGTTTGAATCATTTTTCACCTGCCTGCAAAATTTGTAGCTTTCAAAATTATAATGGAAAAAGAAAGACTTGTAAAATTCCCTCTTTTATTGACTTCCTTTTTTGCCAGTGATAAAATATCAAGGTACCTAATAAATTAAAGGGGGCTGTACTGTGTTTACAACCTATGACGAATTGGATATGATTGGTAAAATTGTCTGGAATCTTCGGAATATAGGACACTGTCTTCGGCATACGTCCGGAGGAAAAGGCGGCCAGAAGCGAATTCTGACTGTGCTGAAAAGCGGCTGTGTTACCCAGACGGCCCTCACTGAGCATTTAGGGATACAGCCTGGTTCCGCCAGCGAGGTGCTGTCTAAAATGGAATCGGCAGGCTTCCTTCGCCGATGGGAGAATGAGAATGATCACCGTACTGTAAATGTTGCGCTTACACAGGAGGGAGAGCAGGAGGCAATCAGGGCAGAGGAGGAGCGGAACCAAACTCGGAAAAAGATGTTTTCCGCTCTATCTAAAGAAGAGCAGACAGAGCTTTTGTTTTTATTGGAAAAGGTTACTGCGGACTGGGGAGATTTTGACTGCTGCCGGCGGAAAAAAGAGGGATCAGAATAAAATGAGACTGATTTTGAAATATATGCGAAGGCATCTGGGCATTTTTCTGCTGTCCACTTTTTTTCTTACAGTAGAAGCGATGGCTGATTTGCTGCAGCCAACTTTTATGTCTTATATTGTGGATGACGGAATTGAACATGCAGAGGTAAGCAGGGTGCTGCTTTACGGTTTTATTATGCTAGGAATCGCATTGATAGGCGCTTTTTCCGCTGTTATGCGCAGCCGTTTTGCCAGTCGGACCTCTCAAACGATTGGCAAGGAAATGCGGCGGGATATGTACAGAAATGTACAGCGCCTTTCACTGGAGAATATTGACCGTCTGCAGCCGGCCTCTATTATTACCCGTATTACGAATGACGTAATACAGATACAGGATTTTATCAACAGCATGATGCGTATGATGGTAAAGGCCCCTATTACCTGTGTGGGAGCGATCCTTCTTATTATTTTTTATACGCCAAGGCAGGCTCCGGTTATGATTGGCATTATCCTCACTGTTTCTCTGTTGATTTTAGGAAATATGAAAATTGGTTATCCCCGGTTTGGTACAGTACAAAAAGGGTTGGAACGTCTCAATGATGTAACGCGGCAGTTTTTGTCTTCTGTCAGAGTTGTAAAGGCCTTCAGCGCAGAGCAGGAGGAGGCGGATAAATTTGAAGAGGCATCTCTGGGGCTGGCGGCAGCAAATGTTTCTGCTCTCAGAACCATGGCAGTATTTTCACCATTCATTAATTTATTGGTTAATTTGGAAATTGTGGTATTGCTTTGGCTTTCCAGAAGCCAGGAGGGGGCGGAAATCGGGAAGCTGATGGCCTCTGTCAACTATATGACCCAGGTGCTGTTTGCTGTTACAATGATTTCTAATATATTGAATATTGCAGTTCGAGCCATGGCTTCCTCCCAGCGGATTCGGGAGGTTCTGGAGGAGCAGCCTGCTCAGTCCCGGTCCGAAAAGCCTCTGAGACCGACAATAAAGGGGGAGATTTGCTTCCAAAATGTATCTTTTATTTATGCGGGCTTGGAAAGAAAAGCACTGAGAAATCTTGATTTTTGTATATCGCCGGGGGAGACCATTGGAATTATTGGTCCTACCGGCTCGGGAAAGACCACGCTTGTCAATTTGGTGCCCCGCTTCTATGATGCGACAGAGGGAAAGGTTTTCATTGATGGGCGTGACGTTACCGCTATTGATGAAACACTGCTGCGTACAGCGATTGCGGTAGTGCCCCAGAAGGCGCTGCTGTTCAGCGGGAAAATCAGCGACAATCTCCGCTGGGGCTGTGCGGAGGCAGATGATGAGGAGCTGAGAAGGGCTGCTGCAATTGCCTGTGCAGATGTTTTTATTGAACAGACTGCGCAAGGCGCTTGATAAGAAAAATATGAACCTGATCCGCAGCCTGTAGGAAAAGAAATATATTACATAGCTCTTCGATATCAAAAAAACAAAGGGTAAGAAAAAAGCGTATGGTCACCGACTGTACGCTTTTTCTCAGCGAATTATATGGAAGGATGAAACAGGAAACACATTTGTGTATGCCGTTAAAGCCAGCAATAGCAAGGGAAAACGGAGATGGGCTACTTTTTATAGATGAGGCTACCAGTTCAGTGGATACGGTGACGGAACAGAAAATCCGCCGGGCAATTATGTACCGAACACAAACTGGAACGGATTCCATAGGGGACAGCTGATTCAGCGGACTTTGTTTGGCTGAATCTCTTTATCCGAACCTTGGTCGCAGGCGGCGCATTTCTTTAATGCGGCTGCCTTTTAGTCTGTAATTCAACTGCCGGTTGTATTTTCCAATATTGTCTCCGTTGAAGTCAATCCAGGGTTCCCTTATAATATGTTTATGAAAGCTTTCATAATATTTATTTACTTGAAGGGAGTATAATATGGGCATTGCATCAATTGGAGCTGTTATTTCCAAGCTGCGAAAGGATAGGAATGTAACACAGGAGGCGCTTGCCAGATGGGTGGGAGTATCTGCCCAGGCTGTATCCAAATGGGAAAACGGCGGACTTCCCGATACGGAACTGTTACCCAAAATTGCAGATTATTTTGGCGTTTCGATTGACACACTGTTTGGAAGGGGGATTACGGATTACAACGATATTCCGACCGCGTTAATTCGAAAGATTGCTGAAACAGAGCCTAACCGGCGCTTTGAAGAGGTTTTTGAGCTATGCTGGGACATTCAGCGGGCGATGTTTGGAGCAATACCCACAGACGGCAGCGTTAAGGAGTACAAAGCGTTACTGGGGGAAGAGGAGCAACGGTATTCCAGCGTGTTAACTGACCAGGGATTTACTTTAATGGGGATTGCAAATCGTTTACAGTATTTTTTAGTTGTTCCCGAACCCCAAAACAAAAATTTAGCATTCTTTAATGGAATTGATTATACAGAGCTTTTTAGAGATTTATCAGATGAAACTTTTTTTGAGACGTTGGTTTTCCTCAGTAAACGGAAAAACGACAAATGTTTTACTCATCATTTATTGATCAATCAGTTCCAAATTGACTTTGATCAGTCGCTTGTACTAATAAAAACACTGGATAAATACGGACTGCTGCAAACAACACAGATTGAGACGAACGACACTGTGCAGAAGGTTTATCGTTTTGTGCCTACACCGTCGTTTACTGCGCTGCTGATCTTTGCGCGGGAATTAATTGATCGGCCCAATGCGTTCAGTTATTATTTGGGCGGAAGGAATAAGCCTTATTTGGAATAATGTTTGTATCAAAGGCTCAACTGCCGTCGTTTAGAGAATCTGTTACAAAGGAAAGCGGTAAGAGGCAGCCATTATTCCCTTACAAAGGAAGCATTTACTGCTTTTTCAAAGTTTTGCGCAGACTGATTTGCTGCGCCGCCGTCAAACAGAGAACTTTTCATAAACACGGCAGCAACCTGATTTTGAAGATCCACCCAAAAATGTGAGCTAAAGGCTCCGCTCCAGCCAAATGTATCAAGAGGAAGATCTTCGTAGGACTCGTCGACAATTACACGGACTCCCAGTCCCCAGTTTTCCTTTCCGGGCATAATTTCCTTAGAAACGTAAGGGGTATGCAGTAACTGAAAGGTATCGGCGGAAACCAGCTGCTTCGACTTGGCTTTTCCTTTGTTCAGCAGCAGTTTTGCAAACTCTGCATAGTCATTTACTGTTGAAACCAATCCCGCGCCACCCAGATAATGCGTACAGGGGTAGTCGAGAAAAATGCAGTGGTCAACTGTGTCGCCAATGGCATTCCTGCCATCCACCTTATTGTGCATATCAATCATACGTTTTGACTGCTCTGGGGTAGGAGTAAATGTGGTATCCACCATACCGCAGGGCTTAAAAATTTCCTTTTTTAAGAAACTGTGAAAATCAACACCGCTGATGTTTTCAATAATTTTTACTAACACATTAAATGCACCAATGCCGCTGTACTGCTGTTTGGTTCCGGGTTCAAAGTCTAATCCTGCGTTTATATAAAACTTAATGGTGTTATTAACTGTCTTTTTGTCTTCGTCCGTCATCTGTTGAGATTTTAACAGTTCGCCGTCAATTCCCAAGGTGTGGGTAAGCAAATGACAAACAGTAACTTCTTTTTCTGCCTTGCCGAAATCGACCAGAATATTTGAATGATCAGGCGCTTTTACATGAATATCTGTAAATTCAGGTATATATTTTGACACAGGATCTGATAAGGACAATAGCCCTCTGTCAACTAATACAAGTACGGCAAAGGCAGTGATCGGTTTTGTCATAGAAGCCAGACGGAACAAAGTGTTTTGTTTGACTGGAATTTTTGTGTCTACAGAGGTATTTCCAAAGCAGCTGCAGTAGACTACTTCATCTTTTTGAAAAACCCAACAGGCTGAACCAAAAACTTTATGATTGGAAAAGTCGTACTCTGCCGCTTTTTCTATATTGATTTTTAATAACGCTTTGTCTAATTTAATCAAGCTAATCACCGCCTTGCATGTATTATAAAAAGAATCTCAAAAACAATTAATTGACTATAAAAAATATTTTTGTAATTGAAATAAAATAGAGTGTTTCTGCGTTAGCATCCCAAATTCCCACTTCGAAAGTGTACCATTTATCAAAATTAACACAATTGAAATCAAACTCCTCTGTATCAAGGGAAACACCGCTTACTACAAAATACCCATCCTTAATGGCTTCAAAATCAAGATGAGCACCGATCTCATTTGCCGTAAATAATTTTTTTATTTCATCATCCAAGGGAAGAATAGACCATTGCTCGGAAAATGCAATATTAGATGAAATATGTTTACCAGCACTGTTGAAATCAATAAGTTTTATAGATATATCGTTTCCGTTTTCGTCTGTTTCAGAGTAGATGGTTTCTATGCAGTTGTCAGTTAAATCTTCTAAATTGACACATAAGCATTCTTCTATCATTTCAATTTATGAGGTGAATTCCATACAAGCACTTCTAAAATATATCCGCCTAAATTTCTGTGGCAACCCAATAATGGGACAACAAAGCATATACCAAGCAATATGATGATCAATAGACCCAATCGGTGCGGAGAAAATTCTTTGATTCTATTCAATCCTTTTTTCACAATTTCATCACCTTATGCAGAAGTACAATTTCTATTTTGTTTTTACTTTTATTTCTACAACTGCCATTGCTCCGCCAAAGCCAACAAAAGCAATGCCAAAAAGCAACCACCAGGGCATTTCTGATATCATGCTAGGTATCTCGCCAATACCAACTGTAACGGCAGTAACAAGGACGCAAATTAGAAACATTGCAGCGGTCATCAAAACTGCAAATAATCCTCCTATAAATAAAAATATCAGAACAAAATACCGCCATCCAAATATGTTTTCTCCATAATAGCTCTTTTTTTCTTCTCTATTCAGCTTAATACATTCTGTTTTCTTTACCGCTATCAATATTGTTTGCTCCAATGTGTCTGAGGCTTCTTTTTGAAAATAGACTGTTTTAAACAATCTCCGGCCTTTGGCATTAAAGCAGCAGGAATAAATATCTTTTACTTTTTCATCTTTCCTTATTGCAAGAAAAGAACTCTGCATGATAAAGGCCGTGCTGACTTGCCAACCAGCTTTGTAAGCGTATATCCAGCCATCTTCAAGCCCGACAAGGACCACCCCCAACACAAACGGCGCCCAATTTAATCTGCCGAATTCTTTGATCAGATTGCCATGCTTATTCAAAGCAAAATACATTATTGTTGAGGTTATGGTTCCTACAATGTATGTCACGGTCAGTGCTGCAAACGGGTTTGCAGCAGTCGGGATACTTTTTGCACAAATCTGATATATGACATTGGACAATATGACCAATATTATCGGCCAAACATAGTCAAACATTTTCGTTTCTCCTAAAAAACTTTGGCCTGATTGTTGGTAGGTGCCCACCCACATTTAGAGAGCTTTAGCTCAATAATTTAAAATTAACTATACCACTAATTTGTGAGCTTTTCAAGCAAATAAAAATCGCGCTCCGACGGGCGTTCTGCTTACATATATTCGTGTTCTGCGATCACGCCGCGCTTGAAGTGTATCTCGGTGCCGTTCTCCCGGCGGTCGTTTCATGATTGCCTCAACGCTGTTGAGGGAGGGAGTCTCGGTAAAATACATTTTGATCGCTCCTTTTTGTGAAATGAAAAAAGCCCGAAGTTTTGCAAAACTTCGGGCAGATAGATAACAAAAACGGCAGGCAAGTTTTCTTTGACTTGTCTGCCATTTCAGCGGTTATTCAGTTGTACGGGAGTTCAGATCCATTCTCAAAGCAAAAACGGCGGTTTTATATCTTCAAATATGCATCCTGAAATCCCGGCATTTGGGCAGCAAAAAACCCCGACAGAATCGGGGTTTTTGCGGAACATATCTTTTTTATGTTCCCTTTATGGCGGAGAAGGAGGGATTCGAACCCTCGAACCGTTTTAGGCGGTTACACGATTTCCAGTCGTGCGCCCTCGGCCGACGCACTTCCGATCTAAGTGCTATTATAATATAAGTTCCAAGGCCTGTCAATCATAAAATTTTTTACACCCTTTTACATAGCTTTTCCCAGCAGTCTTGAATAATAAGATCTCTATGAAGCTTGTTCATATAGAGAATCGGATGGCGGTTTTCATCAAAGCTGTACTGGTAGCTGTCTGTAAAAAGCGGCGCAGGAATTTCCTGCAGCTCCACACTGTCGGGCAAAGCCAGCGGAGCCACAGCCGCAATGTCCCATATAACACGGTACCAATTTTCTTCTTTTCCCTGCAGCCGGTAAATTTGGTCGGTAATCTGAAACAAATAATCACATATGGGATTGTGTCCTTTCAGCTGCTGCACATCAGGATAGTGAATAACCAGCTCTGCTGTAACGTAAAATGCAGGAGCCAACAGGAGTGGGACTTTGCAGTTAATAAGATATTGGCCTGCATAATAGTCCTGCATTAGATTAAATTCCCGCACATCTTCATGGTCCAGTTGGTGCCCGCCCAGCCAGATCACAGCCATGTTGTTTATAATAGCGGGCTCCAGCATGATAGCGGAAACCACATTTGTAATGGCGCCGATTGCCAGAATATATATTGGGTCCGGGGAGGATAAAACCGTATGAATAATATTGCGGGAGGCCGGAGAATCCACCGGGCGATGCGCAGGGTCTTCCGATATAAACCGATCAGATCCCCGGTAGACCGGCACCGATGCTTTCATCAGATTCAATACCTTTTTTATTTCTTTGTAGCTCTTTTCCATACCGTCTGCCGGACCGGTACTGTTGTCATTGAAATAGGGGGCAGCGTTATAGGAGAGCACCTGGATACGGTCCGGATGGCACAGTGCATAGGCTACTGCATACTGGTCGTCTATTTCATTAAAAGTGTCCGTATCCATAATTACTTTCTTTATGCGGGAAGATTTCAGATCGGAATAGAACTCCTGTACAGTCATCTTATATTACTCCTTATAAATTTTTACAGGGCCAAAGGCCGGCACACTATAGCCCCGATCACTTGTTATATTGCAGCCGGGACCGCAGCCGTATCCATAGGCCAGAGAAAGTCCCAGCTCCTTTACCCGCTGCGGCGGCAGGTTTATGCCTACAATTGCCTGATGACCGGAAAGTATTGTCTTATATATAGTAAAGCTCCAGTCTGTGCCGTCATCGGCCAGAAGAGAAAAGCCCAGAGGATAGGGCTGTGCAATCAATTTCTGTACACCTGTAAAGGACACTGTAACATCTGTCAGCTCTTTTCTGTAATCGTTGGGCTTTGCCGCAATTCCCGCAGTGTCTATATTGATTTCCGGGGCGGGCTGTCCATGAATCAGGGAATGCATCAGCTCTGCGGCATTTTCTGCCAGAAGCAGCTGACTTTTCCTGGCGATGTGGATAGGATCTGCCATCGGATAGGCTATTGTACAGGCGGTCGCCAGTCCCGGAAGCTCCTCCGACATTTTTCTCTGTATTTCACGTATCCCTGACCAGGTAACGGCGCCTTCTCCGGTCCGGTCTGCCTCCTGAGGATAGACGCGGGCGATCTGGACCTGAACAATAGGAAGCTCCTGACCGAAGTCCGCCCGGATATGCCGGAAGAAGTTCAGGACCCTCTCCCGAAACATAGAATAGGCCTCATAGTAGGCGTCCGAACAGCCCTGATACCAGAATAGTCCTCTGACGTGGCTGCCATTATCTTTAAAGCGCCTGTACATGGCGGAATAGAGAGAAACGTCTCCTCCGCAGTCCCTCTCCGCAGGGTCCCATTGCAGCATCTGGGTACCGCCGTGGGCACAGGGAATAACGCCCTGCGGAACGCCTTCATGCTCGTACATATGCTTTGCAAAAAAATAACCGGGTCCTATACAGCGTTTTTCTATTTGATTGGCGTATGACTCTGCTGTAGCCTTCAGCACCTCTGTATGTACCTTGTCATAGGCCAGCCAGAGCTTATGCAGTACAGGCTCTGCAGGGATCCAGTAGTTTGCCATGTGCAATGCCCGGATTTCCTGACGGGGAATATAATTTCTGTCTTCCTCTGTAAATTCTGCCACTCCTTCCATATTGGACTGACCTGCCAGCAGCCAGACGTCTCCCACATAAATATTTGAAAATTCCTGCTTTCCTAAGGTTACTTTGTAGGGACCGCCTACGGGAATCCCCCGGAGTTGCCAGCTGCTGCTTTGTGTTTTACTGATACCGAGAGGGTAAGAGATGCCGTTTTCTCCGGTATAGTAGGCATCTTTTAACTGTCCGGCTTCCTCTTCTGATACTGTTATTTGAATCTGGCATATGTCGTCTGCGTTTCGCTGCATGACCATGCCATCGTTAATTCCGCGCATTGATACCCCGCCTTTGTTTAAAATTTGTATACATTATATCGTACGACAGTAGTATTTACAATACTTTGTTCACCAGATCCGGCGTTCAAAACCAAAAATAATTGTGATATAATACGGGCAAAGGAGTTAAACAATGAGCAGCTGGACAGAGGCACAAAAACAGGCAATTGATATTAACGGATGTAATATGCTGGTTTCCGCAGCCGCGGGCTCCGGTAAGACAGCGGTGCTGACTGAACGAATCCTGAAAAAAATTTCGTCAGAGCAGGATATAGACAGACTGCTGATTATTACTTTTACCAATAATGCGGCGGCAGAAATGCGCGAACGAATTGGACAGGCTCTGGCAGAGAAACTGGAGAAAGGCCAGGGAGATACAGAGCGGCTCTGCCGGCAGCAGGCGCTGCTGTCAAAATCCAGCATCTGTACAATAGACAGCTTTTGCCGGGAAGTGGTGATGCGGCATTTTACCGTCAGCCAGATTGATTCCTCCTTCACCATAGGAGATGAAAGTGAGCTGACTCTTTTACGGAGTGAAGTATTGGAGGAGCTGTTGGAGTCCTATTATCAGGAAGGTCGTCCGGCATTTTTACTGATGGCAGACCTTTTTGCCGGGAAGAGCGGAGACAGCGCTTTACAGGAAGCTATTTTAAGCATATATGATTTTATCTATACTATGCCGGATCCTATGGCCTGGCTTCAGGAGCATACGCAGGCCTATGACAGAGGCAGTATGAAAGATTTCGGTGAGACGGTCTGGGGCAGTGTTATGCTGGATCATATTGCAATGGCGGCAGAGGAACTGGCCGCAGAGACAAAGGATATGCTGGATTTTGCCCGCCTGCACGGCTTGGAAAGTTATGAGGAAGCGCTGCTCTCTGATATGGATTTGTTTAAACAGCTGGAAGGCCTGGCTTCAG
>CABQMV010000032.1 GCA_902465325.1 uncultured Oscillospiraceae bacterium
CTGGCCCTGACAACAGGACCGTTGATTCTGTAAATAGATTTCATTTCTTCTGCCGCCTCCTATTGAATCGCCAGATTACACCAAGACAAGAACTGCTCCCGCTCCTGCTCAATCAATGCCCGAATAGAGTTATCAACAAGCCGGCCGGAGGAAGGTGCCCGAAGCCTGCAGCCCCCTATAATGTCCTCCGAGTCCGTCTGCAGTGTCACAGAGACCCCTGGAAGATATCTGACCGCCAGCTGATCCACTAGCTTGCTTTTGCTCTGCGCATCCTCCTTTGACAGCAGAACGGTAACCGTTCCGTCATATTTTCCGCTCTGCATAGCCTGAGACAGCTTATTGCGAAAGTATTCGTGATAGGCTTCACTTTTTGTAAACGCTCTCAGCCGTTCCTCCAGCTTTCTGAATACCTGGTCAATAATATCGTTTCTTTTCTGCATCAATGCTGTCTGTCCCTGATTTTTTGCGGCAGATACAATAAGACGGGCCTCTTTTCTGGTTTCTTCAATTTCCTTGCGGTATTGGCGTTCCATTTCCTTCTGATAGACAGCTTCTGCTTCAGACAGCGCTTCCTTCATTTTATTTTCCAGCGTCTGATGAAAAGCATCCCGGTCATGAATTGCCTGGGCAATAACGGTCTTTTCAAAATATTCCAGCTTTTCTTCTATTGATTTCATAGGCCAATTGTCTCCTTTATATAGGCAGTAATAGAATCCTCTCCCCTCCGGGAGCCGTGCCGGTCCGGAATCACTACAAGCAGCGGCAGCTCATGCCCCTGCTTGATTTCATTAATAAGGTCCGGAGCCATGTCGCTTATCTTTTCGGTAACAAGAAGAATACCTACCTGAAGGTCCTTTTTAACACTCTCCAGACATTGCTCCAGAGCCTTTCTGTCATGGACTACCGTACCCAGGATCCCCGCAAGGCGCATACCTGTCAGTGTGTCTATGTTATCACTGATTAAGTAAACTTTCATTGCCTACACCTTATTTAAAATCATAATAGAAATAATCAGTCCGTAAATAGCAATTCCCTCTGCCAATCCCACAAAAATTAACGTTTTACCCAAAATAGAAGAATCCTCACTAATTGCACCCAGGGCCGCGGAAGCGGAGATCGCCACCGCAATACCGGCTCCAATTGTGGCCAAACCAGTGGACAGTGCTGCCGCCAGCAGACCCAATCCATTGGCAGACGAATCGGCAGTCTCCGTCTGCACAGCGCCGGCTCCTGCCTCCTCCGCCGCAAAAGCAGTGCCGGTAAAAATCATCAGTGTGGCTGCCAAAATCAGGCTGGCCATAATAACCATATTTACCTTTACTGCGTGACGCAGCACCGTCTTTCCCTTCTGCCGGGAAACAATTTTTTTGGCAAAGATACCGGACAGCACCGTTACCACAATAACAAACACCATACAGCCTAAAATAACTTCTAACATAACCGTTCCTCCTCTTTGTATAACGTAAAGTCTTAAACTTTAACGCGTATCCTCTCATTTTTATTTTTTATTTATAAAGTCGCCGTCAGACAAATCAGGATTTCAGTCTGATCTGCCCCGCCTCCTGCGGGGGAAGCCCCTGTACCGGCTCATAGGGCCTTCCATCCCCCTTATAGAATCTGCTGAACATTTCATAGTACACCAGCCGCAAGCCCTGAATCCCCACAATCATGCCCTCCAGTACCAAAACCAGAACATTGCCTATCACAACAATGATAACACGGCCAATTCCTGTTCCCATCTCCGCCAATATCATGACTGCCATGGAAAGGCCCACGTGGTTGATTGCAAAAGCACTGATCCGGACAAAAGAGATGGTATTGCTGGCAAAGCTCAAAAGCATATCTACCATTTCAAACACAGTTTCTACCCAAAAACCGCCCGGAACAAGCGGTCTCTTTCGCTCCAGCATATTTTCCAGGGGATGCTTAAAGAACAGAATAAGAAAGGGAATAGCCAGCGCCGCCGCCAGCAGGCCCATAGAAATCCACAGCTTCCCTCCAAAAAACAGGCTGACCACTGTAGCAATAATGACCGTGTAGAACACAAAACCGGCAATCCCGTTTCTGTCAAACAGAACACGGCCCCTGTCTCTGGCCTTAATCCCGTTGATGATGTTAAGAACCATGCAGAGCACCAGTAAAAGGACGCCGACACCGATGCCCATAATCAGCATAGTATTGACATTGGCATCTTCCATAGGATTCATAAACAGCGGCTTAAGTACGCCCTCATAGGAAAAAATACTGCCGTACAGGAAACCGAATACTGCGGCCATGATCCCGCCGCCCATAAAGATGCCGCCCAGCGGCGATTTTTTCTTTATCCACAAAAAAGACCCCACCAGAAAGAAAATCATGCCCTGGCCCACATCGCCAAACATAATTCCCATGAGCAAACAGTATATAACGGCTATAATCGGAGTGGGATCCAGCTCATTGTACGCCGGCAGCCCGTACATTCTCACAATCATCTCAAAGGGGCGGAACAGACAGAAATTTTTCAGCTTCGTAGGCGGCTTCAGGCCCGTCTCCTTGGGAGAATCAATAACCAGTACCAGACTGGGATCCCCCTCAATTTTGGGACGCAGTGTTTTCAGGGAGGACTGAGGAATCCAGCCGGTAAGATAAAAGGAATCCTTATTAAAGGCTGCAAATTTAGAAATCTCATAGATTTGAGACTTGACCTGCAGACATCTTTTCATACTAAGTAAAAACGCCGCATTCTCCCTGACGGTAACCTCCAGCTTTGCCGCAATATCTCTGACAGCAATCTTTTTCTGCTGAATATCCTCCTGTATTTTTTCAATAATCTCCTTAGGCGTTCCTTCAAAACCCTCTGGGATCATGCTTCTCTCAAACTGCATGGAATTAAATACGCCGTCTACCTTCACCTCGTCTACAGCCGGCATAATATACATCAAATACTCATATTCACCTATGCTCCTGAGCCGGATTAAAATAACATCCAGATCCTTACAATAAGTAGACAGTATAGAATAGCTCTCTGTGAGCACCTTTCCGATCCGCACCTTAAAGTATTTAAGGTGAAACAAATCCCGAAGATCTACCTCGGTACTGCTGATTACATCCATTCGTTCCGCAAATTCCTCCAGCTGGGCAATCTCCTGCTCAAGCCGGCTTCTCTCCTCCCTGAAGCCGTTCACCGCATCCTGTACCGTTTTCAGCCGGTCGGACAGCTCCTCCAGACTCTGTTGCTTCATCATAGAAGCCGGCGCCGCCTCCTCTGCAGACACATCAAATTCCGCCAAAAGCCCATCCACCTGTCTGATCATATCCGTCGCCTGATTGGTCCCCTTGTAAGCATACAAATGCTTTACGTGAGTCAGGACATTGATCGCATATTCAGGCTGCAGTCCTATATCTCCAGACATATACCTTGTAATAAATTCCTCTAAATAGCCCTTATGGCCGACTATCGTAATATATTTCATTTTCTCAACTGCCATATTTCACACCTCCGCTCTCCCACGCCCTACTTGATTTTTACCAGATATGTCCGTATTTCCCCAGGATCCAGAGAATACCGCACACCCTCTATTATAGTAATCAAATTTTGTATATCAATTTCTTTTAAAAAGATGTAGGCAGCAACTGCAGTAAAATTATAGGGATCCCTTCTCAGGTGCCGCCGAAAAATATTGGCCATGGCCTGAGAAGCCTCCTGATACCAACGGTCGTCGTTTTCTTGAGCAAACAGGCTCCCGTACCGCGTTTCGCTGACCAGCGCCCGAAAATCCTTACTGTCACTCTCTGCCATTCTTTTCCAAAAATCCGGTCTCAGTTTATATTGATTAGGAAATAGATGGGCCAGCATCTTTTCTCCTGAGTAGGAATAATATTCTCTGTACCGGTAGCTTCTGAGCAAATTGTGCATATCGACCTCCGCGGCCAGAAATTCCTTGGTAATCCGTCTGTCCTTTCCCCGCAAATAGGCGTCCGCACTTTTGTGCAGCATAGTATAATAATATTGGTCCAGTGCATTCTCCAATTCAAAAGTGTTTTCTAGGTTTTCTCTCAGAAAAGGCTCTATGACCTGATAGACAGGGGTGGGTTTAAGGGCCTGAGCCAGCTCCTGATAGGACCTGGCCGTCAGCACCGCCTTTAAATCAAACGGAATCCCGAGGGTTTCATCTTTATACAGAGATTTTACCGTCCCTATATCCAGGGAAACCCCCGTATGAATAGAACGGATAACGCGCTTGATAATCTGGATATCTGTTTTGGCCAGAATACAGGCCAGCATTTTTCTGTCATTTTGAGAAAGCATCAGAGAAAGCTTATAAGCGTCGTGAAACAGTGCTTTACTGAACACACGCTCAATCTGCCCTCTGTGAACGGTGCTTTCATTAATCCCTTTCATTACAGCCCCGTATACACTGTTATCCTTCAGCCATAGAAACACGTCTGTCACTCTGGGCTTATTCATCAGCAGCTCATAATCCTCTGAGGTAAGCACTTCGCTGTACATGGCCCTTACCTTCGCGGCAACAGCACTATATCCAATAACAGAAGCAGCCATAGGTTCCTCCTCCCGCAATCGGCACAGCAAAATCCATTTACTGCTGTCCGCCTTCTGTAATACGTCTGTATAATTCAGATACCCAGTCTTCTGTGTGTGCAGCAGACTGGGTCTCTAAGCGGGCAATTCTAGCCTTAGAATTCTCTTCATGCAGTTTTGCTTCTTCCTGTGCTTTTGTAAGCAACCGTTGTCTGACTGTTTCCGCCCTGTGGGCGCTCTCCTGGGCAATGCGGTCCCTCAGACGCGCTTTTTCAGCGGCAATAATGGCCTCGCTGTCAGACGTTTTTGCTTCGGCATCCTTAACAATTTCCCTGGCATTTCCATCAATTTCCAGGATTCGTTCAATAATGGCATCCACCATGCTCATCCCCTCTGTCCGGAAATAAACAATTGCAGTTCCCTGTAAAAGGGACTAACAATTAGTGGTTATTATACTGCAAAAAGCAACAGAAAACAAGAGCAGAAAAATCAGAGCCGGAGGGGGATCTCCGGCCTTAATTCCTATGAATTGTATTGGTCCAAATCAGCAATGGTATATCCCTGCTCCTGATAGTAGTCTATCACATCTCCTAATATAATGGAGTTTACCTTGGATACGGCATGGAGCAGCAAAACCTCTCCGTCATGAGCGCTTTGAATGGTTTTCAGATAGGACTTTCTAATCAGCTCGTCGGAGCTCTCATTGGGCTTGCTGTAGTCATCGTAGGCAAAACTCCAGAAAACCGTGGTATAGCCCAGATTAGAAGCCAGCGCCAAATCCCGCTCGCTGAAATAGCCCTGAGGCGGTCTGTAGTACTTCATATCGTATTCAAAGCCCAGAACCTGATTGACCTTCTCCTCCAAAGTAAGCAGCTCTTTCTGAAAATCCTCCTCTGACAAATCCGCCATAAGCGGATGGTTTTCTGTATGGTTCCCCAGAATATGGCCCTCCCGGTACATACGCTTCACAAGCTCCGGATCACTGTCTACAAAGCCTCCCGTTAAAAAGAAAATCGCCTTGATCCCCTTTTCCTTTAATACATCTAAAATTTTCGGAGTATATCCGTTTTCATATCCCTCGTCAAAAGTCAGATAAACAGTCTTGCCTTCCTTATGTCCTGTTATGGCCTTGTATTTACCTGTGACAGCCACATTCTCCGGATCCAGCTCATAAATCATCTGTTCAATCCCGTTTTCATCCTTTTTGTGGGCCCAGCGGCCAAAGGACCACTCCTGTCCCTTTGTGGCCAGCCCTCCCAGAGGGATCACCGGCCTGGACGTAGGAGAGGGGGAGGGGACAGACGTAGGAGACGCCGAAGGCGAAGCCGGAGCCGTAACAGAAGCCTGGGGCTCCTGCGTGGGATCATTTTTTTCCTTTGGATCAAAGGATAAAAGATAAAGGGTGCTTATTAATAAAATTACAAGCAGAACTGCTAAGATAATATAAATCAAATTATTTTTTATTTGTTTCATTTCAAAATCATTTCCTATAAATCAAGTGCGTTTTTTCTTATACCTTTAAAAAATACGTATCTGGCCTGTCTGCCTGAAAGCATTCATTACACCATATAAAGGTCACCAGATCGGTATCCCCTATATTTTCTATATGATGGGTATACCCGGTGGGAATATCTACCACCTCCAGCTTATCGCCGCTGACAAAATACTCCGTAACCTTTTCACTGTCCGGTCTCCGGAACCGTATAACGCCTTTTCCGGACACTACTAAAAACTTTTCATTTTTGGTATGATGCCAATGATTGCCCTTTGTTATACCCGGTTTGGCCACATTCACCGAAAACTGGCCCCGGTCAGCAGTCCGAAGAATCTCTGTAAAGGAACCTCTGTCGTCCACATTCATCTTCAGAGGGTACGAAAAACCTCCTTCCGGTAAATAGCTAATATAGGCGGCATATAATTTATTGATAAAAGGATCCGACAGATCCGGTACTTCCAGCGTTTCCCGAGAAGCCCGAAAGCTTTCCAGCAGCTCTGCGATCCGACCCAGAGGAACAGAATATACCGGCTCTATGCTGCAAAAGCCGCTGTCAGGATTTTTGTTGGCCTTGCCCTGTGCCGCCCGAATCAGCTCAGATACCACATCGTCGATGTAGACCAGCTGCATAAGCCGGGCCGGATCATTTACTGTAATAGGCAGCCCTCCGGCTATATTATGACAAAAGGTAGCTACTGCGCTGTTATAATTCGGTCTGCACCATTTACCAAACACATTGGGCATCCGGTAAACAAAGACCTCCGCGCCGTGATCCCTTCCGTATTGAAAAAGCAAATCCTCTCCCGCTTTTTTTGATTGTCCATAGGGATTGTCCAGAGCAGCCTGAATAGATGAAGTAATCAGCACCGGTGCCTGATTGCCGGCGGCAATCAGCGAATCCAGCAAAACGGAAGTAAAGCCGAAATTGCCTTTCATAAATTCCTCCGGATTTTCAGGCCGGTTTACGCCCGCTAAATGAAAAACAAAATCACACTCCGCCGTATATTTTTTCAGCAGGGACAGATCTGTATCAATATCAAACCGAAAAATTTCTGTATTTTCTAAAAATTCCAGAGTGGAAATAAGATTTTTGCCAACAAAACCGTTGGCTCCGGTAACCAAAAACTTCATAGCCGCGTCACAACCCCTGACCTTTCTTCTTTTGTACTGCACATGAAATTATTATACTCGCTGCACAATAGAATTGCAAGAAGAATTACTGTCCTTTTGCTGCACATCCGCATACCGGCTATACGCTGAAGCAATAAAAATGAATATTAAAATTACCGTTTTTGAATAGTAATTTACAGAAAAGAAATCTGAAATAAAAACACCCGTCATCAGAGAAAAACAAAGCGCCCCTATGGCAGACATCTTTCCGTCACCCGCCATCAGCTTCATGGAATACGCTGTCGCCCGGACAGGAAGCGCATAGTAAAGCAGCAGCCCTGCGGCTCCTACCCCCACCAGCAGCTCCAGATAGTTGTTGTGAGAGTACGCCAAAAAGCCTACGCCCTGTTTGGAATAGGCGTAAAAGGTGCTGATTCCCCGCCCAAATACCGGATGCTCACAAAAGAGCGACCACCCATACTGAATAAGAGAAATTCTCTTTTCTGAAGAGGAGTCCCCCTCCCCTGTCCGGAACAGCAAAAGCACATCTTCTATTCTTTGTCCAATTACCTGATAGAGCAGCTCCACATTAAAAATCAGATACGAAAATACCAGAAGCAGCACCGCTATTATCAGCAAGGCAGCACCTACAGACCGCTTCCTCACCCGGAAGGTCAGGGCAATAAGCATCGCTGTAGAAATTATCATAATCAGAGCGGAAGACCGGGAGGCCGTCAGAACCACAAAAATAACCAGTACCGCAGTGGGCAGAAGCTTCCACCACCGGAATTCATTTAAAAGGGTAAACACCATAAAAACGACACCAAAGGCCAGCCAGGTACCTACCTGATTGGTATTGGAAATAGAACCACCCACCGCCTTCCCGGCAAATATATTTTCGCACAGCAAAGCATATCCGCAGCTGAGAAGAGCACAGCTTACATATATCACAATAAATTTCTGCAGATTTTCCTTCTGTGAAAAATAATTGACGCCCGCGCAGAGCAAAAAAAACAGGATAAATACAGAAACAATACGAGTCAAGCTGCTCTGGGGATCTACACTGTAGAAGTAAGAAAAAAAGCACATAAGCGCAAACAGGCCGTACAGCAGCGCAGCAAACGGCAATGTAAAGTCTCCCATGCGGTCAAGCAGCACCAGCAGACAGAAAACACCGGTAAAGCCGTTGGCCACTAAATACAGCACAGGATGCTCCGGCACAGTAAAATACATGGCCAGCATAATAAAAAATACCGTATCAATTATTGTTGTTCTGTTGAATTCCCGATCCACTTACAATCTCCAAAAAATCTTTCAGCGCTTTATTCGGTGAAAACGCCGCTGCCCGCTTCACAGCCGCTTTTGATAGTTTATCATGTAACGCCGTGTCCGTCAAAGCCAGCTCCAGCGCCTGGGCAAAGACCTCCTCTCTCCCCTGCAGCGGGGGAGTCAGAATCCCGTACTCTGCGATTTCCAAGGTCTCCTCCGTATGGGGACCCGGCTCTCTCCTGAGAATCTCCCCCGGTCCCGTCCTGCAGTCCGACGACACCACGCACAAACCGCAGGCCATAGCTTCCACTAAGGCATTAGGAAAGCCCTCTGCCTTAGAGGGCAGCGCATAAATCCAGCATTGGGCCAGAACATTATAGGGATTCTCTCTATCTCCGGTAAAATAAATTCTTTCTCTGCAGCTGCTCTGCTCTGCTAAATTCATAAGAAATTCTCTCTGGTCTCCGTTGCCTCCTATCAGAATCAGTCCGCAGTCCGGTATTCGCCGGCTCACCAGTTCAAAAGCTTTGATCAGTTCTCTCTGCCCCTTAATTTCCGTCAGGCGGCCCATGCAGACCACACAGCGGTAGGTTTGCAGAAAAGCCTCCAGCGCCGGCTCACCGACAGGAGCGCTGCGGTCTTGTTCAATTCTTTTAAAGTCAATTAAATTATAATTATAGAAAGCCTTCTCTTCCGGTCCGCCGCAGCGTTTGCAAAAAAAATCCCGGCATTCTTTTGAATTAAAAATAATACCGTCTGTTCTTTCCGCGCCCTCTAAAAATACCCGGGGAGCCGCCTCCAAATCAGCAAAGCCGCGGCAGGAAAGAAAACGGAGGACGCCCTTGGTCCTGCATAGCGTATTGATCCGGTTTCCGGCTTTCATAACACTGAGTACAACATCTGGCTTTTCTGTCCGCACCAGTTTTTTTAAAGCCATACACCGGCGCAGAACGTTAAAAACACGGCTGACTCTGTTTGCCTTAGGAGGCAGCGCAAAATCTACCAGACGCCCTCCTATAGGGTAATCCACCTGATTCTCAAATACTGCCACAATCACCTGATGCTCCTTCGAAAGAGCAATAGAAAGATTACTGATAAAGCGTTCGCTGCCGCCCCGTGTCAGAGAGGGAACCAAAAGAATCAGCTTCATTTCTTCTCCTCCTGCTCCAGCATATCTGCAAATTCCCGTACCACCCGGTCCGCCTGAAAGTCAGTAGCGCGGCAGACACAGGCAATACGCATCGAAAGCAGTACCTGGGGCTCCCTTGCTAAGCCGCAAAGCGTCTTTATCAGCGCCTCTGTAATATGGTCAAAATCCAGCAGCAGACCGGTAACACCGTGGTCAATAATTTCGGGTGCCGCGTAAAAGCGGGAAGCAAGCACCGGTAAACCGGCTGCATAGGCATCAAGAACAGCGCCCGGAATTCCCTCCCCTCTGTACCGGGTAGGAAACAGCATAGCAAAATATTCTTTTAAGGTATCTGTAGTATCCCGGTAAGAGAGACATCCCTTATACCGGATAAATGCCGGAAAGCCAGCCTCTAATCTTTCAAAATCCTCCTGAAAACCAGAAGCCACAGCGCCCCATATATCCAGCGTATATACCTCTCTGCCCAGCTGTTCATTTACCTGCCGGACTGCGGAAACTGCCTCGCAAATTCCTTTTTCCCTTATAACCCGGGAAAAGGTACAGAGTCTGAAGGGCTCCTGAAAAGCAGAGGCATCCGGCTTCTCTACAATTTTTAACTCCTTAAAGTTCGGCAGCAGATGCACACGGGAAATTCCCATAGCATTCAGCTTGTCTGCCATAGTCTGAGTCTCTGCATAGAGGCCGTCCAGTTTTTTCATCTGCGCCCGCAGCCTAGGAGACGCCTCCAGAAACTCCGGCAGCCAGGCGCCAATAATAACATACTGCAGCTTTTTTCGGTAAAATCGGTTCAAAAATAAAAACAGCGGAATAAAAACCTTTACCCCATTGTGAGAAGGCAGCATAATTATATTTTGACATTTTCTAATTAAACGAAGCGATCCCAAAATCAGTCTGAGGCTGTGCCGCCTCCACTGATACGTATCCAACTTCAGAACTTGTTCCGATCCCCAGATTTCTTCCAGCTTCTGAGAAAAAATTACTGTTTTTACTGTCTGTCCCTCTGCAGGGGGAAGCCCTCCTCCGAAATGACCGCATATGCCTGCTTTCAATAGAGTTCCCATGCCCTTATCCCCTCAGATATTTTTAAGAATACGTTTTAGATGGTCAGTAATATAGGTTACCTGATCCTCTGTAAGCCGGGAATACAGCGGCAGGGTCAGCTCCTTTTCATAAGCGCTGTACGCCTGAGGATACTTTTGTATATCAAAGCCCAGCGCTTTGTAGCCGCTATGCATAGGCAGCGGTTTATAGTGAACATTGCTGGAAATTCCCACCTCCGCCAGAGCTCCGATTACCGCATTCCTCCGGCCGGCATCCATTCCGGCCAAACTTGTGATCATCAGATGACAGCTGGAGGAAAAATCCTCTCCGAAATGCCGGTAAAGCTCTATGGGCTGTCCTGCCAGTTCTGTTTCATATTGACACACAAGTCTGCGTCTCTTATCCAGCAAATCAGGATAGCGCTTAAGCTGTGACAGCCCAAGCGCCGCTGAAATATCAGTCATATTAAGCTTATAGGCGGGAAACAGAATGTCATATTCCCAGGACGCCATTTTAGCCTTTTCATACGCATCCTTTGTCTGACCATGCAGGGAATAAATGCTAAGCTGCCGGTAGAACGCACTACTCTCCACGCCCAAGGCAGAGGTCCAGGTAATCGCGCCGCCTTCTGCCGTTGTAATATTTTTAACAGCGTGGAAAGAAAAACAGGTAATATCCGCGGCCTGGCCGCTGCGTTTTCCTCCGGAAAACGCCCCAAGACTGTGGGCGCCGTCAGCAATGACCGCCACCCGCCCCAGCTTCTCCTGTAAAGGATTGGAGGGAACAAAGCAGCCGCGCTTATTTTCTACCTGTTTATAGATGCTGGCGTAGTCACACATCCGGCCTCCCAGATCTACTGCAATAATAGCTTTTGTCCGGGGCGTAATGGCCTCCTCCAGTCTGTCATAGTCCATTTCATAGGAATTTTCCGCTAAATCCAAAAATACAATCTCCGCGCCTATATGGGTAATAATACTGGCGGAGGCGGTATAGGTGTAAGGGGTGGTGATCACCTGGTCTCCCGGCCCAATCCCCAGCATCTTAAGTGCCAAAAAAAGGCCGGAGGTATTAGAATTCAGGCATAAAACTCTTTCATTCCCTACAAAGGCGGCCAGGCTGTCCTCAAAAGCATGTGTCTCCGGGCCAGTAGTAATCCATCCAGAACGTAAAACCCTGGATACTGCCTGTATGTCTTCCTCGGAAATGTCCGGAGGCGAAAATTCAATATTCAAGTTTGTGCACTCCCTTCATTCCGTATCATGCCCCAAATGTTATTAAATTTTACCATATCCTGAGAATTCGCACAAGTCTCACGCCATCAGACAGGAGGCGGTACGGTAAAAGCGCTCTCTTTCGGGATCTTTCAGCTTTGCATCGACCACAGTATAGGCCTTTTCAATATGAGGCGGACGGCTGTCCATATTATGCGCATCACTGCCCAATACAAGGGGAACCCTTTGTTCAAGAAGAGAAAAGGCAAAACGCCTGTTGAAAACTCCCTCCAGCGCCTCTGCATTGACCTGCACCACTACATTGGGGATATTTAAAATACGTTCTATTTCATCCCTTCCAAACAGCTCTCTGTACCGGTCCAGATGGGCAATAACTGGACAAATTTTGTATTTGAGGGCAAGGTTTTCAACAGTCTCATAAACCCGGCTTTCCAGCCGGCAAAAAGGAAACTCCAGCAGCAGCGCATGGGTTCCGGTATAGCAAAGCTCCCGAATCCTTTTTTCTTCGATCAGGTCAGGTTCTATACAGACCTCCGCCCCTAACCGGATTTCAGGAATTTCCTTCGTGATTTGTCTTTGGGAAATCCTCTCTCTCAGCCGTTCATAGGAAGCCTGACGTCTGGCCAAAAAATAATCCAGAGGTTCTCTGTGATAGCTGTAATGGGGCGTAAGGCATACCGTCTCTACCCCCTGTCTCCCCAGGGACAGAAGCATCTCCGCAGAAACATCACTGGTTTCGGCTCCATCATCTATTTTCGGCAATATATGTGAATGAAAATCTCTCCGGACCTGTCTATTTGTATCCGTAGCCGTATGAGTCATAAGATTTTGCTCCCTTCCCTGCCCCATCAAAGGATGGAACCTCTCCAAAGAAGGGTACGTCAAAGTAATCCAGAATGGTACGCTTTCCTTTTATCGTATTGTCTCTGGCCATCAGAAAATAAAATACAAGAAAGCTGCCCAGAAAGCCTATCACCAGTCCCAGCAGTCCATACATGGCGATGTTGGGAGAGGAAGGTCTGTCCGGCGTGTCTGCCGTGCCTACAATATTAATATTCTGCGTTTCTGTAGCAGCCTCAATAACCGTTTTCGCATTGGCGGCCGCCAATGTACACAGTCTCTGTGAATCCTCCGGAACAGGACTCTCTGCCGTAATCTGAATAAACATCGCATCCTGTATTTGCTCAAATGAAAGCATGTTCCGAATCTGAAGCAGGGTATATTTTCCCTCCATACCCTCCGTCACCTTCTGCAGCACTTCATTATCGTTCATAAAAACCATATAAGAAGAAATCAGATTCTGAGAGGACGTAATATCTCCGGTTGTAATGGTTTCCGTATCGCCGACCTTATTTTTTACAAACAGCTTTACGCTGGTGGTATACATGGGGGTAATGGCCAGCTTGGCGTACAGCACTCCTGCCAGCAGCATAATAATGGATATGGCCAGTATCATGACAAAATTTTTCTTTACCACCTGAAACAAGCTTTTTAAATCCATATTTCTACGCACTTTTTATACCCCTTTTGCTTAATATATATCGGTATTATATCCAGTTTGCCGGGTAAAGTCAACCGGGAGGCCCCTCCTGGCGGGGCCATCCCGGTAAAATAAAATTATTTCAAGCTGTCCAGAATAGACTGCCATTTTTCATTGGCCTTTGTTTCTGTAAAAGTAAGCTGGTCTATGTATGCGCCTTCATTATAATAGTAGTCCAGCACACCCATCCAGCCGGAATATACAATTTCTCCCACCGTCGGAGGCATACGGCATTTTATCTCACCGTTGATATCCGCCTCAGGAAAGGTAATAAAGGCCTCATAGTTCTTCACAGACCAGTCGCAGCCTTCTACAGTGGCACCGTGCCCCCGCCAGAAATCCGCTTCGGCCAGCTCCTTGACCAGAGGAACAGAGCCGCCGGCATTGCTGTGATATGCGTACTGGCCGTCCTTGGTCAGAAAATGCAGCGCCAGAGCCGCTGCCGCATTGGGATTTCCTGTATACTTATACACGGCAAAACCAGAGGCGCCGGTCCCAACCACATGATTCGGAAATGCAGGAAAATCACAGAAATCCCAATCAATGTTAGCATTGTCATAGGCAGTGGCCAAAGGCTGTACCATAGGATAGCAAACCGCATGAAACACATAGTCTAGCTTGGTCAGACTGCCGTATGCCCCCTCGTCCCGCCAGAAATCCTTTAACAAAGCACCTGTATTTGCAAAAGAAAGCACCTCTTCAATTCCCATCAGTACTTTATCATTTGTCAAAGACACATATTTATCCTCCGTATTCAGCCAGGTGCCGCCCCAGCCCTCCCATACCGGAATAAAGCAGGGCGCCCAGCCCAGCTGGAAATCGGCGCCGATCTGTATAAACCGGGAGGGGTCATTGGGATCTGTCTTGGTCAGCTGCTGACAATAGGATTTGAAAGTCTGCCAGTCCCAGCCGTGCTCCGGATCTGACAGGCCCTCTTCCTGTAAAGCAGTTCTGTTATAAAGCATAACAATATGGTTATAATCTCTGGGAACCATATAGAGCTGCCCCTCTACCATGCCGATCTGTAAAATCCCGGAAAACACCTCAGACATATCCACTCCCAGCGGCTCAATAAACTGGTTCAGAGAAAGCAGCGCCTTTTGTGTCACAGCATAGTTATAGGTTTCCGGGCCGGTAAACCAGAATACATCTCCAATCTCCCCGGAGGCAATTCTGGCCGCAATATTGCCGGGCTGATAATCCCGGACAACAGAAACATCCGGATAGGTATCCTGAAAGGAGTTCAATACGGCATCCGCAGCAGATTCCTCAACCAGAGAGGAAATGCTGCAGGTAAACTTAACCTTTCCCTCTATTGTCAGCTGGCTGTCCGGCGGAATTGTCGCGGCCAAAACGTTTCTTTTGGGGCCGCATCCAAAAAGTGTTAAAATACTTGTTGTACACAGTAGAAGGCACAACAGAGTTTTAACGTATTTTTTCATATTCTTCTCTCCTTTTTATTAAACTTTTCATTTTAGACATATTGTTTATATTTATAACGCTATGCAGTTGATTTGTCAAGGGGAGAATGCTAGAATTATAAATATTCTAGTAAAATATAGAAATGCAGAGATGGAGGAATTTTACCATGAAGCATAAAAAAATACGGATTCTCACCGCAGCCGCTCTGTTAATAACAGCATTTTCATCGGCGATCATGTCCGGCTGTACCTCTATGAAGGTAAATAAAATATTGAAGGGCCTGGAGCAGGAAGATACCGATTGCCCGGAATACAGTCTGGAAAAATATACAGCAAATTATTGGGAAGGCAATGTTATTTATAATGAAGCAGTCATGCCGCTGGAGGAGCCGGACGGCTCTGTTAAGCCCATCCCTTTGCTCTACCGGGCTGAAAAAATCCTGTCTGTCAGAGATTCCTCCCTAGGTACCCTTTACCAGGAGGGAAAGGACTATTTGCTGGCGGACGGTCAGCTGGTAATCCCGGAGGGCTCTTCTATTAAAACAGTGGAATACAATCAGTATTATCCTCCGGAGGACTATCAGGGACCAAAAATACAAAAAACCGATGGCAGCGGATATATTCTCTGGTGCGACGGCTTTAATCTTCACCAGCTGCAGATCGCCGTAACCTATATTCACGTAGATAAATGGGAGGCCGCTGTTCCCCCTGCTCAGGGAAATACCCTTTCTATTACCCTTTCCAAGCTGGAAAAAAAGGAGCCTGTAAAAATCCTCATTTACGGCGACAGTATTGCAAGCGGCTGCAATTCCAGTTCTGATACGGGAGACGAACCCTTTGCCCCCAAATGGTACGAAATGATGGAAGCTGCTTTGAAAAAGAAGTACAGCTACCAGGATATTACAATCATAAATACAGCCGTAGGAGGAACGGATTCCGCCTGGGGCGCTCAGAATGCCTATAACAGCTGCAAGGTTCACGAGCCGGATCTGGCCATTCTCGCCTTCGGTATGAATGATATTCACACCGATCCCGCTGACTTTATTGAAAATATCCGGCAAATTATGGATATAACCAGCCTGGGAAATTACGACTGTGAATTTGTACTGATCGCTCCCATGCTGGCCAATCCTCAAGCAGGCGGCTTTGCCGGAAATCAGAATTTCTTCCGGGAGGCCATGAAAAATGCCAACTGGAGCTCTGCCAACCATACCGTAATTGCAGATATGACTACATTCTATGAGGATTTGCTGGCCCGGAAACGGTATTGGGATATGTCCTGCAATAACATCAACCATCCCAACGACTTTCTGGCCCGGGGCTATACACAGCTTATGCTGCGGACTCTGGAGAGAGAATCATGACAGGAGCGATACGCGGTATTCTATTGGATATGGACGGTGTGCTTCTGGATACGGAAGAAGCCATGCTTCAGTCTACGATCAGGGGTTTTGCCGATTATGGTGCTGTTGTCTCTCCTGAGGACTTCACTCCGTTTTTCGGTGCAGGCAGCCGGGAATACCTGGGCGGTGTCGGTGCAAAATACGGCATTGCCTACAGTCCGGAGCTCCATGATTATATGTACAA
>CABQMV010000033.1 GCA_902465325.1 uncultured Oscillospiraceae bacterium
GTGTGTGGCATCACAGATGGCCATGACCTCCGTTCAGCTAACGATACTCCCGCGTTGAACGCCCTCAAAGCATTGCGCGGCGCACCCATCAGCATGGGCCGGGGTGAAACTCCCGTGAGGTTGCAGCTAACAACCGCCCGTTTCTGCCTTATTTCTCATATCGTACAAGCCGGAGCGCATATTCTGTACTATGCCGCTAACCGGGAGGGAAAGAAGATGATTACCAAATTACAGCTTCAACAAATGAGAAGCGTTGATATTACACAGGTAGACCGCAGCACTTTGGTTGATATTCGCAATATTCATATCGACAGTTCCTTGCCAGCAGTAAATAAAATGCAAAGTTACTTGGAGCAGATCGTCAATCCGTATTGTTTTCTTTGCGGCGATACGCCCGTAAGAATACGGTTTGTCGCAGAGGATAGGACGCTGAAACAATCATTGTGCGATTACTTTTTAAGTCTGAAATAACCGCCGACCTTTCCCTAACCTTATGGGTAAAGACCTTGTGATTATGGGGCGAAAATGGTATAATTAACCTCGTAATCATAGGGGGAAAGGAGGTATAATGCCCCGCATACGCAAAGACAAAGCGGTACGCAGTTATGCAGAGCCGTTTTGGAAAATTGGGCTATACATTCGACTATCCAGAGAGGACGACAACGAGGACGAAAGCGAGAGTGTTATCAACCAAGAAAAGATACTCCGCGACTTTGTAGACAGCTATTTTGAGCCAGGCACTTTTGTCATTGTGGACGTGTTTGCCGACGATGGATTGACAGGCACCGACACAGCGCGACCAAACTTCAAACGGCTTGAGGGCTGCATTGTCCGAAAAGAAGTAAACTGCATGATTATCAAATCCCTTGCACGCGGTTTCCGCAACCTTGCCGACCAGCAGAAGTTTTTGGAGGAGTTCATACCCATTAACGGCGCAAGGTTTATTTGCACAGGCACACCATTTATTGACACTTACGCAAACCCCCATTCCGCAAGCGGCCTTGAAGTACCTATTCGGGGAATGTTCAATGAGCAGTTTGCCGCGACCACTTCCGAAGAAATCCGCAAAACATTCAAGATGAAACGGGAGCGCGGCGAGTTCATAGGCGCGTTTGCCCCTTATGGCTACAAGAAAGACCCAAACGACAAAAACAGCTTGATTGTAGATGAAGAAGCAGCGGAAGTTGTCAAAAGCATTTATCATTGGTTTGTCAATGAGGGGTACAGTAAAATGGGGATTGCAAAGCGGCTTAACCAAATGGGAGAGCCGAACCCCGAAGCCTATAAGAAGAAAAAAGGCTTTAAGTACAACAACCCTAATTCCGACAAAAACGATGGTTTGTGGTCTGCCAGCACGATTGCAAGGATATTGCAAAATGAAGTTTATACGGGCGTAATGGTGCAAGGCCGTCATCGCGTAATAAGCTACAAAGTACACAAGCAGATCAACGTCCCCGAAGAAGAATGGTTTGTCGTCCCCAACACACACGAAGCGATTATTGACAGGGAAACATTCGAGAAAGCGCAAGCCCTACATAAGCGCGACACAAGGACAGCCCCCGGCAAACAGGAAGTCTATCTCATGTCCGGCTTTGTCCGTTGCGCGGATTGCAAAAAGGCCATGCGGCGCAAAACCGCCCGCGATATTGCCTACTACTCTTGCCGCAGCTACACCGATAAGAAGATTTGCAGCAAACATTCTATCCGGCAAGACAAGTTGGAAAACGCGGTATTGGCAGCGTTGCAAATGCAAATTGCCCTTGTAGATCGGCTTGCAGAAGAAATTGAACGGATTAACAACGCGCCTGTTATCAACCGGGAAAGCAAGAGATTATCCCATTCCTTGAAACAGGCAGAGAAGCAGCTAAAACAGTACAATGACGCTTCCGATAGCTTGTACCTTGATTGGAAAAGCGGCGAGATTACCAAAGAGGAATACCGCCGCTTGAAAGGCAAGATTGCAGAACAGATACAACAGCTTGAAGCGAACATTTCCTATCTGAAAGAGGAAATGCAGGTAATGGCTGACGGTATCGGAACCGACGACCCGTATCTAACCGCCTTTCTGAAATACAGAAACATTCAAAGCCTTAACCGCGGGATTATGGTTGAACTCGTAAAAGCGGTTTGGGTGCATGAGAACGGGGAAATAACGGTTGACTTCAATTTTGCCGACGAGTACCAGCGAATTATTGATTACATCGAGAATAATCACAACGTTATCCGAGTGATTGAGAACAAGGCAATCTAACGGCTTGCCTACTCAACACAAAGGAAAATCTAATGTTGTGCATAAATAAACGGCTCTACTGGCAGGGTGGCTACAAAATAATATTGGATATCGTCCGAACCCTTTTCATCCTCCCCCTTGCCCATTTAGGCACCGTGATGAAAAACTTATTTGCCCGGGCAGCCAATAAAAGGCCTGCAAAAATCTGGGCTATATTATTAGGGGTTTGTGCAGCGTTTCCAATTCTCCTTATTGTAATCCCTCTATTGATCCGAGCGGATGCCGCCTTTTCTGACCTTATGCTGCAGCTGGCAGAAAACCTCAGCGACACCCTGGCACAAATCATTCTGGGCCTGCTGCTGGCGCCTTTTATTATAACCCTCTTATATTCCCTAAAAAAGGGATTGGATAAGCCCTGTCAGGCAGCAGAGAAAACCAGTAAAATTCCCTCTGTAAACAGCGTTGGTGTGGTCAGCTTTTTGAGTGCCATCTGTTTTTGCTATTTAATATATCTTTTTTCACAGCTGGCATACTTTTTTAACGGCTTTGCCGGTATATTGCCAAACAGCTGGAATGTAGTGGATTATGCAAAGCGGGGCTTTTTTGAGATCTGCGTGATTGCCGCTATAAACCTGACAGTGGTTTTTGCTTCTTCCGCCCTTGTAAGCCGTCGGAAGGACGGTATATTGCCTGTTTCAGTAAAAGCTCTCAACCTTTTTATCAGTTTTTTTACACTGTTGCTGATTGCCACCGCACAGGCAAAAATGGTTATGTATATCCAGGATTTTGGTATGACACGGCTCCGGCTGCTTACTTCCCTGTTCATGGGACTTCTGATGCTAATCTATTTTGCTGTTATTCTGCGTCTTTTCATACGGCGCTTTCCATATATGAAAGCGATTATAATAGCCGGAAGCGTCGTTTTTCTTGCCGCATGGGGACTGACTCCGATCCAAAAAGACATAAATGCCCTTGTATGTGAATACAATATTTCAGCCTATACAAAAGGAGAGCTGGACTCTTTTGATCTTTCATACCTCAGCTCACTGGGCAGCTCATCCACTTTTTATCTGATTGAAATCGCAGACGACACTGCTTTTTCAACAGAAATCCGGGAGCAAGCCCGGGGAATCCTGCACCAGCGTGCTGAAGAAAAAACAGCAGACGAAAAGGGAGGTTTAAAAAGCTATAACTATATAAAATCCGCGGAAGCGCAGGCCTTGCGCCATTGGACAGTCGAACATAAAAAACCTTGACAAATCATTTTGCATATATTATGATACCTCCTGAACAAGGATGTTCGCAGCAGATATATACAATCGGTATATATCTGTGCGGGCATCTTTTCTATTTTTAAAGGAGTCATTGATATGATACAGGAAAAAGCAAAGGAAGGGTATAACGGGTATCGGATCCCTGCAGGCTGTGCAATTTTTTCCCGCAGCGGAAAGCGGATGGACGGCAGTAATATTATAAAATCAATTGCCCTGATGCATGAACGCTCCAACGGATTAGGCGGCGGCTTTGCAGGGTATGGGATCTATCCGGAATATAAGGATTTATATGCATTTCATGTGTTCTATGACAGCCAGCAGGCCAAGGAGGCCTGTGAACACTTTCTCGACAGACATTTTGATGTTGTAAATCTCTCTAAAATTCCTACCAGAAAGACAAAGAAGATTACCGATGAACCGCTGATCTGGCGATACTTTGTAACACCTCTGCATACAAAGCTGGCAGAAAGCCAGCTGGATGAGGATGAATTTGTGGCCAGAAGTGTGATTCGAATAAATACAGAAATTGAGGGGGCCTATATCTTTTCCAGCGGGAAAAATATGGGAGTCTTTAAAGCCGTCGGTTATCCAGAGGACGTGGGAGAATTTTACCGATTAGAGGAATATCAGGGATACTGCTGGACTGCTCACGGAAGGTATCCCACCAACACCCCCGGCTGGTGGGGCGGCGCACATCCTTTTGCTATGCTGGACTATTCTATTGTACACAACGGAGAAATTTCTTCCTATGATGCCAACAGGCGCTGTATAGAAATGTTCGGCTATAAATGCACGCTCCTTACCGATACAGAAGTTATTACTTATATGATAGATTATCTGGTCCGCAGACAGGGCCTTACACTGGAGGAAATGGCCAGTGTAATCGCCGCTCCCTTTTGGAGCACCATAGAAAGAAAGGATCCGGAAACCCGGGCCAGACTCAAATACTTGAGAAATGCCTTTTCCAGCTTTCTCATTACAGGACCTTTTTCTATTTTACTGGGGTTTAAGGGCGGCATCATGGCCCTAAACGACAGGCTCAAGCTGCGGTCTATGGTTGTGGGAGAAAAGGACGATATGGTATACATCGCCAGCGAGGAATCCGCTATCCGCATTATACAGCCCAGCCTGGATAAAATTTGGGCCCCGGCAGGCGGCGAACCAGTCATTTTTACAGTAAACGGAGGTAAACAGCAATGCCTATAGATTATTCCTATCCCCAGTACGAGGTTGTCCGCAATCCCGCGCGCTGTACTGTCTGCCGCGCCTGTGAACGGCAATGCGCCAATGAAGTCCACCGATACGATGCCGATTTAAAGAGCATGACGAGCGATGATACCCAATGTGTCAATTGTCATCGCTGTGTCTCCATTTGCCCTACCAAAGCCTTAAAAATAGTAAAAACAGATTTGTCGTTTAAAGAAAATGCCAATTGGACAGGCGAGAAAATTATTGAGGTCTACCGGCAGGCCGGCAGCGGCGGCGTTTTACTCTCCTCCATGGGAAATCCTCAGCAATTCCCCGTCTATTGGGATAAAATGCTGATAAACGCCTCCCAGGTCACCAATCCTTCTATTGACCCGCTGCGCGAGCCTATGGAAACAAAAACCTATTTAGGAAAAAAGCCTTCCGGAATAGAAAGAGATGCCCAGGGGAAAATAATTCCCAATCTGAGTCCACAGCTCTCTTTATCAACGCCTATTATGTTCTCTGCCATGTCCTACGGCTCTATTAGCTACAATGCCCACGAAAGCTTGGCAAGAGCGGCTCAGGAGCTGGGGATCTTTTACAACACCGGCGAGGGCGGGCTCCACAAGGACTTTTATCAATACGGAGCAAATACCATTGTCCAGGTAGCCTCCGGCCGGTTCGGCGTACATAAAAACTACCTGGAGGCCGGCGCCGCTATTGAAATTAAAATGGGTCAGGGAGCCAAGCCGGGCATCGGCGGACACCTTCCTGGGACAAAAATTGTAGGAGATATTTCTAAAACCAGAATGATTCCAGAGGGCTCCGATGCCATTTCTCCGGCTCCGCACCATGATATTTATTCTATAGAGGATTTACGGCAGCTGGTATTGTCTTTGAAGACCGCAACAGAATATAAGAAACCGATTATTGTGAAAATCGCCGCCGTTCACAATGTGGCCGCCATCGCTTCCGGAATTGCCCGAAGCGGAGCGGATATCATCGCCATTGACGGATTTCGGGGCGGCACAGGGGCAGCCCCCACCCGTATCCGGGACAACGTGGGCATTCCTATTGAGTTAGCGCTGGCCAGCGTTGACCAAAGGCTTCGGGATGAGGGAATACGAGGAAATGTTTCCCTCATCGCAGGCGGCTCTATCCGCTGCAGTTCCGATGTGATAAAGGCCATTGCCCTGGGCGCCGACGCTGTCTATATCGCTACCAGCGCACTGCTGGCGCTGGGCTGTCATCTATGCCGAAACTGTCACAGCGGAAAATGCAATTGGGGAATTGCTACCCAGCGGCCGGAGCTGGTAAAACGGCTGAATCCGGAAACAGGCTATAAACGCCTTGTAAACCTGGTAACCGCATGGGACCGTGAAATGAAAGAAATGATGGGTGGTATGGGAATCAATTCCATTGAGGCGCTGCGGGGCAACCGACTGATGCTGAGAGGAATCAGTCTTAATGAAACAGAATTAAAAATTCTGGGAATCAAACACGCAGGGGAATAAAAAAACAGCCTTGGCAAGAAAGGAAAACGTGAAATGAAAAGGCAACAGGTAACAGGCGAAAGATATATTGGATGCGGATTGGAAGAGGGACATTTGGTTTTGGAGGGCACCCCCGGAAATGCTCTGGGAGCGTATTTAGACGGAGCGGATATTACCCTCTACGGAAACGCGCAGGACGCTACAGGGGACACCATGAACCAGGGAACCATAACGATTTACGGAAACATAGGAGACGCAGCGGGATACGCCATGAGAGGCGGTGCCATTTATGTAGAAAAGGACGCCGGATATCGGGCCGGAATTCACATGAAAGCCTATAAGGAAAAATTGCCCGTACTGGTTATTGGCGGGCGCTGCGGCAGTTTTTTGGGCGAATACCAGGCAGGGGGTATCATTATTGTGCTGGGACTTGGATACGAGGACCAGGTCCCTGTAGGTTATTTTTGCGGAACCGGTATGCACGGCGGTAAAATATTTCTGCGCACTGCCCATCTCCCTCCTGATCTTCCGGAGCAGGTAGAGGCTTCTCCTGCGGCGGCAGAAGAGATAGAAGAAATTAAACCTTTTTTGAAAAATTACTGCAAAAAGTTTGGAACTCAGGAAGCTGCTCTGTTGAATGCATCTTATTATGTACTAAAAGCCAACTCAAAAAATCCTTACAAACAGCTTTATGTTCACAACTAATTTGTGTATAATATAAACTGTATTTTAAAAAGCGAGGATGAGATTGCTATGCACTATACACAATCAGAAGTCAGACAGTATATTGAAGAAAACGATGTAAAGTTTATTCGGCTTGCTTTCTGCGACTTATTTGGCAGGCAGCGAAATATATCTATTATGCCGGAACAGCTCCAAAGAGCTTTTGATGGCGGCATTACTGTGGATCCCTCCTCTATTGAGGGCTTTGAGAATGCGGCGGAGGCTGATTTGTATCTGGTTCCCGACCCTTCCACCCTTCATGTTCTGCCCTGGCGGCCTTCCCATGGAAGAGTCGTTCGCCTCTTCTGCAAAATACTGGGAGAAGACAGGACCCCTTTTCCATTAGACAGCAGAAGTATATTAAAAAAGGCCCTAGAGGCCTGTCAGTCCCGAAATATAAGCTGTAATATAGGTACACAGTGTGAGTTTTACCTGTTTAAGACAGACGAGAACGGGCGGTCCACTGGGGAGCCGCTGGATCAGGCCGGCTATATGGATATTGCGCCCACAGAACGGGGGGAAAATATCCGCCGGGAAATCTGCCTGACACTGGAAGCCATTGATATTCAGCCGGAATCCTCCCATCATGAAAAAGGGCCGGGGCAGAATGAAATTGATTTCAAATACTCTGACGCCCTCTCCGCGGCAGATAATTATATGACGTTTAAGGCCACCGTCGCCACCGTCGCTGCCACAAACGGCCTCTGCGCCTGTTTTGATCCCAAGCCCTTGGAAGGCTGCAGCGGAAATGGGCTGCACATTAATATGTCTTTGACAAGAGACGGCATCAACATGTCCGGGTCTGACGAATCCAACAGCTTTATTGCCGGGCTTATGGAGCATATCTGTGAAATTTCCGCTTTCCTGAACCCTTTGCCTTCTTCCTATAAAAGGTTGGGAGAAATGTTTGCGCCAAATTACGTAAGCTGGTCCTCCTACAACAGAGGACAGCTGCTGAAAATTCCCCGTTCTTCCGGAGATGCTGCCCGCTTTGAGCTGCGCTCCCCCGATCCGATGATCAATCCGTACCTGGCTTTTTCCCTGTTGATCTATGCCGGACTTGACGGGATTGAACGGCAGCTTCCTCTTCCGGGACCGGTGGATTTTGATTTAAGTAAAGCAGATCCCCAGATTACCCGTAAAATGAAATCGCTTCCGGCTTCCTTTCAGGAAGCAGTACAGCTGTGCAGGAACAGTCCCTTTGTCAGAAAGCATCTGCCTGCCGAAGCAATTGAGGCCTATGTTGCCAGAAATTCTTCTCTGATATAACTGCCGTTTTATTTTAGGAGGAGGTGGCAATTTTGTGCTTCATCTAAAATCACCGGAAAGGGTTCTGGCAGTATCCGGCGCTGACAAAGCTCTTGAATTTATTAAAAGACACCTGGACAGTACACTGTATCAGCCTGTAGATACTGCGAAAAGCGGCAACGAAGCCAGAAGAACATTAATCTCACAGGATTATGATCTGGTTGTAATCAATGCCCCTCTGCCAGATGAATTTGGTCATGAGCTGGCAATAAAAGTTGCGGAAACGCCTACGAAGGGTGTAATTCTGTTTGTCCCGGCAGAGCACTATTTTGAAATAACAGACCGGGTCGAGGCTTACGGCATTGCTACCCTGGCAAAGCCCTCTTCTTCTCAGCTGTTCTATCAGGCGCTGCGGCTTATGACAGCCCTAAATAACAGAATGGCCGCCATCCGGCAGGAAAACACAAAGCTTCAGACTAAGATGAACGAGGTCCGCATTATAAACCGTGCCAAGTGCTGCTTGATAGAATACTTACAGATGACAGAGCCACAGGCTCACAGATACATAGAAAAGCAGGCAATGGACCTGCGTCAGACCAAAAGGGAAATTGCCGAGAGTATATTGAAAACCTATGAACCATAGCGGTATATTTAGTTAAATAGGTTTTGACAAAGGAGCGTGAAAAAGGAATGACAAAATATATTTTTGTAACAGGAGGAGTTGTTTCCGGGCTGGGAAAGGGAATTACCGCCGCCTCTTTAGGGAGATTACTGAAAGCCAGGGGCTTGAAGGTCGCCGCCCAGAAGCTGGATCCCTATATAAATGTAGATCCGGGAACAATGAGTCCCTACCAGCACGGGGAAGTCTATGTAACAGACGACGGGGCAGAAACAGATCTTGATCTGGGTCACTATGAAAGATTTATTGACGAGGACTTGAATAAATTTTCTAATCTGACCACAGGAAAGGTATATTCAACCGTTATCAATAAAGAACGAAACGGTGAATATCTGGGAAGTACCATTCAGGTTATCCCTCATGTGACCAACGAAATTAAAAATTTTATTTACTCTGTTGGCCAAAAGAAAAAGGCAGATATTGTAATTACTGAAATCGGCGGTACCACCGGCGATATAGAAAGCCAGCCCTTTCTGGAAGCCATTCGTCAGGTAGCACTGGAGGTAGGCCCCACCAACTATTTGTTTATTCACGTCACACTGGTTCCTTTTATTAAGGGCTCCAATGAACATAAATCCAAGCCCACGCAGCACTCTGTGAAGGAGCTGCAATCCATGGGAATTGCACCAAATCTTATTGTTCTTCGATGCGATGAACCGCTGGAGCAGGGAATCAAAGATAAAATTTCACTGTTCTGCAATGTGAAACCGGATTGTGTAATTGAAAACATAACACTTCCCGTACTCTACCAGGCACCTCTCATGCTGGAAGAAAACCATTTTTCCGATGTGGTCTGTCGGGAATTGGCGTTAAAAACGCCGGCACCCGATATGAGCGACTGGCTGGCAATGATGGACAGGATTGCCAGCCGGACCAGAAAAACACAGATTGCCCTGGTAGGAAAATATGTGCAGCTTCACGACGCCTACCTGTCTGTGGCAGAGGCTCTCCGCCACGGCGGATATGAAAACGGGGCTTCTGTACAGATAAAATGGATTGACTCTGAAACACTGACAGCAGAAAATTTGGAAACAGTATTTTCTGACTGCAGCGGAATTTTGGTGCCTGGCGGTTTTGGGAACCGGGGAATTGAGGGAAAAATTCTTGCCGCTCAGTACGCCCGGGAAAAAAACATCCCCTATTTGGGAATTTGTCTGGGAATGCAGACCGCTGTTATTGAGTATTTCAGACATGTTATTGGATATCAGGATGCGCATTCCACAGAGTTTAACGCAGACGGTCCCCACCCGGTCATTGCTTTGATGCCCGATCAGCGCGGCGTACTTCCCAAAGGCGGTACCATGAGGCTGGGCGCCTATCCCTGCGCTATCAAAAAGGGCTCTTATCTGGAAAAAATTTACGGCTCTGATTCTATTTTCGAGCGTCACCGTCACAGATACGAATTCAATAATGACTTTAGAGAGTCTCTGGCAGAGGGGGCAATGACCATTGCAGGCACATCTCCCGATAACCGTTTGGTAGAAGCGGTCGAAATAAAGAGCAACCGCTTTTTTATTGCGGTCCAATATCATCCGGAGTTCAAAAGCCGTCCCAACAGGGCACATCCATTGTTCCGGGAATTTATTGCGGCCTCGTTAGAAACCCAGCAAACGGCTGCTAAATAAAAGCAGCAGACCGTTTGTCACCATAGAATACAGACTATACTATTAGGAGGATTTTACATGTCACAGGAATTTCTGCCCTACGGGCTGCGGAAAAAAGAAATTCTGGAGAAATCCAGAGAGGACAGAAGAGTCAGGCGGTTTTTGACGCCGCAAAAAGTCGTATGGACCAGTCACGGAGATAAATGCAGTATTACCGGAACTGAATACCTGCTATTAGACAGGGAGCCTCAGATCAATCTGAATGCGGAAGAGGTCTGTGTCCTTGAGAATAAAGGTGCTCCTGCTTCTATTGTTCTGGACTTCGGCGTGGAATTTCACGGAAACGTTAAGCTTTTTGTAAAAGAGGTTTCTCAGGAACGCGTAAATCTTCGGGTTCGCTTTGGTGAGTCGGTCATGGAAGCAATGGAGGATGAGCTGGGAGGAAAGCGAAATGCGCGGAACGATCACATTAACAGAGATTCTGTTATTAATGTAGGCTTTCTCAGTATGAATGAACTGGGGCCATCCGGTTTTCGTTTTGTCCGGATTGACCTGCTGGATGAAAATACCAGCATTTCCTTTAAAGCAATTAAGGGAATTGCTATTTACCGGGAGTTGGAATACAAGGGTGCTTTTGCCTGTAACGATGAAAGGCTAAATACCATCTGGAATACAGGAGCTTATACAATTCACCTGAATATGCAGGAATATGTATGGGACGGAATCAAAAGGGACAGGCTGGTATGGATCGGGGATATGCATCCTGAAACCTCTACTATTCAAGCAGTCTTTGGCTATGATCCCTCTGTCCCTGCCAGTCTGGACCTAGCCAGAGATGAAACGCCTTTGCCCGGATGGATGGACGGAATCTCCTCCTATTCAATTTGGTGGATTTTAATTCACTACGGCTGGTATATGCAAAACGGGGATTTGGCCTATCTGGCAGAGCAGCGTTCCTATCTGGTACAGCTTTTGGGTTTGCTGTGCGATTTGGTGGATTCCGAAACCGGCAGCGAGTCTTTGCCCGAATTTCGGTTTATCGACTGGCCCTCTAACGGAAACACAGAGGCAGTCCACGCCGGACTGCAGGGACTGCTGAAGCTGGGACTGGACCGCGGCGCTTTTCTGTGCCGGGAGTTAGGAGAAGAGGAAGCCGCTGAACGCTGCAGTAAAACAGCAGATATTTTGAAAAGGCACTGTCCGGATCCCAACGGAAATAAACAGGCTGCTGCCTTTTTAGCCCTTTCCGGAATTGGAGATCCCAAAGAAATGAACAAAATCATTCAGAGGGACGGCGCACACAGATTATCTACCTTCTTAGGATATTATGTATTAAAAGCACAAGCGCTTGCCGGAGATATTGACGGGGCCCTTTCTAACATCAGTACTTATTGGGGCGCTATGCTGGACAGAGGCGCTACCACCTTTTGGGAGGACTTTAATTTGGATTGGCTGGAAGGCTCCGGTCGGATTGATGAAGTTTTGCCGAAGGGGTTGAAAGACCTGCACGGAGACTATGGCGCACACTGCTATATTGGCTTCCGGCACAGTCTTTGCCACGGCTGGGCCTCCGGTCCTACTGCATTTTTATCTCAATATGTATTAGGCTTTACACCGGCTGCGCCAGGCTGCCGTAAAATTGCCTTGAAACCTGCACTGGGTTCTCTTAAATTTGTAGAGGGCTCCTATCCTACCCCATACGGCACAATTCGGGTCCGTCACGAAAAGGAATCTGACGGCTCTATTAAAACAACTGTTTTGCAAAAACCTGACGAAGTGGAAATTATTTGAATTTTTTGATTTTTGTTCCGCTTTTCTCCTGTATATTTAACCTCTCTTTCGGGCAAATTAATACTGTCCAATCGGAAGGGAGGTTTTTATAATGGTAAAAGAAAATCATTCTATAGGTTGTACAGTAGACGAATGCAGATATCACTGCCAGGATGCACAGTTCTGCTCTTTAGAGAAAATTGATGTAGGTACGTGCAACTGTCATCCCACACAGCCGGAGGGCACATGCTGCCAGACATTTAAAAAGAAATAAGTCTGATTTTTATTTCTCATGTAAATGATGGCATACGCGCAAGCGCACAGAGCAGCCAGCGCGTATGCCGTCATTTTATGTTGACGCTATACATAAAATACTGTAAAATAAAAGCAACGAAATTTAAGGAGGATGTATATGCAAAGAAGGAGTATAGGACTTGCAATTGTTCTGTCTATTGTAACATGCGGCATTTATGGAATTTACTGGTTTATTACACTAACAAATGACGCAAACGCGGCGGCCGGCGAACAGAAGACTTCCGGAGGCGTGGCCTTTTTGCTGACCCTTGTCACATGCGGGATATACGGCATTTATTGGGCCTATAAAATGGGAGAGCAGATACAGAAGGCAAAGACAAAGAGAAATCTAAAAAATGATTCTAACCTGCCTATTTTATATCTCGTTTTATACGTTGTCGGCTTTTCTATTATTGCCTGGGCTTTAATGCAAAATGAATTAAACGAAATGATTGACGTTGTATAAGACTGATTTTTTGGAAAGCTTTGATGCAGAATGAATCAAACCAGGTGGTAGAGGCTTTATGACCAGAAGGCTTCGGAGACAAAAGCTTTTGCTGTTTTTAATCGGGTTTTGTTTAATCGGCGGTGTATACGGTATCGTTTGGAAGATTACAGGGATTGGATTTCCTTGTGTCTTTTATGAAATTACCCATTTACAGTGTCCCGGCTGTGGCGTCACCAGAATGATATCCTGCCTGCTTCAATTTGACTTTGTAGGTGCATTTCGGTATAACAGCGGAATTTTTATGGCACTGCCTTTTTTGGCAGTGCTTTTCCTTCTGCTATGCAGAAGGTATGTTCAGCAAGGACGACTCCTGCTCTCTAAAAAGGAAAATATATTGGTATGGGGGATAATAATATGGCTGCTGCTCTTTGGGATCGGAAGAAATCTATGGTAAGCATTCTCCAAAAGACGGCCTCTAAAATGGGGACTTATGTATAAGCTTATCTAAAATAGGCCGGTCTGCAGGACAAAAATCATACTGCGGGATTTCTGCTGGTGTAATCCACCGGATCTCCTTATGCTCTAATGGTTTGGGACTTCCCTGAAGAATAATCGCATAATAAAGAGTCAGATGTACTTCCATATCCCAATAGGAATGCGTCACTTCCATAAAAAGATCTCGGACCGAAACCGTTATCCCCAGTTCTTCTTTACATTCTCGAACCAAGGCCTGCTCCCGGGTTTCCCCCGGCTCTACCTTTCCTCCTGCAAATTCCCACAGTAGGCCCCGGGATTTGTGGGCCGGACGCTGACATATCATAAATTTATTTTCGCACCATATAAGAGCTGCTACAACCTCTGTCATAAAACACTTCCTTATTGTCGGTAAAATTCGGAGAAGCTCTGTCCCTTTCCGGAAAAAGCTGATAAAAATACTAAAACAAATTTTGTAAAATAGCAAGTAGGGGGGATCACTGCTGTCCTTTGAAATTGGGCTCTGCATGGTATAAAATTTCAAGTATAAAATTTTATTTTAGGAGATAACAAGTTGAGCAGGCTTCCTTTTATTGCCTCTAGGGGGCTGTCGGCGGCCGCAATGGGTGTTTATCTGTTCTTTTTTCTGAAACGGATAGCAGTATGCTGCCACTTAAATATGCCAAAAAGATGGCTGAATCTTTTCATAGCATTTCTCGCCTCCGCTGTAGTCTTGCTGTCACTGAACCTATTTGGAATTTCAGCACTGGTAATTCTCCATATCACGGTACTGGGGCTTTTACTGGATTTGTTGAATTTAATTGTACGCATGATCTGTAAAACAGTAAAGCTTGAGCCGGCTAAGCGGTGGAAAACAATTTATCGGTGTGGACTGATCCCCTTGCTCGGTACTGGGATTATACTCACTGCAGGATATTTTAATATGGAAAATATCCGCCGTACAGATTACAGCCTAACAACGGATAAGCTAAATACAGACTACAAAATTGCCTTTCTCTCTGACCTGCACTACGGGACTACAATGGAGAAGGGTAAGCTGCAGCAAATTTGCAAAGAAATATCAGAAGCGGAGCCTGACCTTGTTCTTTTAGGAGGGGATTTAATAGATGAAAATACCTCTAAGGAACAAATGCAAACGGCCTTTCAGACTCTGGGACAAATCCAGAGCCGCTATGGCTGCTTTTATGTATACGGAAATCATGATCGCCAGCCCTACAAAGAAAATAAAGATTTTTATCCAGATGAGCTTAAAGCAGCAATAGAAGGGGCCGGAATTACCATTCTCTGTGATGAAACACGGACACTTAACAGCGAACTGATACTGATTGGCCGTGAAGATTACGGAATGGGCGACGCACGGGTAAAGCTGCAGGCGTTACTTTCGGACTCAGATAGCAGACAATTCCGATTGGTCTTAGATCATCAGCCGGCAGATATAGAAGAAGCTCATATAAATAGCTGTGATCTGCAATTATCCGGTCACACCCACAATGGACAAATTTGGCCTGTCGGGATTTTCTCTGCGCTAAGTAATGATCTGCTGTACGGCATCAAAAAGGTGGAAAATTTCTCAGTGATTGTTTCCTCCGGTATTGGAGGCTGGGGATACCCTATAAGAACCGAAGGACATTCCGAATGGGTTATGGTGGAATTACTGGCTGCTGAATAAAAAAACCGTCTCAGTGTTATTTATTTGGAAATGGTTTCAATATATATCAAAACAGCTTTATTGAAAAGACGGCGGGTCCACTTTTATATCACTGAAATTTGATTCGGGAGACGGATTTGACATACTAAAGTACATTTTTGCCGCCTTTGTCGTTCCAAAATCACGGTTAGAACCGGTATCCTGTACCTTATTAAAGGCTTCCCGGAACATAGCGTTGTGAGCCTCCTCCCGATTCAGCAAAAAGTCAATTGTTTCTCTGACTTTTTTATCGTGTATTTGTCTGAATAAATACTCATACACAACTTTTGCTCTCTGTTCAGACGCAATATTGGAAAGTAAATCAGCACACAAATCGCCTGTGACGGTCACATAGTCTCCCGTCCAGGAATAACCGGAAGCATTAATCAGGCCTGGATTAAGACCTAGTAATACATGGCTTTGTACCTCTCCGGCAGGTACTGAGTCCGCATCTACATCATGGCCGTTCAATAGAGTAATTGTTTGGGCAACCATTTCCATATGGCCCAATTCTTCTGCTGCAATGTCAAGAAAAAGATCTTTTATTTCCGGGTCTTTTATTCGGAAACTCTGAGACATATACTGCATAGCCGCCTTTAATTCTCCATTTGCGCCTCCCAGCTGCTCCTGCAGCAGCGCTGCGTATTCCGGGTTCGGCTTTTCAATTTCCACAGGATGAAACAGTTGTTTTTCATGTTTAAACATATACACTCACTCCTTCCAAATTTATTTTTGGTAAAAGCAATGTATTTTATACTTATTTAAAAAACTTATTTGCCTGCTGGCAGATAATCTAAGAAAACAATATTTAGATAAAATGATTTATTAGGTATTCTGTTATATCCTTTAATATTAAAAAACTGGCGCTCATTCAACTGGCTGATTTTTGCGCCGTCTAACTTGCTTACTGACCATAAAATACACTTCTCTAAACAGCG
>CABQMV010000034.1 GCA_902465325.1 uncultured Oscillospiraceae bacterium
CCGGAAATAAAAAATATATGGAGGAAATAGGCCTTTCCTGTCCAAAGCCTCGGCAGGCGGGAACCTATGTGTATCTTTCGGTAGACGGCAGCTATGCGGGCTGCATCGTTATTGCTGACTGTGTAAAACAGGACGCAGAGAAGGCTGTGGCCGGATTAAAGACGTTGGGAGTTTTGCGGATTGTCATGCTGACCGGTGACAGCCAGGAGACAGCAGAGGCTGTAGGTCAGGCTCTGGGGATTCAGGAAATATACAGTGGACTGCTGCCCGGGGACAAGGTTGAAAAAGTACGGGAATTGTCTGCCTCAAAGATGGCGGGAAGTAAAATTGCTTTTGTAGGAGACGGAATCAACGATGCGCCTGTTCTTACTGGAGTGGATGTGGGGATTGCCATGGGGGCGCTGGGGTCAGATGCTGCCATTGAGGCGGCGGATATTGTATTAATGGACGATATGCCTTCTAAAATTGGTATGGCTGTTAAAATTGCAAGAAAAACACTCCGGATTGTACGGCAGAATATTGTGTTTGCTCTGGCTGTTAAGGGGGTTATACTGCTGTTGAGTGCTATAGGAATTGGAAATATGTGGCTTGCAGTGTTTGCGGATGTAGGTGTATCATTTATAGCGATTATAAATGCTATGAGAGCCATGAGAATTGCGTAAGATCTATGGATTGCTGTTATCAAAGGGAATGGAGTAATAGATGAGATGGATTACAAAAGAGTAGAGCAGGGAACGCTGTATGCGGCCGCAGCAAGCTTTCTGCTAATCGGTATTGGTCAGTTTGCGGATCAGATGCCCAGGTTTACCGTCGGAGTAAGCCTAGGATGTTTTACGGTAGCCGTGTTTTTTCTGATGCTGCTTTATGTGCTTCGCAGCCGGGAAAAGGCCAGAAAAATTTGCTATCATACAGCCTGCCTGCTTCTTTCTCTTGTCTGTATCCCACTGTGTTTCTTTTTTTCAGGTGGCTCGGAGAGCGGTCTGTCGCTTTTTTTCATGGCAGGCTTTGCGATTATCTGCTTTGCATTTAAAGACTCTATAAGACTGGTATTGCTGTGTTGTGCAGCAGCTCTGTATACTTTTTCTTTTCTTTATACGTCTTATGACTCCGGCAGTGGAATTTCTGTAGAAAGAGAGGTTTCTGTGTCAAGCGAAATGCGTTCGCTGGTTCTGGCCGGTATCTTTATTGTGGTGGTATGTGTTTTGCAGACTTCCTATATTACTTCTTTGAAAAAGCGTACTGAAGCAGAAGAAAAAACGGAGGCTCCTGCTCTGATGTGTTCTTTTAAAGAACTGGAGCCGGTTTTGGAAACCCCTTCTCAGGAGGGAAAGGAAGCGATCCTTTGCTTTTCTATAGAAAACAGTAGAGAGATAAAGGCAAGCTTGGGGCACAGTGGTTACGACAGAATTTTGGATAGCCTTTGCGGCTTCTTTGCGGAGCTGTCTGAACCGGGGCAGATGGTAAGCTCATTTGGAGGCGACGGCTATCTCCTGGTTCTGGAAGGGGTCTCTTATGAATATGCCCGGGAATACGCTCAGTCTATTGTAATGGAGATCGGTGAGCGGGCATTTCCCGGAACAGAACAAGTTACACTTCGGTACGGTATTGGAGTACCAGCTCCCGGAGAAATATTGCGGGAGGCTTTAAAAAGAGCAGAAGAGGAGATGGACTGTGCCGAAAAATGTGTTTCTCAATGATTATATGCGGGCCCGTTTTGGCTGTAAGGTATATAAGCTGGCCTTGAATGCCGGTATGACCTGCCCAAATCGAGACGGTAAACTGGGCTACGGCGGCTGCCTGTTCTGCAGCGAGGGCGGCAGCGGTGAATTTGCCGGACCGGCCCACTGTTCCATACCAGAGCAGATGAGGAGAGAGAGGGCTCTCCTGGCGTCAAAGGTTAAAAACTGCAGACAGGTAAAATATTTTTCCTATTTTCAGGCTTTTACCAATACGTATGCGCCAGTGGAAAAATTAAGAAGCCTGTATATGCAGGCTATCGAACCGGAGGATATTGTAGGGCTGTCTATTGCCACAAGGCCGGATGAATTGCCTCCGGAGGTTCTGTCACTGCTTTCGGAACTGGTGAGAGAGAGCGGGCGTGAAATATGGGTGGAATTGGGGCTTCAGACGATTCATGAGAGTACAGCCCGTTATATCAGGAGGGGATACTCCTTAGCCTGTTTTGAGAGTGCGCTGGAGAATTTACAGTGTATTGGCGTTAAGACAGTAGTCCATGTGATTTTTGGATTGCCTGGGGAAACCAGGGACGACATGCTGTCAACAGTTCGCTATTTGAGCAGAAAGCCAATTTTTGGAATTAAATTTCAAAATTTGCAGGTGCTGAGGGGGACCGGCTTGGAAGAGGAGTATCGGCAGGGAAAATTTGTTTTGCCCGCTATGGAAGAATATACGGCCCTGGTCCGAGACAGCCTAAAAATTTTACCTGCCCGGATCGTCATTCATCGAATCACCGGCGACCCGCCTCGGAAGCTTTTGATAGCGCCTGCCTGGTGTCTTGATAAAAGAAGGGTAATGAATGCTTGTCTGAAAGATGAAAATATTATATAATTCAAAAGATAGAAATAGGAACAGATAGGAAGACGAAAATAGCGCTATGTATTTAAAAAGTCTGGAAATGCAGGGATTCAAATCTTTTGTAGACAAAACAGTACTGGAGTTTGGAAAGGGCATTACTGCAGTAGTGGGGCCAAACGGCAGCGGAAAGAGTAATATCTCTGATGCCGTTCGATGGGTATTGGGAGAGCAGAGTCCTAAGCTTCTTCGCGGGAGCAAAATGGATGATATGATCTTTTCCGGCACAGAGGCCAGAAGAAGCGTAGGCTTTGCAGAGGTTTCCCTGATTATGGACAATGGAGACGGTGCGCTGAATATAGATTTCTCAGAAGTTAAGCTTACCAGACGGCTGTTTCGGTCTGGTGAAAGCGAATATCTGATTAACGGCGCCTCCTGCCGTCTGAAGGATATTTATATGCTTTTTGCAGATACGGGGATTGGCAAAGACGGGTATTCTATTATCAGCCAGGGACGGGTAGATGAAATTCTCAGCAATAAATCCGAGGAACGGCGCAGCATTTTTGAAGATGCCTCTGGTATTATGAAATACAGAATGCGTAAACAGGAGAGCCAGAGAAAATTAAACGCTACGGAACAGAATTTACTGCGTATTCAGGATATTATTGCAGAGCTAGAGCATCAGATAGACCCTTTGACAAAGCAGGCGGAGACCGCCAAGCAGTATTTGTCTTTGAAATATGAGCTGAGGGATATTGAGGTAGGGGTTCTGACAGACGGGATTTCCAGGGCCTCTGAGCGCTTAGAGGAAATGAACAGCAGGTACAGGGAGGTTTCCCAGCAGATTTCCGAAAATGAAGCTTTCCTGGAAAAAGAGCGGCAGGACAATGAAAGAAAAACAGAGATTTCCAGGCAGCTGGAGCAGCAGCTGGAGGAGGTAAGGGCTCAGGGCTTTGAAATAGAAAAGAGAGTAGAACGGTTTTACAGTGAGATTAAATTAAATGAGGAAAAAATCAATTCCATAAATGAAAATACAGAAAGACTGAGCCGGGAAAGCTTTTCTTATATGGGGCGAAAGGGCGAGCTGGAAAGCCGGATTCAGGAGTCTTCTCAGGAGCTGGCTGCCTGTGAGACAGAGCAGGATTCTGTTATGCAGGAGCTGCAGGCGGCCCAGAATAAATATGACAGTATTATGGCTCTTTTGAGTCAGGATTCCTTCCGGGCCGAGGAAATAAGAGACCGGATTGTTGAAATGAAGCTGGAAAATGAACAGCGTAAAGGGGAGATCCTTACTCTGAAAAGCAGCATTGATATGCTGGAGGAAAACAAAAGAAACGCCGCAGAACGTCAGCGCCAGCTTACTGGACAGCAAAAGGAGCTGGAGGAAGAAAATCAGCTTGCTCAGGAGCAGGAGCAGGCGGTTTCTCAAAAGCTGCAGGAAGCCAGAGAAGGGCATGAAGAGTCGGTATCGGATTTGGAACGTCTGAAAAAGGAAACAGATGAGAAAACGCAGGAAATGAATCTGATCAATTCCGAGCTTCAGAGGAAAGAGGCTAGATATAAGCTGTTAAAGGAAATGGAGGAGAACTACGAAGGGTATGCCCGCAGCGTTAAAGAAATTCTTTCTCTGTGCAGACAGAACGCTGATTTTGGCCAGGGCATATACGGCGCGGTAGCACAGCTCATCACAGTACCTCAAAAGTATGAGCTGGCTGTAGAGGCAGCGCTGGGCGCTTCCTACCAGAATCTTGTTACCGCTTCTGAGCGGGAGGCGAAGCTGGCCATTGCATACTTGAAGGAAAAACGCCTTGGCAGAGCCACCTTTATGCCGGTGACAGCAGTGAGCCCCAGAGCCATGGACCCCCAGACCGAGAATAGACTGAAAAAAATAGAGGGCTATTGTGGATTGGCTGCCCAGCTGATTCGCTTTGAGCCGCAGGTTGCCCAGGTTATACAGAATCTTTTAGGAAAAGTGGCTGTTTTTGAGAATTTGGACAGTGCAATTCAGGCGGCGAAGCTATTTCACTATGATTTTATCTGTGTTACTGTAGAGGGGGATATTTTACGGACCACTGGTGCGATCACAGGCGGAAGTCCGGAAAATACTAGGAGGACAGGAACTCTTTCCCGGACCAGGGAAATACCGGATCTTGAAGGGAAAGTACAGGCCCTGAGAAACCAGTACGAGGCGCTTTGGACTGTAATAGGAGATAACAAAGCGAGAATTGTCGACTGTGAGCTGGCGCAGGGAGACCGTATGGAGGAGCTGAGAAAACTGGAGATCCTGTATGCGAAGGTGAAGTCACAGGCTGAAAATACGGCGGGCAGGATAAAAGAACATTTAGAAAACGGTGCTTTGCTGGAAGAGGAAACTGCCAAACTGGATCTGGGAATTTCGGAAGCGAAGGCCTCTATTGAACGTTTGCAGAAGGAAAGAGAGCAGAATATAGAGCAGTTAGAGACTTTGCATCAGGCACTGTCTGTCTGCGAGGAAAAAGCCAAAACCGGCGCCAATGTCCGTTCGGCCCTGTCCGGGGAAATTACTGAATACCGTCTGAAGGCGCAGACGATTGACAGCCGCATTGAAAAATTAAAAGAAGATAAGCAGCGTTTTCAGGATGAAATTGCAGAGCTGGACATTAAATTTGAGTATATTGGCACACAGATAAAAGAGGGCAGCAGCCAGACACAGCAGCTACAGGATGAGAATGAAACCATCCGGGGACAAATCGAATGTTATCTCCAGGAGAAAACAGGACGTCAGGGAACGCTGACACAGCTTACCGGACAAAAGAAGGAGCTTGATGAGGATTTGGCAGGGATGATGGACCGGATTACCGCTATCACCCAGCAGTTGAGCGTACTGAAGGAAGAAATAGGCCGTCTGGAAATCCGCCGTGTAAAGGTAGAGGGAGAGGTTGAGTATAATACGTCCCGTCTTTGGGAGGAATATGAACTGACACTGCTGAAAGCCAGGGAGCTTACCGGCGGAAAGACTATGGAAAATTACAGTGCTTGTCAGAAGCGGATCAGCCAGTTGAAGCAGCAGATTAAAGACCTGGGCAGCGTGAATGTCAGTGCCATTGAAGAATTGGAGAGTACTCAGGCCCGATACCAGTTTATGAGCGGGCAGCGCAGCGATATGGAGGAAGCGAAGAGAAAGCTCCAGAAAATCATAACGGAAGTAGACCATTTGATGAAAGAGCAGTTTATTTCTAAATTCAAGGTTATCCGGGAGAACTTTCAGGATGTCTTTCGGGAGCTGTTCGGGGGAGGGAAGGCAGATATTTTACTGACCGATGAAGCCAATATTTTAGAGAGCGGAATCGAAATCCATGTGCAGCCGCCGGGGAAAAAGCTGCAGAATATGATGCTGCTGTCCGGAGGAGAAAGGGCGATGACTGCCATTGCACTTTTGTTTGGGATTTTAAGGATGCATCCTTCTCCTTTTTGTCTGTTAGATGAGATTGAGGCGGCGTTGGATGAGGCTAATGTATATAGGTTTTCCCAGTTCCTGAGCAGGATTACAGACCATACGCAGTTTATACTGGTTACGCATCGGAAGGGGACTATGGAGGCCGCCAACTCTATTTATGGCGTCACGATGGAAGAAAAAGGCGTATCCAGGGTTCTTTCCATGAAACTTGAAAAGGAGAAGAGTGAATGAGTTTTTTTGACAAATTGAAATCCGGTTTAAAAAAGACCAAGGACAGCTTTGTAGGAAAGGTGGACACGGTACTGGCGGCCTTTGGAAAGGTTGATGAGGAGCTCTTTGAAGAACTGGAAGATATTTTGATTACTTCTGATTTTGGTATTGCTACGGCGGAGAAAGTAATGGAGGGTCTCCGCAGACGGGTTCGGGAGGAAAAGATAACAGATCCGGGACAGGTGAGAGCGCTGCTGCAGGAGGAAATTGCTTCTTTGCTGACGGCCAGGGGACAAAATGCCCTGGATTTTAATGAGACGCCAGTGGTGATTACAGTGATAGGAGTCAATGGAGTAGGCAAGACGACTTCCATCGGTAAAATGGCCCATTTATATAAAGCAGCCGGAAAAAAGGTTTTGTTGGCTGCAGGGGATACGTTCCGCGCGGCGGCCATTGATCAGCTAGATATATGGGCCCAAAGGACAGAAGTAGACCTGATTAAACAGGGAGAAGGTTCAGACCCTGCTGCGGTGTTGTTTGATGCCTGCCGCGCCGCCAGGGCCAGAGGGGCGGATGTACTGATTTGCGATACCGCAGGGCGGCTGCACAACAAAAAAAATTTGATGGATGAATTGGCTAAAATGTCCAGAGTAGTAGACCGGGAGCTTCCGGACTATAGAAGAGAGACCTTTATGGTATTGGACTCTACTACAGGACAGAACGCTGTCAATCAGGCAAAGGCTTTTTCTCAGGTTACCAATTTAACTGGTATTATATTGACAAAGCTGGACGGAACCTCTAAAGGCGGTATTATTGTTTCTATTTGCAGCGATATGGGAATTCCTGTACGGCTTGTAGGCGTTGGAGAGGGAATGGAAGATATGCAGCCTTTTACTGCAGAAGAATATGTTAAGGTTTTGTTTGAATAATGTTTAAATAATTAACGGTTTGGTTTCCGAAATTGAATGTATAATAATTTTATCAAGTGGTTGCTTGGTAGGAACGGAGGCCAGATAATGGATTTTACAAATCAGCAAACCATTCAGGAGATTAAGCTTTATAATCTCTTTGAAAAATTAACAGACAGAACCACTGCGGCGTTTTTATCAGAGTGTTTGGGACGTAAGCTTACACAGGCCCAGGTGGAAGAACGACAGCAAATGTTTAAAAAGTTGGAGGATCCTGCTACATATGAGGCGTACAAAGAACGGTACGGCCACCTTTGTAAGATGAAAAAAGAGTATGATATCTATGTTGATAAGGATAATCCTATGTACAGAGCGCTGATATTTTTTCAGATGCTCAATGAGTATTACTATTTTACAGAAGACGAGCAGATGAAGAAGGATATTGAGTCGGTCCGTCAGCTTTATGCGGTGAAAAAGTTTTTCCGGTGTCATATGTTCAGCAAATATGATAACCAGCGCTATTCGGTAGACATGGTGGTGACGGATCAGGCGTATGAGGACCCTCTCCAGCAGCTGTTTGATTATCTGGAGCTTTTTGAAGAGCAGCATACGGAGACTTATCGAATTTACGGCTCTCTTTACGATATGGTAAGCTCTACAGATGCCAAGCCTTATATGGAAATTGAAAATTTCTATATAAAATATAAGGACAGTGTGGTGCCGGAGATTGAAGAGGTATTAAAGGAAATTCCCGGACTGCGGTTTTATTTGGATATGAAACGTTTCTATCAGGGCCTGGAGCAGAGAAACATTCCCTATTCTCTGGCTACTTTTACGGACGAGAAAGAAATCCACGTCAAGGGTGCGCGGGATATTACGCTGATTACTTCAGATGTGGAAAATATTATATGCAACGATTTTTATTTTAATGGAGAAAAGCGCTTCTGGTTTATTACCGGCGCCAACGGCGGAGGAAAGACCAGCTTTCTGAGATCTGTAGGGCTTTGTATGCTGCTAGGAAGTCAGGGCTGCTATATGCCGGCAGCCTCCGGCTGTTTGAGTCGGCTCGGCAGACTGGTGACCTTTTTCCCTATGGAAGAGGATCTGGAAAAAGGCCGCTTTAACGCGGAAAAAGAAAGGCTGTCTGCTATGCTGGCAGAGGCGGAGGCTGACACAATGATACTCATGAACGAGGTATTTACTTCCACCGACGAGGAAAAGGCTATGAGGGAAAGCCAGGTGGTGCTGCAGCAAATATTGGATATGGGGTCCTTTGGCGTATTTGTAACCCACAATTTTCCTCTGATACAGTCCATGGAAGATAAGATGCCGGTATTGGAGGCTATTACAGAAGGCGACGAGCATCATAGATTATTCAAGATTGTTGAAAAGAAACAGGGCGGGCAGTCCTTTGCTACAGATGTGCTGAGAAAATACGGTCTGGATACGGAGTCTCTGCGTAAGAAGTATGGGGAGGCAATATGAAAAGTTTATTGTTTTTAGAGGATAAAGAGAAAATTGCCGATGTGTTCGGGATTGATGAATTAAAATTAAAAGAATTTATTTTGGGTGTTACCTATATGGATTCTGAGGGACGGGACTATGTATATGAAGTCTTGTCTAAGCCTTTGAAGGATTTGTCTCTTATAGAGAGGAGACAGAAACTGGTGCATGATTTTTGTGAAAACCAGATTCCCTTTGACAAGATGTACCGATCTTTTAAAAATTTTATGCAGCTTCGGAGAGAAATTACGGAGAAGAGGCGCCGCTTTGGAAATCTTACTAGAGAGCGGGGCGTATTCCTGTTTAATCTGAAAATTGACCGTATGAAAAATGAGGTGGACTATTTTACCAAAATATACGAGTCTCTTAATGAGATTGAGAAGCTGTTTACTTTTCGGATTACTTCTCCCGATTTGCAGGCGTTTATTGATTCGATAAAGACCATTAATTCTTATATGAGGACCTTTATCGGCAATGTGGGCCGGGATTTGCTGGCCAGTGTAACAGAAGAATTCAATCCGGATGTATTTGTGGAAATTGACCGCATCTACGATATTTCCGTTTCTGAAATCTGCGGAATGAATCATAATAAGCCGGCCGGCTTCAAGGCGGCAGATTCGTCTGTCAGCGACTTGGTTATTATGGGCGTGGACAGAATGTATAAAAAGCTGTATAACATCAATAACCATTTGACTACTGTCTTTTTAGATGTAAGTAAAGAACTGCAGTTTTATAACTTTGCGATAGAGTACTATAAATGCTTTACCAGGTATAATGTAGAGTGTACTTTTCCCACCTTTACAGAGGGGCCCATCAGCGCCCGGCGGCTCCATGACCCTCTGCTGGCATCCAGTCTGATCCGGCAGTCTACGGATGCGCAGATTGAGGTGATCCGGATCGTCAGCAACAATATTTCAGAACTGTCGTCCTGTATTATTACCGGAGACAACAACAACGGAAAATCTACTTTTCAGCGTTCCATTGTGCTTTCCAATCTGTTGGCCCAGTGCGGTTTGTATGTGCCGGGTGTATCCGTTAAATTTAATGTGAATGACAGCTTTGTACTGTGCTTTGCCGGTTGGGACAAAGAGGATTCCTTCGGCCGTTTTGAGAATGAGGTCATTAAAACAGCGGAGGCATTTAAATATGCAGGGCCCAATTCCCTGGTGGTATTTAACGAGATTTTCCAGTCTACGGCCTACGATGAGGCTACAGAGGCTCTGGACAGTATATTGAAAGCCCTTCTCTGTGAAAAGTGCAAATTTATTTGTGTTACGCATTTACTTAAATTGACGGAAAGTTTTCAGGATTACAGTCAGGTACAGCACATTGGCGTTACCCGGGACCACGTTGCCTCAGTAATAGAAGGGGCCTGACACTTTTAAATTTTTTGTGCGGAGGCGGTAGGCAGCCTCCGCATTTTTAATAATATTTTCACATAATAGTACAGGACAATCCGTTTGTTTTGTGTTATGATGCAAGAAAGCTATATGTGGAGGCTGATTGTATGTCTGATGATAGAAAAGATGAAATAACAGAGGAGCTTAAGGAAGCTGTTAAACGGGAAGAAGACGCCACTGAGATGGGCAAGGACAACAAAACTGCTTTTTCCGACAGTGCTTTGGATAAAATGATTCATGATCTGAAAGACGATACGGCGGATGTAGTGCCTGAGGACTTTGACTTCGGAGAGAAGAAAGTAGATAAGAAAAAGCGCGGTAAGTTTATTATCAAGCTAATTTCTGCGATTATCTGTCTGGGTGTTTTTCTGATAAACGGTATCATGATTAGACTGATGACATATAGGGAATATGCAAAAGTTGTCCCGGTTTGGGTGGGGATTATTATTATTATTGCCTGTCTCTATGCGGTAGCTATTATTGCCAATATTATAGGCGGCGATAAGCAGGAAGAGTATCATGTGAAAGAGGAAGAATAAAACCGGATCGGTTTTGGAAAGAGGCCCTGACTCAATATGGTCAGGGCCATTTTTTATGATGGTATGCAGGGAAAAGACAATGACTGTCCTTAAAAAAGCATCTGCCAAGAAAAAATACTTGACAGATGCTTTTTTTTCATATATACTCTGTCAAGTCAGAATACTTTGCGGGGTATGGCAAATGGATTGGGATGTATATCGGCTCAGTATGTTGCTGGATTTTTACGGACAGATGCTGACCGTAAACCAGTTTACCTGTCTGGATCTGCACTGTAATCAGGATCTCAGCATGAGCGAAATTGCGCAGGAGCTGGGAATCAGCAGGCAGGGTGTATATGATTTCATAAAGAAAGGCAGAGAGCGCCTGATGTCCTATGAGGCGAAATTGGGACTGCTGCAGCGGTTTGCTGAGAGCCATAAAAAGCTGGAAAAAATCAGGGAGCTGCTTGTAGCGGGAAATTCCGCAGAAGCCCTCAAGGGACTGGACGAGGTTATCGAAAATGGCATTTGAAAGTCTGTCTGCAAAATTGCAGGCAACCATGAAAAAATTAAGAGGGCAGACCCGGATAACGGAGAAGGATGTCAAGGATTTTATGAGAGAAATCCGTATGGCCCTTTTGGAAGCGGACGTAAACTATAAAGTCGTAAAGGATTTTGTTGCCGGAGTTTCCGAAAAGGCTGTCGGTCAGTCTGTCATGGAAAGTCTGACGCCCGGCCAACAGATTGTTAAAATTGTAGACCAGGAGCTGACTGCGCTTTTAGGCAGTACGGAGGCAAAACTGGATTTTTCCCGAAACGCACCTCATGTTATTATGATGGTGGGACTGCAGGGCGCCGGTAAGACCACCGGCTCAGGTAAGCTGGCGCTGCATCTGCGCAAGCAGGGAAAAAAGCCGCTGCTGGTGGCCTGCGATGTATACCGGCCGGCTGCGGTAAAGCAGCTTCAGGTTCTGGGAGGCCAGATTGATATCCCTGTATATGTGGGAGAGGAGAACGGCGATCCTGTAGCCATAGCGAAGGCGGCAAAAGAGAGAGCGCTGAGGAATCTTAACGATGTGGTGATCGTAGATACTGCTGGCCGGCTTCAAATCAATGAAGCGCTTATGGAAGAGCTGGTAAATATCAAAAAGGCGGTGAATCCCTCTGAAATTTTGCTGGTGGTAGATGCCATGACGGGCCAGGAAGCCGCCAATGTGGCTCAGGCCTTTAATGAAAAACTGGATATTTCAGGGGTTATTTTATCTAAGCTGGACAGCGATACCAGGGGAGGCAGTGCGCTTTCCGTAAGAGCCATTACAGGAAAGCCTATCAAGTTTGCTTCTACGGGAGAAAAAATGAGTGATTTGGAGATATTCTATCCCGACCGAATGGCCAACCGGATTCTTGGCATGGGGGATGTGCTGTCTCTGATTGATAAGGCGCAGGAGCTGTACGACGAAAAGGAAGCTGCGGCCCTGGAAAAGAAAATAAGAAGTCAGACCTTTACGCTGGATGATTATATGCAACAGATGCGTCAAGTCAAGAAAATGGGGGGACTGGGAGGCATTATGAAGCTCCTTCCCGGAGTCGGTGCCCAGCTCAGAGACGAGGACGTGGATAAGGGCGAGGCCAAGCTGGCCAAGACAGAGGCGATTATCTGTTCAATGACTATGCGGGAGCGGAACAATCCCTCTTTGCTAAATGCCAGCAGGCGGCGGCGGATTGCTGCCGGAAGCGGCACGACGGTTCAGGATGTAAATATCCTGATCAAAGAGTTTGACCAGGTAAAGGCCATGATGAAGCAGATGACAGGTAAAAGAGCAGGCAAAATGGGTAAAATGAAACTCCCGTTTTGACATAGATTAATTATTTTGGAGGTAACAGACAATGGTAAAAATCAGATTAAGAAGAATGGGAGCCAAGAAGGCACCTTTTTACAGAGTAGTTGTGGCAGATTCCAGGTATCCCAGAGACGGCAGATTTATTGAGGAGATTGGAACCTATAATCCGCAGACCAATCCCGCAGAGATAAAAATTGATGTGGAGAAGGCCAATGAATGGATGAAAAAGGGTGCCCAGCCTACTGATACGGTCAAGGCATTACTGAAGAAAGCTGCTCAGTAATGGCGCAGAAAAGAAAGGGCAGGTAATTGTATGGCAGACCTTTTATTGTACATTGCCCGTTCACTGGTCAACAATCCAGACCAGGTAACGGTAGAGACAAAAGAGTTGGAATCCTCCATCACCTTGGCACTGCATGTAGCAGAGGAGGATATGGGGAAGGTGATTGGGAAGGAAGGCAGAATTGCCAAGGCAATTCGGACCATTATAAAATCTACTTCCAGAAACGAATCTAAGCCGGTATACGTTGAGATTGCGTAAGCCTATGCAGGTGCAGCGGGGACAGTCCTCTATATGGGGTCGGTCCCTCTTGTTATGCTCTGCTGTTATGGGCGTGGTAGAGGAGTATAGGGTAAAATGCTGGAATATTTTACAATCGGTAAAATTGTGAATACACATGGGGTACGAGGAGCGCTGAAAGTCCTTCCGGATACAGATGATCCCAGCCGCTTTTCCAGACTAAAAACAGTCAGGGTAAAGAGGCGAGACCAGGTAGAGGAGTATCCGGTGGAATATGGCCGAGGACAGGGAACTACCGTTGTACTGAAGCTAAAGGGAATTGATTCGCCGGAGGAGGCCGCACTTCTGAAAGGGGCAGAGCTGGAAATTCCGCGTAAAGATGCTATCAAGCTTCCCAAGGATACCTGGTTCATCGGAGATCTGATTGGCTGCCAGGTGCGGGAAGAGGATGGAAACTGTCTGGGCAAAGTTGTTAACGTGCTGCAGACAGGCAGTAACGATGTATACGAAGTGAGAGACGAGAAGGGAAAATATATTTTAATTCCGGCGCTGAAAAATGTGGTACTGAATGTTGACATTGAGGCGGAGCAAATACAGGTAAGGCTGTTGCCTGGTTTAAAGGAAATCTATTATGAGAATTGATTTTATGACCCTGTTTCCGGATATGATCAAGGCGGCTTTTTCAGAAAGTATTATAGCCAGAGGTATGGAAGCAGGTTTGCTGGACCTGAAATTTCATCAGATAAGAGATTATACGAAAAATAAACAGCGGAAGGTGGATGACTATCCCTATGGGGGAGGACCGGGACTGATCATGAGCTATCAGCCTATTGTAGATACATACCGCCACATTCTGTCTGAGCTGGAGACAGAGGAAAAGCCCTATTGCGTATATATGTCTCCTCAGGGAAAGGTCCTCAATCAAAAAATAGCAGGACGGCTCAGCAGACAAAAGAATCTCATTATCCTGTGCGGACACTATGAAGGGGTAGATGAACGGGTCCTGGAGGAGATTGTAGATGAGGAAATTTCCATAGGCGATTATGTACTGACCGGCGGAGAGCTGCCTGCCAGCGTACTGACAGACTGTGTAGCCCGACTGATACCGGGTGTGCTGGCCTGTGAAGAGGCCTCAAAGGAGGAATCTCATCAGGATCGTTTGTTAGAATACCCACAGTACACAAGGCCTGCTGAGATTGAGGGGAAAAAGGTCCCTGAGGTGCTGCTGTCGGGGAATCATCAGGAAATTGAAAAATGGCGGCTGGCACAGGCCCGGAAGAGGACTGGAGCCAAGCGGCCGGATCTCATTACAGACATTTATCTGGACAACAGCGCAACCACAAGACAGCTGCCTTTTGTAACAGAAGAAATGCAGCGGGTAGCCGGATACTTTTACGGAAATCCGTCTTCTCTGCACAATTTGGGAATGAATGCTGAAAAAGAACTGCGGTCTGCCAGAAAAGAGATTGCAAAGCTACTGGAGGCACAGGAGAGTGAAATCCATTTTACTTCAGGAGGCTCAGAATCTAATAACTGGGCGCTGCGAGGAGTGCTGGAGGCTTATCCCCGTTTGACAGGGCAGATTCTTGTTTCAGCGGGAGAGCATCCTTCTGTACTGGAAACCGCAGCTTATTTAGAACGTTCCGGCCGTCGGGTCGTAAAATGCCCTCTTACTTCTGCGGGAATTCCGGATCTTAAGGCCCTGCAGGAGCTTTTACAGGAAGATACGGCTCTGGTGTCCATGCTGCATGTGAACAGTGAGACAGGAGCAGTAACGCCTTTGGAAGAGGCGGTGAGAATCTGCCGCAGTTTGAATCCGGAAATTATTATTCATGCAGACTGTGTGCAGAGCTTCGGTAAGCTGCTTCTTCTTCCTGAAAAGACGGGAATTGATATGATTAGCGTCAGCGCCCATAAAATCCATGGGCCGAGAGGAGTAGGTTTTTTGTATGTGAGAAAAGGTCTGAGGATCGCGCCTCTTATTTATGGAGGCGGTCAGGAGAACGGGCTTCGATCAGGAACGGAAAATCTGCCGGGGATCTGTGGATTGGCAAAGGCGGCTGTACATAGTTATTCTCATATGGAGGAAAATTATATTCATGTCAAAGAGCTGAACCGGAAAATGCGGGAATATATAACGGCGCATTTTGCCAAGGCTGTACTGGTGTCCGAGGAGGAATGCTGCTCCCCCTATATACTGAATGTGGCGTTTCCCGGAATTAGGGCGGAGGTGCTGCTTCACAGTCTGGAGGAGAGAGAGGTCTATGTTTCTGTGGGCTCCGCCTGTTCCTCCCACAAGAAAAACAGAAGTCATGTATTGTCTGCAATGGGATATAGGCCGGAGGTGATTGACGGCGCCATTCGATTCAGCTTCTGTCCGGAGAATACGGAAACGGAAGTGGAGAGGGCATGCCAGGCTCTGGGAGAGTGTGTCAGAATACTGAATAAAAGAAAGAGGCATTAAATCATGATAAAGAAAAATATAATTATAGGCCGAATTGGAGAAATTGCCCTTAAAGGTCTGAACCGTATGAGCTTTGAACAAAAGCTGGCGAAAAATATGAGACATGCTATGCGCAGCGCAGGAGATGCAAAAATCACCTGGTCCCAGTCCCGCTTTTTTGTGGAGGGAGAGGACGGCTTTGTCATGGATAAGGCGCTGCAGGCCCTTACCAGGGTATTTGGCCTTACTTCTGTAAGCCCTGCCTGGTCTACGGCTTCTGATTTTGAAGAAATAAAAGAGGCTGCCTTGCTGATCACAAAAGACCGGCTAGCTGCAATGGCTCCGGGTGCTGACGGCAGAATATCCTTTAAAGTGGAAACAAAACGTGGGATGAAGTCTTTTCCGCTGAATTCGCAGCAGATTTCTTCTGAGCTGGGGGGCATCCTGCTGGAAGCTTTCCCTGTATTGAAGGTCGATGTAAAGAATCCTATGTTTACAGTGTATGTGGAAGTCAGAGAGCAGTCCTATGTGTATACGGAGGTTCTTGTGGCTCCTGGCGGAATGCCTGTAGGCTGCAATGGAAAAGCCTGCCTTTTGCTTTCTGGGGGG
>CABQMV010000035.1 GCA_902465325.1 uncultured Oscillospiraceae bacterium
GGCATCGCCATGTCAGTAAAAAGAATTTGTGAGGCAATTGTAAAAAACGAAAAAAGTGTACTTCCCGTCTCCGGTATGATCCACAATCAGTACGGAATTGACGGCGTGGTATTAAGTATGCCGGCAGTGGTAGGACAGGAGGGCATTGAAACCCAGATTCCAATTTTGTTAAACGAAGAGGAGCAGGAGCAGCTTCAGTACTCTGCCAATCTGCTAAAGCAAATAGCAGAAAATTTAAAATTATAAAAAATTGCGGCGGTGTGGTAAAATAGTCTCAAAAAAAGGAGATGATACCATGGAGAAAGCAAAAAAAATTTCAGAATCCCTGACGGAGCAGGTCCAGATCATTATGCCCGAACAGATAAACGGCTTTAATCGCCTGTTTGGAGGCAAGCTGGTAGAGTGGATGGATGTGGTGGCCGCCGTAGTGGCAAGGCGCCATTCGGACTGTAATGTAACCACAGCGTCCATTGACAGGCTGCAGTTCAAGGCCCCGGCCTATGTGAACGATACTATGGTTCTTCAGGGACGCATTACTTATGTAGGAAATTCCTCTATGGAGGTCCGGGTAGATGCCTATACAGAGGCCCTGGGCGGACATATGCACCTGGTAAACACCGCTTACTTTATTATGGTTGCTCTGGACGAAAACGAGCATCCCGTAAGGGTCCCCCGGCTTATTTACGAAACAGAGCAGGAGAAGCGGGAATATGAGGCGGGAGCAATGCGCCAGGAATACCGCCGCAGTACTACCGTTTCTGAATAAACCGGTTTACCAGTTTGAGGACCAACAGCATAAAAGGCAGACATACGGCAATCAGACAGAGCAGCATGGCTGTCATTGTAAAATTTAAATGAGCAAGTCCGAAAAACCAGTCGAACGCAACGGCAGCTACAGCAAAAACGCCCAACATCCCACAGAATAAGATCCGCCGAATCCAGTTGAAAGGAAGGCTGGTTTTAAACAAAACAGAAAACATATTAAATGCTGTAATCAACACAGCCACAGTAGAAACCTGCTGTCCATTCAGCCCGAGAAGAGGTCCCAGACAAACTGTCAACAGTACGCCCAAAGCCACAGCCAGCCCTCCCGGCAGGGCCTTTTGTATAACTTTATATATAAACTTCCCTGAAACTCTTTCCCGATTTGGCCCCAGTGCCAGAACAAAGGAAGGAATTCCCACGCACAGCGCACTAATCAGCGTCAGCTGAATAGGCTGAAAGGGGTATTGCTTGGGCAGCAGCACAAAAACCAGGGCCAGAATAAAAGAAAAAATCGTTTTTACCAAAAACAGAGAAGCCGACCGCTGAATATTATTGATGGCCCGCCTTCCCTCTGCAACAATCTTGGGCATAGAGGCAAAGTTGGAATCCAGTAGTACCAATTGGGATACCTGCCGCGCTGCATCGCTGCCGCTGGCCATGGCTACACTGCAATCAGCCTCCTTTAACGCCGGTACATCATTTACGCCGTCTCCCGTCATGGCCACTGTGTGCCCCTCTTTCTTTAATGTCCTGATTAAAGACAATTTCTGTTCAGGGGTCACCCTTCCAAAAACAGTGTACTGCTTTGCCGCTTTTTCCAGCTCACACTCTGAAAGAGTCGATGCATCTATATAATTACCGGCATTCTCAAGTCCGGCATTTCCGGCAACACAGGCCACCGTTTCCGGGTTGTCCCCGGAAATGACCTTTAGTGTAACTCCCTGCTCCTTAAAAAACTGCAGGGTCTCATAGGCCTCCGGCCGGATCACATCACTAATAACAGCCAGTGCCAGCGGCTCAATCTCCTCTGGCAGCTCCCGGTCACAAAACGCACGTTCCGATCTGGCCAGCAGCAGTACCCGCCTCCCCATATCAGAATACTTTTTCACCGTAGCGGCTAGCACCTCATCCTGTACAGACCGTTCTGTCAGATTATTAAAATAAACAAACTCCGCAGCCCCTAAAATAAAGCTGCCTCTCCCCTCAAAGGCCACGCCGCTCCACTTCTTTGCAGAATTAAAAGGGATCTTCTGCAAAACCGTCCATTCCTCCAAAAGCGCCTGATCGCTAAAATGTTCCGCCAACGCAGTAAAGGTGGCGGAACGGTCCTCCATAGCCCGGGCTATTCTACAGAAGATTTCTGAAATCTCATGGGAAGTCAGCGTTTTATTTACCGGTAAAATTTCCTCCAGCTCCATCCGCCCTTCTGTAATGGTACCTGTTTTATCTAAACAGAGCACATCTACCCGGGCCAGCGTTTCAATACAGTACAGCTCCTGAACTAACGTCTTATGGCGGGCAAGCCGGATTACACTGACTGCCAGAACAACAGAAGAAAGCAGTACCAGCCCCTCCGGTATCATGCCAATCAATGCGGCAACCACCTTGACAATGGCCTGATTGTTATCGGTGGACAGACGCACCACCTGGTTATAAAACAGCAAAAGCCCCATAGGAGCGATGGCAATGCTGATGATTTTTATAATAAATTTTAAACTGTTTAAAATCTCTGAATTGGGCTTTTTGATATATTTTGCACTGTTGGCCAACCGTACGCTGTAGCTCTCCGCACCAACCTTCTCCATTCGAACAGTCACCTGTCCGCTCACCAGAAAAGCACCAGACAGCAGCCGCTCCCCTTTTTTTCTAAAAACGGGGTCGCTCTCTCCCGTTACCTGAGACTCATTGACCTCACATTCGCCCTCCAGGATAACCATGTCCGCATAGACCTGGTCTCCCAGGGAAAGAATCCCGATATCGTCCTGTACCACCTGGAAAACGGGGCAGGTAACCAGCTTCCCCTCCCGGATAAGCCGTGCAGTAGGCGCTGAAATTAAAGACAGCTTGTCAATCGCCCTCTTTGCCCGTATTTCCTGTACAATTCCAACTCCCAGGTTGGTCAGAATGACAATCATAAACAAGGCGTTTTTATAGGAGCCGGTAAACAGCACCAATCCCGCTAAAATCCCATTAATTAAATTAAAAAGGGTGCAGAGATTTGTAGCGATAATCTGCCCGATACTCTTTGTCGCAGCGCCGCCCTGATCGTTACTCAGCCCGCGGGCCTTCCGTTCCCCCACCTGACTCTGAGTCAGTCCACTGATTCCTTTCACACCGTTTTTATCATCTGCTTCCATAAAATGTCTCCCAATATCCGACTCTATTTACGATTAAGGTAGAAATAATACTGTCTTTTTATTATATCCCTAACAGGGAAAGAGCGTCAAGCAGCTGAGCTGTACCCCTTTACTGTCTTTGCAGCAGGCCCTTTACATAATGGCATGTCCCATGATATACAGATAGAACATGAATAAAAACAGCCCCCCGTTTAAGGCAAGCAATACAGCCCGCCAAATTTTACTTCGGGCCAGCAGAGCCATGGGCAAAAACATCATAAAACAGCTGAGCATATAGCGACCGCCGCTGATTAGCCAGGTACTGAGATAAGAAGCCATGGTATAAGCGGCTATGTGAAGTAAATAGGAAGTCCGCACTTTATACCGAATACCTGCAAGCACCAGCAAAAATGCTGTAAAGAACAGAAGGACCTGCGGTATATAGATAATATACGCCAAGCCGGGATTCTCCCCGGCCATTTCCATATGCTGCTGCAGATTATCTACAAAAAAGCCTGCTTCCTGATACCAGGGCGGCGCTTTTTGAAATTCTAAAAACTGAAAACAGTTGCCGAATAGATGCCGGTTTATCCCTAAATATATCCCGTATCCGGCAGGGATCAGTAAAAGATACAGCCCCCCAGGCCAAAAGCTGCGAAAAAAAGCTTTCCACTTTATCTTTAAGCAGGAGCCATCCGCCGTCTTGTATTGCTCTCTGGCGTACAGCAAATACTCATAGGCCGCCACCCCAAACAAAATTACCCCCTGTGTCCTGCATAAAGCGCCTAATAATCCGGCAATTCCGCAGATCAGCCATTTTTTCTGTCTGGCATAATATATGCACATCAGACAAAGCAGCAAAAACAACGACTCTGTATAACAAAAACTCATGAAAAAGGAAAAGGGGTACAGCAGAAAAAAGGCAACGGTATCTCTGGCCACAGAGTGGGGATAGTCCAGTCTCACCAGCTTATAAAAATAACAGGTCCCTATTACTGCGGAAAGGTTAGACACAAGAAGTCCTGCAATAAAATAGTCTCCCACCACATACTGCAGCAGCCGGATAAAAAAAGGAAACAAAGGATAAAATACCACTAAATTTTCGTACGCATCTCCAACACTATAGCCGTTTTCCGCAATTCTAAGATAATGGGGCACATCTCCGGCCTGCATCAGCCATTCCTTAAACAGACCCAGTGTTCCGTCAGGCTCCCTGAGCAAATAAAAAAGATAGCCGATCAGCAATACTGCTGCGCGGGATAAAAGTACCGCGAGTGCCACTCGCACAAGCTGACGGTCCCAAAATTTCTGTTTCACGTTCCAAGCCTCCTTATGTCGCCATTAGAATACACAGGGACAGGATCGGCAGCATTCCGCAAATCATTGCCAAAACCCCAGTCAAAAAAGAAAACTTTTTTTCGGACACCCGGGAAAGCCATGGAATCAGCAGGGTATAGCCCAATGCAAGCCCCTCTCCCCAGTCTATCCCATGAAAGGGAAAGTGTACGCCTATAAAAACAGCTCCGCAGACGGCAGCAAGCCAATATTTTTTCCTTCCTATTCCCCAATAGCCTGCTGACAGCAGAAAGCAAAGCAGGCTGCACGGATTCGGCAGCACAAAAAATACCGCCGCAGGATTTAGACAGTACAGAAGACACCAGCGTTCTCCCCCCTGTCTCCAGGCCAATGCACTCCCGCCTATATAAAACAGCAAAGAGAAAAAACACAGCAGCAGAGTACCAGGATCAAAAAGAGATGGGTCTACCGGCAGCAAAGTATAGAACCCATTTTTTGAAATCTGCAGCAGAGAATTCCGATAAAAAGAGGAGGCAATGCAATATAAAGCAAACAAAGCAATCCCTACTGCCGCAGGCAGCAGATAAGGCAGCAGCCTTCCTGAAGAACATGCTTTTCCCCGGCCGAACAGGCGGTCCAAATGTCCGTCATGTCCTAAAAAGACCTGACAAAAGGCAATATACAAAAGGAGCGCCATGGAAGAAAATGCCAGCAAAGCAGCCGCATAGCTTATAAAAACAATCAGCATCCTCAATACCCCAGGTCTTCGTTAACCAGAATGACCTTTATACGCCCTTTTACTCTTTGCTGAGCGGAAACCACATAATTACAGCAAACACGGTCTCTGCTGCTGCAGCCGGCCCCCATAGGCGCACCTGGCTTCGCAATACAGCGTCCCTGTGTTTTACAATATGTGTCGCAGTTTAAACGCTTTGCATTTTTTGGCGCAGCAACAGACCGAACCCGTTCAACAGCCTGATCCAGCGTATCTACAATTTTGTTTCGTCCCACTACAAAAATAACTTCCTTTGGCCCGTACAAAATGGAGGCAACCCGATTGCTGTTGCCGTCTACATTATACAAAACGCCATCCATTGTCACTGCGTTCGCACTGGTTATATAGACATCCGCACCAAAAGTCTTTCTATATATTTCCTCTACCTGCTCCCGGCTGAGGCCCGGAACATTTCGGTCCAAATAATTGTATTTTCCCTGTTTTAAAAGTTCAATGATGCCGCACTGACTTAATGTTACAGACCCTCCATGGGTCACCGTCCCGCCCTCCGGCAAAAGGCACTCGACCTTGTGCAGCGCCTCCTTTTTATCCTCTGCGTAAAATGCTTCTATATTGTTTTTTTCTAATGTACGCATCAGTGTACTCAATTTCTGATCCATAATACCTGACTCCTTTTTTTAATATTATATCACAATTCCCGCTGTCTTTGTACGGACCTGCCGAACACTGCGCCTAGTATGAGATCCCCTGCATTTATGCTATAATAGATTATATAGAAAGGAGGTTGCCTTACCTTGGATCAAAAAGAAGCAGCGGCGCTTATGACAGTCATTACACAGGCCTTCTACCAGGCCAGCCAGTATATTATGAAGATATACCGGGAGGAGTTCTCTGTTGAATATAAAGAAGATTCCTCTCCCGTTACAGAGGCAGATAAGGGCGCTAATAAAATTATTTTGGACATTCTGCACACCGCTTATCCGCATTTTGCTACCCTGGCTGAAGAAAGCTACGGATACGACCGCCGCAACGCGGCGCGGCTAAGCAATCCCTGGTGCTTCATTGTAGACCCTTTAGACGGAACGAAGGAGTTTGTCGCCCACGTAGAGCAATTCAGTATTTGTATTGCATTGGCCCATTTTCATCAAATTGAAGCCGGAGCTGTATTTTCCCCCGCAGACAATGTTATGTTTTACGCGGCCAGAGGCTTAGGCGCCTACAAGACACAAACGGACGGCCAGACAGTGCCGGACTTTTACCAATCCCGGGACAGAATTCATGTAAGCCAAAGAAGGGATAATTTGGTGGCCATGGTCAGCCGAAGCCATATTGACAAAAAAACTGCCTGGCTTTTAGAAAAAGGAAAACGGGAAGGAAAAATCTCCCGTGTAATATCCGCCGGCAGCGCCCTAAAGGGCTGTGCAATTGCCGCAGGGGAAGCAGACCTCTATTACCGTATGGGGGGTACAATGGAATGGGATACTGCGGCCAACCAGGTAATTGTAGAAGAGGCCGGCGGCATTATGCGCCAGTTAGATTCCGGCCGCAGCAAATTTACCTATAACAGACAAAATTCCCTGAACGCAAACGGCTTCTATATTTTGAACTGCCCGGAAAACGACCTGGTAGATTCGGATTTTATTATACAGTCTGAAGCGGAATAGCCTTATTTTCTCCAATTTTTTCACCGCGGCGGACAAGACATTCCCGGCCCTGGAGGGACTGCTCAAGGATATCCGGCGCAAGCTGTACACAGTTTTCTTTTATCAGCATAACAATAGTAGACGCGCCGTATTCAAAATAGCCTTTTTCCTGGCCTTTTGCAAAACGACCCGGACACGCAGCGGTCTGTACAATTTTTCCTATCAGCATAGCGCCTACCTCCACAAAAGCAATTTCGCCAAAGTGGTCTGTGTGCAAGATGGAGGTCTCTCTATAATTAGAAACGTGAACACGTCCAGATACAAAAAAGGTATTTACAGTATTATAATTTCCTTTGATTTTGGTAATATGCTGCCAGCTTCCGCTGTCCGGAAAACAAAACCTGTGGTAATCAGTAGGACAAAGCCGGAACACAAGACACAGACCGCTGCGAAAGGCCTCCGCCCGCTCTTTGTCCTGCAGAAGCTCTTCTATAGAATAGAGGCAGCCTTTCACGCCGATCACCTGATAATCACAGATTTTATGTACAAGCAGCCGGCTGTCCGCCGGAGAAATCAATGCCCCAGGTTCTGATGAACAGGGTCTGTCTAATTTTCTGGTAAAAAACGCATTAAAGCTCTCATATGCGGTGGGCGGCAGGGAAAGCTCGGATGGCTCTATACCGTATTGCTCAATAAAATCCGGGATTTTTTTTGCTGACCACCTGGTCTTATAATAGGTTGCCGCTAATTTACTGACCCATTTCCGTTTTAATACAAGGCGGGCAAACAGCCTTCCCAATTTCGTCTCATAGGTAAAATGCATTGCCCGGGAACCAAATATTTTTTCTTGAATAATATCTCCGGTATCACGCTGATAAAGCTCAGCCATTTAACCGACCTCCAAAGAGAACATAAAGAATAACCAATACAATTTCATATACCGGATATAAAAAGTATACAAAGCCTGTGGGCTTCTTCATTCTAAAATTACTGATAAAAAGGACAGCGGTAACCAGGTACACGGCAACCAGAACAATTGAGGAAATCCTCCCCGGTATGGGACATGCTGCAGCTAGCAGAAACAGCACCGGAAAAAGAATTGCAGAAAAGGGAACCGGCATCCCCACAAATATCTTCGGCGCATTTTCATCTGTTTTTGTAATTTCCAGCGTGTTAAAGTATGCCAGCCGGATGCCGGCGCACAAAACATAAAAGATTAAAATGATGCTGACAACCACTGCCGCTGCCGGTCCCCCTGCCAATAACGGCAATACCTTATTTCTCCCCATAGAAAACAGAAGAATCGCAGGCGTGACGCCGAAGCTGACCATGTCAGATACTGTATCAATCTGAACACCAAACACCTTTTCCGCCGGGGTCCGATTCTTGTCCATACGGGCAACAGGCCCATCAAAGCAGTCGCAAACACCAGACAGCATAAAAAGCATAACAGCTACCTGTACGTTGCCGCTGATCGCCAGTATACATGCCGCTATAGATGCCGCCAGTCCAGTCAGTGTAATGAAATTCGCCAGGTTATAATACCCAATAAACATACTTTGCCCCTTGCCTTTATCCTGTATCTTTGGGATACTTTGCTTATTATAACAAAGCTGGTCCGTTTTGTATAGCGGTAAATTCAGCCGGCTCCTTTCTGCACAAAAGGGGCTGAAAACAGGAAGAAACAATAAAACCGTGCGTCTCTACTTTAAAGATTTTCGGACAACAACTCTCCCCGACCGTTCTGCCTGCATATAAAACCCGCATTTTTTGTACAGGGCAACCGAGCCTCTAAAATCAGTTTCCTCGGCATCAGAATTTCTGTCAACATAGGCTTCCACAAAATCAAAGCCTTCCGCAGCGGCATCCTGACAAACACGCTCCAGCAGTTTGACAGCAATGCCTTTTCTCCTCATGGCCGGCGCAATCAGAAAACAAAACACCGACTTAATTCGGACGCCTGCACAATCCTCCTCAATGGGCCAATAAGAACGCAAATAGCCAAGCCCGCCTCTGCACTCGGCATTGGCATTGCACCAGCCCACAACTTGATGGTCCAAATAGGCAAGATAACCTTGTATGCTGCCCTCCCTGACAAATTGTGCAGCCCGTTCCCGCCTTTCCGCTGCTGTCGGAAACCAGTGAGGGCTGTTATCGGCATAAGAGGCATCGCTGCGCCAAGTTACACAGTAGCATTGATTTCCGTCTTCCTCCCCATTGTGAGGCGTTGTATCAAAAAAATGTATATAATCCTCCGCTAAATCCGGAGTCAGTCTGCGAATCTCTATATTCACAAAAGATTCCTCCTTTCTCTATATGCCAATAATATAACAATCTGCCGACAGACTGTCAACTACAGAGAAGGTTTTAAAAAAGCACAAGCATTTCATTTCTTTTAGCCTTTGTTAAATTTCGCCATTTACTTTACCGTTTCCAAAATCTCATTATATACAACAAGTTTTACATTACCGATTTTATTTGCTTTATCTATACAGCCTTTAGTAAATCCTGTTTTAGCAAAAAGATAAAAGTATTTATTCTTGTAGTTGAACAGTTCGCTGTGTTCAATAAGCTTTTCAAGAACGCCGACATCAACTTTTTCATTTGTCCATTTGTATTCAGCGAAAAGAGCAGTATTTTTGTCCTATTCGCCCATAATATCAATTTCTTTCTGATATGCATTTTCTTGTTTGTTCCCCACCAACGCCCAATGCAGCTCCTAACAAGATATTTGTACTTTCGGAGTACAAATACACCGCCCGCTAAGATAACACATACAAATTAAGGGCAGAAAAAACACAGTCTGCAAAGCGTTTTATTGCTTTATAAGCTGCCGAAAGTATTTGTCTGCTTATTCCTCAATACCGGAGAGGTACTTATATAAATTTTTTCCTTCTTTTATATTGTAGCAGGAGGTATTGCAAAATACGAACGTGCGAAGGAAGAAAAACAGACACCAATCTTTCGATTAATGTCTGCAAATCTCCCTGGCAATGCCGATTTTATGTAGTTTATAAATTACTGCCTCATAAAGGCTCAGCATAAACCTGCAATTTTTTGTTTTTTATCCATTGCTCTATCCGTCATTTTCAATGAGTTGCTCTATAAATTCTCATTAAGAATCCGCACGGCTTCATCCATATTTTCCGCAAATATACGTAGTCTGTCAGCAATTAATTTTCTTTTATTTACGTCTTGTAAGGCGGCAAGTGTAACATTAAATCCGCCTTCCAAATCCTCCAATCCGCCGTTTGCATAAGCGCTTTGCCTGGTAAAAATAGGTATAATTTGCGTAATAAAACCCAAGTCGGGATTCAGTTCCAATGCCTTTAACAAAAAGTGCTTTGCTGCTACGGTGATTGTTTCAAAGTCACATACAAAGCTGGTATGTGTCTCCCACAAATCAACCTCTTCCTGTGTTTTTCCGTCATAAAAACCCTTTTCAATATCCTCAGCCCAGGCGCGGAAAGCTTCTGCTCCAAAACAGTACTTATCTGTCTGTGTAGTTAAGATTTCCGGCGCTTTTTTAACAGCCTCGCGATACAGATCGGCAAGATTTTTTTGTTCCTTTTTTTCTCCGATAAAAAGCCAACCCTTCATTTCATCGTCGGAAAAATATGCTTCGTCCAGAGAAAACCTATCAAAGTTATCATTGCACGGATATCTTTGCAGAAGAATATCCCCATGTTCCTCATACCCGCAAATTAGGCTGTATTTTCCCTTAAACTGTATAACCGGTATGCCCTTATCAATATAAGCCATCAGCGTCTGCCGGTACATTTCCTTATTTGATAAAAGTTGTTTCTTTGAAACATAGGTACAGGCATAACCCATTTTATCAAAGATACCCTCTATATAATCCGTATAGTCGTCATCATATAGAATATGATAATCGGAAACGCAATAACGGTCGCTGTAAAAGAGACGGTTCTTAGGATATACCTGTGCAAAGCCATCTCCTGTAATGCCGGCAATAAGCCAATAACCATAATTCTTTTCGCCAAGACAATCCATGAGCCGTTGGCAGGAGCCATCAAAGGCAAAATTTTCGCCGCGTTCACCCACGCAAAAGGTTTGAATGTTGGAAATTTGATTGTTACTTTGTTTTGTTATCACAGTTAACTCTCCTTTCTTTATTTTTTTTATTTTTGTTTCAAGCTGTGATATTTTAATTTTTCGTATAAGAAAAGACATGTCCCCTCCGCCATTTATACGAACAGGATATGAAGGCAATAGTTGAAAATCTGTTTTCATATATGGCAGATTTTTTACGCAAAGCCGTACCTCACCATTGATGATAACGGCAAAATGTTTTGGACCTACAATCCACGAAACAACATTATATTCACTTTTTTTCACTTCTCCGCGATGGTGATAGGTAAAGGGATTCCCAAATACCGGCTGGTCAAATACGATCGCGTGCTTGGATAAGGCGGGATCCGGATTATTCTTTTCATTCACAGCCAACATACAATTGCCAAAATACATCCGGATTCCTTCGTCGGCATTTCCCGGTGACATATCATACCTAAATTCAATATCCACGCGAAAAGGCAGCTTAACCTCAATATTAGTTGATAAATAGCGTGTTCCGACATAGGTTGAGAAAAGCGCTTCGTCCGTAGGCAAGGTTTCATATCGAATATACCCTCCATGTTCACTTATCGGCGTTAATTTGTCAAGGGACGCCTCGGCCTCCCATACAGCCGGGTTGGCCGATTCAATCTCCGCAAGAGAAATGTCAGTCACTTCCTCCGGCAGGTCAAACAGCGCAGGATCAGGCAGCCGCTTTTTCACAGGCACAAACAAGCAAACCAACTCTCTTTTATCGTCAGGCGAAATTAAATTTTCCAGCATAACAGGATGGCGCAGATTGCCGTCATGGTTATAATCTATCTCATAAAACTTATTGCCGTCGAAACTGGATATGAGAAAAGGGAGCTGCTGGTTTAAATCCTCATCAAGATATACATGAATCGTCGCAAACAATCCGCCGTCAAAAACAAAGTCCAGATAGCAGCTGGTATTCATGAAATCATCGGGGATATGCAGGATTGTCACATCGTCCGTATTCGTTTGAAAATCGAACCGTTCATGCCTGCCCGGCTGGCCGGATGGAATATTCTGCTTTTGCACCCACCGCCAAAAACCGTCGATGTCCGACACTTTTGGTTCTTCCTTCAAGTAGGAGGATATGACACGCATCGCAGGTAAAGAAATGATGGCTGGTTGGGACGGCTTCGCCAGATTTTCACTCACCGTAGATAAATCCTTAAAGCTTACCGATTTACGCCCTTCCTTCGTTTCAATCCACTTGCTCATTTCATCATACAGTAGGGGAAGTGCTGAAATTTTTGTGATGCCGTTTTGAAGCATTGTCTGCAAAAATTCACTTACAATCTGTTTCAGCTCAGCCAGCGCGTTTTCTTCCTTTTCAATCGCATGAATACGGTTAACAAAAACTTCCACCACTGTGCTCATGTTGTCACTTTCATAAATACGAATAATATCCTTAATGGAAATCTGCATTTTGCGCAGTACCATAATTTGTTTTAACCGCTCAATGTTTTCTGCATCGTAATAGCGGTATTTTTCAAATTTAGTACGGACACTCTGAATCAGCCCTACTTGTTCATAATAGCGCAGGCTGCGGGAGGATATTCCAAGTTTGCTTGTAAGGTCTGTTATTTTAATTAAATCCATAAACGCACCCCTTTCTGGCTTGTATTGTAGCACTTGACTGTGCGTCAATGTCAACACGTTTATTGATAAATCAGCAGGATACTGTCATAAAGTTATATTTGTTCCTTTGTTGAAACGAAAGAGTCCTGTAAGGGCGCTCCCAATGTTGCGATAACGGCTCAAATACGCAAAAGAAATGCATATGCTCATACAACACAAAAAGCAGATGAAATAGCCGCAGACGGAATATTGCGAGATACGAAGCATTAAAAATCGCAAAGCAGTTGAACATTAGTTAAACATTTTCTATGTTACAGCTAAAAACCTGCCAAAAAAAATAACAAAAACCCCCGATATTTCGGGGGTTTTGCTGGCGCGCCCGACAGGTTTCGAACCCACAACCTTCTGGTCCGTAGCCAGACGCTCTATCCAGTTGAGCTACGGGCGCATATCCAGCCTGACTATAATAAACCACCCGGGAAGGATTGTCAAGAGAATCTTTCTCTGTTTTTTCAAAATAAAAAAACGGCCGCAGAAGTCTGTCCGTGACCGTTGGTAATAAGCTGCTTATAAAGTTTAAATATCCAAAGAATCCAATACGTCCCGCATAGCCTTCCCGCTCTTCTGCAGCAAAGCCAGCTCTTCGTCTGTCAGCGGCGGATTCACAAATCCCTTGATTCCTTCCGAGCCTACAATACAGGGAAGGCTGATGCAGACGTCGTCTATTCCATACCGATTGTGAATCAGTGTTGAAACCGGCAAAATAGAGTTGCTGTCTCCCAGCACACATTCGCAAATCCGTTTTACCGTAAGGGCAATCGCATAATAGGTGGCCCCTTTCCAGCCGATAATCCGTGCGCCGGAATTTCGTACCTGAGTCTCAATTTCTTCCAGGTCCTCTACTTTAAAGCTGCGGTATTCCTTACAGACGCTGCGGCAGTATGTTTTTACATCCAAGCCGCCAATAGAAGTCAGAGACCAGGGAATCATAGAGGTGTCGCCATGCTCTCCAAATACATACGCATGAACATTTTTAGGGCTGATCTTTAATCTGGCAGAAAGCTCAGAACGCAATCGGGAGGAATCCAGTAAAGTACCGGTTCCGATTACTTTATTTTCAGGCAGTCCGCAGGTTTTTGCAATTGTATAGGTCAGAATGTCTACCGGGTTGCTTACCACAACATAAACCGCATTAGGAGCATATTTTGTTATTTCAGGCATTGCCTGTTTTAAAATATTTACATTGGCCTGCGCCAGGTCAATTCTTGTCTGCCCCGGCCGTCTGGCCATACCGAAAGTTACAATAACAATATCCGACCCGTTGATATCCGGATACTCCCCCTGATAAATATTAACCGGCGCGCTGTATGTAGTCCCCTGAAAAATATCCAGTGCCTCACCCTTTGCCTTATCCTTATTTATATCAATTAATGCAATTTCAGCTGCCAGGCCGCTAACAGTCAGCGTGTATGCAATAGTGGCCCCCACATTACCTGCTCCGATTATACTAACTTTCTTGCCCACAACAAGACCTCCTTAAAGAATTGTTCGCTCCTTATAATATAGTATGTATCTCAAAAAAGCAAGCAATTGGTGAAAATTTTAACAATTTTTTTATTCAGCGATTTCGCCCCTTTTTCTTTTATTGTTATTTATTATTTTTTATTGACAAACAATAAATCATCATGTATACTGCCGTTATAAAAAGGAAAGGAGTCAACAGACTAATGGAAAAAGAAAAAAGAACTTTTGGACGGCGGAGAAGTCCGTAACCTTGTCCATTATCGTAACCATTTTGCTGTCTGCTGTTTTTATCTGCCTTATTTTTACCGCACCTATGGTATTTCAATGGTTCTCACAACGGACCAGATCAGAAAACGCCTGCAGCACACTGATTGCCGTTTTTTATGTTTGCTGCCTGCCTGCGGCAGCTGCGGTAATCTTATTAATGAAGCTGCTTATAAACATACGGACCGGAAAGGTTTTTACCCATACCAATGTGATTTTGCTGCGCTATCTCTCCTGGTGCTGTTTTTTTGTCGTCCCCATTACAGCCATAGGCAGCTTTTCTTATATTTCTCTATTTGTAATTGCTGCCGCCGCAGCCTTTATGGGACTGATTCTGCGGGTTTTGAAAAATATCATGGCCGCTGCCACAGAAATAAAAGGAGAAAACGATCTTACCGTTTAAGGAGGGCCTTATGTCAATCATTGTAAATTTAGATGTTATGATGGCCAAAAGAAAAATAAGCTCTGGGGAATTAGCAGAAAAAATCGGCATAACCCAAGCCAATTTATCAATTTTAAAAACCGGTAAGGCAAAGGCCATCCGATTTTCAACACTAGAAAACATTTGCCGGGTGCTGGCATGTCAGCCCGGAGATATTTTAGAATACCGAAAGGAGTAATTCACAAATGAAAACAAAAAAAGATCTTTTTTATGCTGCGGCAGCCGTCACTTTTGCCGTGGCGGCGGTAGCTTATACCTTTTGGGGATATTTTAACCTGGGGGCAACCCTTTCCTGCCTTCTGTTTCTGCTCCTGTCAACCTGTTATCTGGCAGACCGTACGCAAAAGCCAGGCGTCTTTTCGTGTCTGTGCGGGGGCTTGGCTCTATTCTCCTCTCTGGTCTATACCCTCAGCACCGACGTTCTGTTTAAATTCTTGGGAATACCGCTTATCCTCGGACTTACAGCAATTTACCTGTCCGGGCTGGGAGCCAACCTGCGGTACTGCTCCGTCAATATATGCACAACACGGAAAATGCCGTAACCATGCGGCTTTCCACTATCTTAAAGACAATTAAACAGCCCCTATGATTACACCTAAAACGCCGTAGCAAGGTTGGACAAGCCTTGATATGGCGTTTTTAAGTGGGTAGGATATGCCGCCGCAGCTTCAAAAAAGTTGTGGCGTTTTTTTATGCCCGCAGGAAAGGAGGTACAGCCGGAATGTATTTCACAGAGGGCGAGCAACGGGCGTTTGAATTGCTCATGCAGCAGAAGCCGGGATTTGACCGCTATCAATCCGGTTGTGCCGGAGATGATGAGGATTGCGGCACTTGCCGTTTCTACCGCCCACAGTGGAAATATGAGTTTTGCGTTTTCAAAGAGTGTCCCTATCGCCCCGGCAAAAGGACGCGGAAAACACCCGCCAGCATGGACAAATAGACGGGCAAAAAACCTTGTGCCATGCGGCTTTGCAGACGCGAAAACGGCAAAGGGCATATTGCAATAATGCTTTGCAATCAAAAAAAGCCTTTGCGTTGCATGGGGATATTCCGGCTATGAATATGAACTGTCAATACATTTAGCTACTGCTTACATTTCCTTTGCGCCCGTCCGCGTC
>CABQMV010000036.1 GCA_902465325.1 uncultured Oscillospiraceae bacterium
ATCTCTATCCCTTCTGCTTTATAACGAAGTTAGACTGGACTAACAACTTTGAAAAGCAGAAGGGATAGAGATGACACTAGACAAACTGGCTGTAGGGCAGATGGCTATTATTAAATCCGTGGGCGGAGAGGGCTCCCTGCGGCTGCGGCTGCTGGATATGGGTCTGATTCCCAGAACAGCGGTGAAAATGCAGAAAATAGCGCCTATGGGGGATCCCATTGAAATTATGGTGAGAGGCTATGAGCTTACCCTTCGCAAAGACGATGCCAGAAACATTGAGCTGACGGAGGTGAAGGAGCCGTGATTTTTGCCCTAGTAGGGAACCAGAACTGTGGAAAGACGACTCTTTTCAACGCGCTCACAGGATCCAATCAGCACGTAGGAAATTTCCCGGGTGTTACGGTAGACCAGAAGACAGGAATGATTAAGGGGCAGGCGGATTGCTCTGTGGTAGACCTTCCAGGAATTTACTCTATTCGCCCTTATACCCAGGAGGAAATTGTTACCCGGGATTTTATCTTGACCGGTAAGCCGGACGGTATTATTAATATTATTGATGCAACGAATATCGAACGCAATCTTTATCTGACGCTGCAGCTGCTGGAATTGCATATTCCTACTGTTATTGCGCTGAACATGATGGACGAGGTCCGCGCCAATGGCGGGTCTGTGGATATCCAGCAAATGAGCCGGCAGCTGGGGGTACCGGTGGTCCCTATCAGCGCCAGTAAAGGAGAAGGTGTGTCAGAGCTGATTGCTCAGCTTCTTCGCACGGCAAAAAACAGGATTTTACCTTCCGTAATGGATTTTTGTGGAGACGGGCCGGTACACCGGTGTATCCATGCGACCGCCCATATTATAGAGGATCATGCAGAGAAGCTGGGCGTCTCTCCTCGTTTCTGCGCAACAAAACTGATTGAAGGGGATGCCTCCTTTGCGGAGCGTCTGGAGCTGGATCAGAATGAGCGGGAGCTTTTAGAGCACAGTATTGTTGAAATGGAGAATGAGACCGGACTGGACCGGAACGAGGCCCTGGCTGATATGCGTTATACCTTTATTGAAAAGGCCGTGGCTACTTCTGTGGTAAAATGTCACGAAAGCAGAGAGCATAGGAGAAGTGTTTCTATAGACTGGGTCCTGACCGGGAAGTTTACAGCGATTCCTTTCTTTTTCTGTATTATGTTTCTGGTGTTCTGGCTTACCTTTGATGTTATTGGACAGAATCTGTCAGATCTGCTTTCGGCCGGAATTGACGGGCTGGCTTCCGTTGTAGACAGAAGTCTTACCTCTTATGGCATCAATCCTGTGGTACACAGCCTGATTATAGACGGGATTTTTACTGGGGTGGGAAGCGTACTCAGCTTTCTGCCTATTATTGTAACGCTGTTTTTCTTTTTATCTATATTGGAGGATACCGGTTATATGGCCCGAATTGCTTTTGTGATGGATAGGCCGCTGCGTAAAATCGGTTTGTCCGGCCGCAGCTTTGTTCCCATGCTGGTAGGTTTTGGCTGTTCGGTTCCGGCTATTATGGCCACGCGGACACTGGCTTCGGACAGGGACCGTAAAATGACTATTTTACTGACTCCTTATATGAGCTGTTCGGCAAAGATCCCTATTTATGCTGTATTTACGGCGGCTTTCTTTCCGAAATATAAGGCGCTGGTTATGATTTGCCTGTATGTGGCAGGGATTTTGTTGTCTGTCCTGGTGGCGCTGCTGCTGAAGGGTACGGCCTTTCGTGGTCAGCCGGTTCCTTTTGTCATGGAGCTTCCCAATTATAGATTTCCCTCTCCCAGAAGTGTCTTTCTGCTGCTGTGGGATAAGGCGAGGGATTTTCTGCAGAGAGCGTTTACCATTATTTTCGTGGCAGCTATGCTGATTTGGTTTTTACAGACCTTTGACACCCGGCTTAATGTAGTAGAGGACAGCAGTGAGAGTCTGCTGGCCCTGGTGGGGCAGTTCATAGCGCCGCTGTTTAGTCCTCTGGGCTTTGGCGACTGGCGGGTGGCGACTTCTCTGATTTCCGGCTTTACTGCCAAGGAAGCGGTGGTAAGTACTTTATCTGTTTTGATGGGAACCAGCATGTCGGATTTAGGAGGGGCTCTGAGCGGGTTATTTACTCCTCTGTCCGCGGTGAGCTTTTTGCTGTTTACCTTGCTGTATACTCCCTGTGTGGCTGCGGTGGCGACCATTCGCAGAGAACTGAAATCAAGGCTTGCCACAGCAGGCGTTGTCATTATGCAGTGTACGGTGGCCTGGCTGACGGCCTGTCTTGTCTACCAGATAGGAGGATTTTTGTTTTGAATACGGCGGACTATATTTTACTGGGGATCATTTTTGTGGCTGCCATACTGGCTTTGTGCTGTCTCCTGAGGCGCAGAAGAAAGGGCGGTAGCTGTGGGGACTGCCACCGCTGCGGCGGATGTAAAGGTCAGGAGCGGCAGGGACATAAGGATGATTTGTAAAACTTTTACTTTTATGCTATCCTATAATAAGCTGTGATTAGGAAAGGAGTGCATTTCATGCATCTTCAGGAATCAGGAGAAATGTACCTTGAGACACTGTTGATTTTATCTGAGAAAAGCGGCGCTGTGCGCGCCATTGATGTAGGCGAATATATGGGATTTTCCAAGCCCAGTGTCAGCCGGGCCATTGGACTTCTGAAGCAGGGAGGCTATGTGAGATCCGACGCCGACGGTTTCCTTGTCCTCACAGAAGAGGGAAGGCGGGTAGCGGAGAAAACATATGAGCGGCATCGTCTTCTGCAGGATTTCTTTGTCCGTCTGGGGGTAGGAAAAGAGACGGCGGCAGAGGATGCCTGTAAAATAGAGCATGACATCAGCGACGAAACCTTTGAAGCCATTAAGAGACATGTAGCGCAAAACCGGTAAAATTTTTATTTGGTTTTATGGATTCCCTTCCGACTGCAGACTGTTTGGAGGGACCATTCAAAGTGAGGTAAAATGCATGACATTTGATCGGATACAAATAGAGGACAAGCCTCTTTTTGACAGCCTGCTGTCTCAGAGTCCCTATGTAGACTGCGAGTACCTTTTTTCCACTTTGTTTATGTGGCAGGATGTATTAGGCTACCAAAGGGCTATAGAGGAAAATTGTATTTATGTACGGCACCTCTTTAACGGAAATTATCAGTATCACGTTCCCATCTGTGCGCCCGAAAGAATTCCCGGCTGCATAAGGCATTTGATGGAAGCGGAGCCGGGACCGCTGGAGCTTTTCTGTGTGACAGCAGAGCATCTGAGACAGATGGGCAGTGAGCTGACAAGCCGCTTTCTTGTAGAGGAGAACCGGGACTTTGCAGATTATCTGTATGCCGGAGAGGATATCCGAGGCCTGGCGGGGAAACGGTATCACCAAAAACGGAACCATATCCGCAAATTTCAAAGTACCTATTCCTGGGATTTCAAGGTTTTTACACAGGCGGGCCGGGAGCTGCTGTCTTGTGTAGAGGTGCTGAGGCAGTGGGACGAAAATAAGCTGGAGAATGCCTCCTGGCATGAAAGGCTGCTGGTGGGAAATGAAATGAATGCCCTGGATAAGTGCATGAAATATTTTACGCAGATGGGCCTTGTGGGCGGTGTGCTGTATATTGACGGAGAACCCAGGGGCTTTACTGTAGGGGAGCTGGCTATACGAGGGGATATCCGAGTTGGCATGATTCATTACGAAAAATGTGACAGCAGATATACCGGTGTTTATCAGGCTATTAATCAGCTGTTTGCCCAAGAAGCTCTGAGTGGAGCCGATTATATCAACCGTGAAGATGATATGGGGGTAGAGGGACTCAGAAGATCCAAGCTTACGTACCATCCCATTCGCCTAGTGGAAAAATTTACTTTAAAGGAGATTTAATTGATGTTTTGGAAGTACGTTCTGATTTTTTTCGTTTCTATGGTGCCGCTGATTGAGCTGAGGGGAGCCATTCCCATCTCTCAGGGGTGGGGACTGCCTCTGGTTTGGTCTTATGTCATTTGTGTAATCGGAAATATGCTTCCGGTTCCTGTCATTTATTTCTTTGCCAGAAAGGTTTTGCTTTGGGGAGCCAATAAAAAGTATATTGGGAACTTTTTTACTTTTTATAAGAAAAACCAACTAAAAATCTGATTGTCCGCTAAAACACTGTATCTATCAGCATTTTCAAGGGTTGAAATACTTCAAATTACTACGATTTTACTACCATTGAATGAGCCTTGATACGTTAGAAATCCCAAATTTGCAAAGATATGGTACAGCACATCAGTATTGATAAACTAAAAATTGAATATCGCAAGTAGATTATGGAACGCCGATGTTGACGTTCCTTTTCTATTTCCAGCCGTTCAGAAATGGACGGCTTTTTCTATATCCAAACGAAAGGAGAATTTTAAAAGCTATGAAAAAGATATTGAAGCGATTAGCCACAGGCTTCCTTGCCTTTGCGACTATCGTTACCGCTTTGCCGACAACGGCAGTCCACGCTTCCGAGAAGCAATACTGGACAGAAAGTGCCGAGCGTGTCGGTATCGTTGAAAAAGTGATGAATGACGGCTCTATCGGTTCGACATTCAATGAGGGACACATAACCGTTGAGGGCGAGGACGCTTTCTGCGTGGATATTAACACCAACTTCCGCAACGGCTACAAGACCAGAGCCGACGCAAGCACACGCATGAGCTACGACCAGATTTCCGACGTTGCCCTCTCAATCGAGTATGTCAATCAGTATGTGCAGAGCCACAGCGGATTGAGCAGTCAGCATATCTACCTTTTGAAACAGTGCGTCGTATGGCAGAGATTGAGCGTTCATCTGGGCTGGCAATGCGATAACGTCAGAGCTTCCTATGATGAAATCCCAAAAGCGATACAGGACGAGGTATACGCTGGTGCGAAAGCCTTTGCCAGCGAGAACAAGGGACGCTATGAATGTGGCGGTTATATCTACTCTGGCGAGGGACAGGACATTGGACAGTTCTGGGCGAAACTTGCCGTAGGAAATGCCACCCTTAAAAAGACTTCCAGTAATGCCAGCATTACCGACGGGAACGGGCTTTACTCTATCGCTGGTGCGACTTATGGTGTCTATTCTGATAAGGACTGCACAAAACAGCTTGCCACCCTTACGACGGATAACAGCGGAAATACTGATACCGTGGAAGTAAAGGCTGGCACAGTCTACATCAAAGAGCTTTCCGCTCCTGCTGGCTACAAGGTGGACAATACAGTGTATTCCTTAAATGTTGAAGCTGGCAAGACAGCAACCTTGAACGTATCCGATACGCCAAAGGTCACAGAGACTCTTATCGAGCTTTTCAAGATTGATATGGAAACCCAGAAAGACGCTCCACAGGGCGACGCTTCCCTAGAGGGTGCGGAGTTCACATGGAAATTCTATGCGGGACACTATACCGCTGACAATCTCCCCAACGAGCCTACCAAAACATGGGTGACAAAGACAATTGCTGAAAAGGACAGCGACGGCACTATCCATTATGTTTCCCGCCTTTCTGATGAATACAAGGTATCTGGGGACAGCTTCTATATACAGGACGGTAAGAACGTGCTTCCTTTAGGAACGCTGACCGTTGAGGAAACGAAAGCTCCTAACGGCTATCTTCTTGACGGTGCGTATATGCAGGCTGACGGTAGCGAAGAACAGATTAAAGGAATGTACCTTACACAGATTACCGAGGACGGCGACATTGCCGTATTGTCTGGAAGCAATCAGTACCATGTATCAGACAAGGTTATCCGTGGCGGTGTGAAAATCCAGAAAAGAGATTTGGAAACCAGCGATACCAAAGGTCAAGGTAGTGCGACCTTGAAAGACGCTGAATTTGAAATCATTTCCTTAAATGACAATGCCGTACTTGTCGAGGGCAAGCTCTACAATAAAGGCGAAGTGGTAAAGACAATCCTTACCGACATTGAGGGCGTGGTTTCTACTTCCGCTGACCTCTTACCTTACGGGAAATACCGTATCGAGGAAAGCAAAGCACCAGCGGGCTATCTGACGGACGGTGCAGAACCGATTGAATTTGAAATCACAGAGGACGGAAAAATCGTTGACCTTACAGAGACAGACACATCAATCTACAATCAAGTGAAGCGTGGCGACCTAGAGGGTGTCAAGATTGGTGCTGGCACACACCAGCGTCTTGCGGGAGTTCCGTTTAGGATCACAAGCAAGACCACAGGTGAGAGCCACATTAGGGTACTACGCACACGGTACTTTCAATTCAGCAAAAGCAGAACTTGAAAGGCTGGCTCTTGCTTCTTAAATCGGTGATTGTACTACTCATTTACTACTTTTGGTTGCATTTTCATGCTGGTAAATGCCAGCTTTTGCAATGTATCTTCCAAACAGAAAATGCCGATAAAGCCCTAAAATACAGGCTATACCGACATTTACCAGCTTATGAAAAGATAATCAGAAATTTAGTAAGTTTTTGTCTGGAAAAAGGTGAAAAGGGCGGCAAAAAGCTACAGGAAAAAGCGGGAAAAGGCCTGTTTGTGGCTCTGATGCTGTTTGTGGGAATTCCGCTTCCCGGTACGGGCGCCTGGACCGGTACCCTGGCGGCCAGCTTGCTGGATATGGACTTTAAGTCTACGGTAGCGGCTGTTATGCTGGGTGTGGTTTTGGCCGGTATCATTATGGGCCTGGCCAGCGCAGGACTCTTTGGAGCGATCGGCGCAATCTTCAGCTAAGCTAGCCTACCTTTTTTCGGACCAGCACATACACGATCAGAGCGATTAATATAAATTCTATGATGACAAAGGCCGTGTTGACCATGGTTTCATTAGGCGTTTCGCTTTCATCCGGCATTTGCACGGAAGAATCTACGAACTGACTGTTGTCTGGTGTAGAAGACGGTACGGCGGCTTTTCCGTAGCCGTTGATCAGATGGTAGGAAAAAGCTATGCCGAGGCCCAGCACAATCAAGGCCAGTACGCCGGCTAAAATTCTTTTTATAACAATTCTTGTTTTATCATTTAGTTTCATGGGGTATTATATCTCCTGTTTTATTATCTGTTACATAATAAAGCATTGCAGGAGATTTTGCAAGGGAAGCCCCGGCGCTAATCACTGCAGGATACGGCAAACGCCTTTTTCATTGAAACTGGGATACGAATCGCCTGATCTGACGCCGGTTTTTCAGAATTATCTTTTGCCCGGCAGCTTGATTGAGGAGGGCCTGCATGGTTTTCATAACCCTACTCCGTTTCTCTTTGTGTATGTTATATTTGTACGGACAGATACACAGTTTCCATATATGCTAAAATTACTATGCAAATACAATCCTTTAGCCTTGCTACGAATTTATTTTTTATTACTCCTCTTTACATATTTCTTTTGTGCCAAGGCACACACCTCCAACTTTTGTTGCTCCTCAAATTATAACATATAGAATGAATGTTCATTAATAAATAATAAAATATGCAAAAACTGTTCTGTTATTCCTTGCTCTATTCATCTGGTATATTTAGAAAATAGGATTGGAATTATCTGCATACATTAATCTCTGAACGCTACTTTTAATTGTCCATCTTTCCTCAGAAAAAATCTATCGGGTATAAGCCTGTTTGAAATCGACACACTGACTCCGGGCATTACCGTATTCGGGCTGTCGTTTATGACTCTGTTTTCCGCAACACTAATCGCAAAAGACCGGGAAAGCGCCCTCTTGCAGAGGCTGTATACTACTCCGCTTACGGGATTTGACTTTATCATGGGATATATGCTCCCGCTATTACCTATTGCTATCGGACAGGTTCTGATCTGCTATCTGTTTGCGATTCCGTTGGGGCTGACTGTCAGCGTAAATATCGTGTACGCTGTCATTGGCATCATCCCTATGGCTTGTTTTCAATATTTCTTTGGGACTTTTTTGCGGCAGCGTTTTTGGAGTGAAACAGGTTGGCGGTATCTGTGGGGCATTGCTGACCAATCTCTCTGCATGGCTTTCCGGTGTGTGGTTTGATCTGGAGCTTGTGGGAGGGGCATTTGAGAAAATTGCCAATGCGCTGCCCTTTATGCACGCAGCCGAATTGGAAAAAGCACTATTCAGCGGTAATTTTGAACTTGCAGCAACGCACATTCTACCTGTTTTGCTGTATGGTGTATTGATAACAGTTATTGCCGTATTCTGCTTTCTTAGGCAAATGAAAAAACAGTAAGGATTGAGGAGATGAAATATAAGCTCATTATCGATAAAAACGCAGAAGAAGAAATTATAGCAGTCGTTCATGCACCTTCTTCTCTGACACAGCAAATCGAGAATCTTGTTTGTAGCTATTCCGGTGAGGACTACATTATGGGATACAGGGATGACGAGATGCGGAAACTGGCATATTCAGAAATCGAATGTATTACCATTCTGAACAGAAAAGTAATTGCCATTGATATAGGTGGTAACCACTTTTCACTCAAGGACAGGCTTCGTGACTTGGAAGGTATCCTACCCTCTTACTTTATCCGCATTAACAAATCTACCCTTGCCAATGAACACCGTATTCTGCGATTTGATGCGGTGTTCAGCGGCGGTGTGGATGCCGTATTTCAATGTGGCTATAGGGAATATGTTTCCAGACGCTGCTTTGCGGAAATCAGAAGGAGGTATGAAGGAATATGAAAAAGTTTGTTTTGGAGTTTTTGCGCCGAGGGTTTGCAGCTTGCGGCATGGGTCCCATCATTTTAGCGATATCCTCTCCCCAGAGCTTTTGAAAGCTGTCGCCCAGTACGGTGTTTCCCGGACGTGTATTTTTATTAATGTAAATTGAAATAATTTGAGGACACTGCTCTGTCAGCTGCCGGACAAATTCCTCTTCTCTTGGCAGGGTGTCGCCGTTTATGACCAGTATAACCATTGCCTTTCCCGTTTTGTGGGAGGTACGGATTAATAAACTTCGGAGCAGCCCGCTGTGTGCTGACTCCTCGTATACCGACAGCTCCAGACGGTCCGACAGCTCACATACGGCCTGACGAATTTTATCTGAACCGGGGGACTCTATGGTACAGCAGGGAGTGGGAATGAGCTGGTGACTGTGTTCTTTGTAAAAACCGCAGCAGATATGCCCCTGCATTTTCCCAAAACGATACTGAGCCTTGTTGCGGTATCCTTCCTGCTCTGGACAGGGCAGAATCGGCTCCATGGTAAAATGAGACGCTTTGCCGATCCGCTCCAGGCAGTCTCTTACATGTCTTTCTTTGTACTGCAGCTGAGCGCTGTAAGCCATATGGGCAAGACTGCAGCCCCCGCAGTCCTTGTAGGAGGGACAGGGCGGCGCAGTTCTGTAAGGAGAACTCTGGATCAGTTCCAGGAGCTTGCCCACCGCATAAGAGGCGCGTACCTTGATGATCAGAACCCGGGCAGTTTCTCCGGGAAGAAGACCGGGGCAGAAGACTGTAAAGCCCTGGGCCAAGCCAATTCCGTGCCCATCGGAGGACAAATCTCTTGCCGTGATTTCGTATACAGAATTTTTAATGACAGGAATTTTTTTGTTCATAATAAAATAAGTATTGCACATATTGACAAACAGGTCAAGAACCAGTATGATATATCTATTCAAAGCTTATAACTGATTTTCTAATAAAATTCAATAGAATTCCAAATTTAGACATAACGATATATAAGGCGGTGTATGGATGGCAGATGCAGAGTTAAGCAAGAAGTCTATTGCTGATTTGCGCTATATTGCAAAAATGATGGGGATTAAAAGTCCTACGACCTTGAAAAAAGGGGAACTGATTGAGAAAATTTTAGCTGCCGGGCAGCCGGCTGTTGAGGAAGTTCCGGAAGCGGCTGCGGAGGCCCCTGCGGTGCCGAAGGCCAGAGGCAGACAAAAGAGTGCCGGTACCAAGAAATCAAATTCTGCTGAAAATCCGGCGGAGGACCGGGCTAAAAAGAAACGGGGCAGACCGGCAAAGAAAAAGACGGCCTCGCCCGAGGCGGAAGAGCAAACTGCGGCTCCGGCCCCTGTGGAGGAGGAGCCCCCTCCTCTATTACAAGCTGAGGAGGCGTCAAAGCCTTCTGAAGAGGGGAAATCGGACAGCGGCGATAAACAGAAAAAGAATAAATTTTCCGATGATAATGAAGTAGAGGGAATTCTGGATATTGTTTCCGAGAACTACGGTTTTCTCAGGGTGGAGAATTATGTGGCGGGAAATCGGGATATCTATGTGCCCATGGTGCAGATTAAACGCTTCAATCTCAAGACCGGTGATAAGGTCAGAGGGAAATGTCGGTTTCAGAAGGATACGGAGAAGTACCAGGCCATTTACTATGTTACCGGCGTCAATGACGGTCCCCCTGATTCTGTACGGAGACGAAAGCCCTTTGAGACACTGACTCCTATCTTTCCCGATGAAAAGCTTCGACTGGAGAGAGACCAACGGGAATTTTCCACAAGACTTATTGATTTAATGGCGCCCATTGGAAAAGGGCAGAGAGGGATGATTGTATCGCCTCCCAAAGCTGGCAAGACGGTATTGCTGAAGCAAATTGCCCATTCAGTGACAAAGAATTATCCGGATGTCCATTTGATGGTGCTGCTCATAGACGAGCGTCCGGAGGAGGTAACGGATATGCGGGAATCTGTAGAGGGAGAGGTCATTTCCTCCACCTTTGATGAGCTGCCGGAGCGCCATGTTAAAGTAGCGGAAATGGTGTTGGAAAGAGCCCAGCGGCTGGTAGAGGCCGGCAGAGATGTGGTAATTCTCATGGACAGTCTGACCAGATTGGCCAGGGCCTACAATTTAACTATCCCTCCCACGGGCCGGACTCTTTCCGGAGGTATTGACCCAGGCGCCCTGCACAAACCCAAAAAGTTTTTTGGCGCTGCAAGAAACATCCGGGGAGGAGGCAGCCTTACCATTGTGGCCACTGCTTTGGTGGATACAGGCAGCAAAATGGACGACGTTATTTTTGAGGAGTTCAAGGGAACGGGAAACATGGAGCTGCATCTGGACCGTAAGCTGTCTGAGAAACGAATTTTTCCCGCTATTGATATTAATAAATCCGGAACCCGCCGGGAGGACCTTTTGCTGACGGAGAAGGAGCTGAACAGTGTATTTGCGATCCGGAAGGCTCTGAGCAATATGGGAACTGCGGATGTGACGGAGATTCTGCTGAACCAGCTGGGCAAATGTCCTACAAACGAGAAGTTTGTGGATTCGGTGAAATTGTCCTTTAATAATTAAAAAATTACTTGCATTCTACAGGTATGCTGTGATATAATGCACAGTGCGTCTTGAAAGAGAGGCATTTTTCGGAAAGAAGGTGACATGATGAAAGAAGGAATTCATCCACAGTTTCAGGAAGTAACTGCTAAATGTGCTTGCGGAGAAACTTTTAAGACATACTCAACCAAGAAGGAGATATCAGTCGAAATTTGTTCGAAGTGTCATCCTTTCTACACAGGGAAGCAAAAGCTGGTTGATACAGGCGGACGTGTTGACAAGTTTAATAAGAGATACGGTTTGAAGTAAGTCGTTCTTTGCGGCGGATTTTAAAATCCGCCGCATATTTTTTGCCCCTTTGCATACACATGAAATGGGGAACCCGGCTAAGGGCCCGACTTGTTTCCAATGCGGAAATACGTAATCAATTGAATGAGGAATGGTGATTACAATGACAATACCCGATAACAGTGCCGGACAAAATGTTTTTATAGAAAACAGAGAGCGCATCTTCATCAGCGGCGTATTAGATGTATTAAGCTTTGATGAGGCTCTTGTAGAAGCTGAAACAGAGCTGGGCAGTATGCTGATCCGGGGAGACGGACTGAAAATAGAGAAACTCAGCTTAGAAGAGCATCAGCTTTCCCTTACCGGATATATTTTTTCCTGCGAATATGAAAATCCTAAAAAGGCAAGTAAAAATATATTTGCGAGGATGTTCAGGTGACTGCCCTTATAATGCTGGCGGCAGGCATTTTACTGGGCAGCGGCTTCGATGTATTTCGCTCGCTGCGGCGGGCGTACAGAAAGCATCCCAGGTGGCTTGTGCATGGAGAGGATGTTTTGTATTTGATTGCTGCCTGCGGTATGTTGATTCTTGTCATTAATCTGACAGACTTTGGCAGGGTGCGGGGCTACATGTTTTTTTTGGTAGCGGTAGGAGTTCTTTTATACTATCTGGGCTTCAGCCCGTGGCTGGGAAAGGTCCTTACCTGGATCTTTGCAATCCCCGGAAGAATTATAAAATTTTTTTTGGGAAGGATATTGAAAAAAAGAAAAAAGCAGTATATAATGAATCAACAGTAATTTTACAAATGATTAATAATTGGGGTTGCAAAGGATGAAAAGAAAAAAGAGAGACAGAAAATTCAATATGAAGAATCTTATTTTCATTGGGTTGGCCGTGTATTTGCTGACTTTGCTCTTTTCTCAGCAGAGTACCCTAGACAGGAATCGAAATTCTTATAAAGATTTGCAGAAAAAAATAACGGTTGCTAAGTCGGAAAATGAAAAGCTTCACAATGAGTATGACCGCATCGGGACAGATGAATATATAGAGGAAAAGGCCCGTGAATCGGGATTGGTAAAGTCTGATGAGATTGTTTTTGTTACAGGTAATGATTAAGGTAGGGGGACGCTCGAACTAGTATGGCAGAAAATGAAGCTATTTTTGACGGAAAGGTGACAGGGATTACAACCTTTGGCGCTTTTGTACAGCTTTCTGATGGAAGGACCGGTTTGGTTCATATCTCCGAGGTGTCGGATCAGTATGTAAAAGACGTAAAGGACTTTTTACAGGAAGGTCAGGAAGTTCAGGTTGTGGCCATGTCCTCCCTTCAGGAAGGGAAGCTGAGACTTTCCATTAAAAAGGCCATTGAAATAAAAAGAAGAAACGGAGAGCTTCCGGAGGCGGAGATCCCGGAGAGGAAAAAGCATATCTCCTCCAAAGGGACCGGCAATACATCCAAAAGAAATAACTTCAAGCTGTCGGGAGAGCCCTATGATCCCAGTGTACCGCCTGTGGACTTTTTTGAAGGCAGTGATAAGGACGGAGCGGGGACGGCTTTTGAAGACAGGCTTTCCAGTTTTATGAAGTCCAGCGAGGAAAAATTAAGCGCTTTAAAAAAGCAGACGGAGAATAAGCGTGGTGGAGGATATGTCAGAAGGGGCTGACGAAAGAGTCCGGAGTTTTGCGGAAATGACGGCCGGCCTTGCTATGCAGGAGGCATTCTACCGGCAGAGCAGCGTACCGGGCTACCTGGTGAAGCAGGATATGGGAGCTGTCAATTTTCTGCAGTTTTTTATTAATCAAGATACGTTTACATTTAATGAAAATACAGTGCCTGATCACAGGGCGCTGTATACTTTTATCTGCCTGTTTGACGATGTAGACCGGGAAGCCATTGAGCGCCTCAGTCAGCAGCAGAGAAGAGGGCAGGAGCTAGGGATACTGACCGATTTTGTAGTAGTAGATTTGAAGGCCGGGACGCTGAATAATTTAGCGAGGGGCCGCATGACGGACAGAAAATTACAAGCGGTTATTGAAAAAGCTCTTGGATACAGGGATGCGGAATCGGCGGAGATGCAGCAAATAAAAAGAGAGGCCGTTCAGAAGGCCAGAGAGGGACACAAAGCGGCGGCCACCGTCCGTACCCTGTCACTAAGCAGCCCGGTTATGATATTAATTTTTATTAATATAGCTATCTATGTGGCCGGAGTGGTATTATCGGTGTTTCTTGGCACCGATCCCCTCCAAAATTGGGGAATTCTGGACAGTGATCTGGTCTATCGGGGACAGCTCTGGCGGCTCTTCACCGCCATGTTTCTCCATGCAGATATGGCGCATATATTTGGCAATATGTATTTATTGCTTATGCTGGGCAGAGTCCTGAGCGGACAGTACAGCAATAAAAGGTTCCTTGGAGTATATTTGGTATCAGGCGTTTTTGGAAGCCTTTTATCCTGCCTGTTTACCCATGCCCGATCCCTGGGCGCTTCCGGGGCGATTATGGGTCTGGGCGGTGCGCTGGTATGCAAATTGCTTTTTGATAAAAACAGATTATATTTAAGACAGGGCGCCCTGTATGCAAATCTGGCGTTTCTGGTGATTTTTAACCTGGGCTATGGGCTTTTTAATACAGGAATTGATAATTACGGCCATTTCGGAGGCTTTTTCTGCGGATTTCTGCTTGAGCTCATATTTTCCAGAAAGAGAGCATAGTCTTACCCCGAGGGGTGAACTATGGTCTGTAATTCAAAAACGATTTCCAGAAGAAAAGAAACTTATAAAGCCGGAGCGGTAAAGCTGATGATTGCCGGTATTATTGTACGGCTCATGGGCTTTGCAAACCGCATTTTTATGTCCAACTTAATAGGGGCAGAGGGAATGGGCCTTTTTCAGCTAACATCACCGGTGTACTCCCTTATTATTTTAACCTTGACCTCCGGCGTATCAATCAGTGTATCAGGAATGACGGCCTCTGAGGCTGCTGTGGGCAGAGATGGCAATGCCCGGCGAATCGCCAAAACAGCGTTTTTCCTGCTGCTGGCGCTGGGAGCCGCTGCGGGGCTGGCCTTGGTATTGACTGCCCATGGAATTGCAGTCAATATTCTTCATGATGAGCGTACCTATCTTTCCATGGTTATGCTGGCTCCCTGCATTCCAATTGTGGCCTCTGCCTCTGCTGTAAAAGGCTATTTTTACGGTACCTGTAATGTGGGTCCCAATGCGGTGGGACAGATTGTAGAGCAGGTTGTCCGGATTGGCGTTATATTTGCTCTGGCGCAGGCCATTGCCGGTGAGAACCTGGCATATGCCTGTGCGCTGGCTACTGTCAGCAGTGCGCTGGGAGAAATGGCAAATCTTTTAGTCGTAGGGGCCGTCTTTGTATATCGGGGAAAGCGCTCTGGCGCCTATGAGGCGGCAGGGGCCGTTACTTTACCCAGACGGCGGGCTGCTTCGCAAATTGTACGCACCTCTCTTCCAATTTCTGCCAGCCGTTTTCTGACTTCTCTAATGGGGACGCTGGAAACCGTTATTTTGCCCATGCGGTTTGTTGCGGGAGGCTATACTTATAAAACATCTATTGAAGTTTTAGGAAACTTATCCGGAATGGCAATGCCCATTTTGACTTTTCCTTCTGTCCTTACCTCTGCGCTGGCTACAACGCTGGTTCCAGCCATTGCAGAGGCCAGATCCCGGGGAAAAACGGAACTGGCTGCCAGCAGAATTTACAGATGTATACGGCTCAGCTTTTTTATGGGTTTTTCCTTCTTTGGGGTTTTCTACGCTATGGGAGACTTTATTGGAAATCTGTTTTACCCCGGTCAGGACGCCGGTGTCTACCTGACCATGCTGGCGCCCTGCTGTGTATTAATGTATTTTCAGCAGACCATGAGCGGGATTTTAAATGGTCTGGAAAAGCAGGGCTGCGCGCTGCTGGTAACCTCTGTCAGTTATGGAATCCGTATTGCCTTTATTTGGTTTCTGCTGCCGGGGATTGGTGTGTATGCTTATATTATAGGGATCCTTTGCGGTATGCTGGTATCC
>CABQMV010000037.1 GCA_902465325.1 uncultured Oscillospiraceae bacterium
GGACATGGCGCTGGAAACATTTCTGCGGACCTTTGACAGACAAAACGGCGGTTTTGGCAGTGCTCCTAAGTTTCCAATGGGACATAACCTGCTGTTCCTGCTTCAGTGCGGGGAGCAGCAGGCGGAACATGCGGCGGCAGTTACGCTGAGACAAATGTATAGAGGCGGAATTTTTGATCATATAGAAGGCGGCTTTTCCCGCTATTCCACGGACGACTTTTTTCTGGTTCCTCATTTTGAAAAGATGCTTTATGACAATGCTCTTTTGATCATGGCGTACGCGGCCGCTTATAAAAAAACGGGAGACTCTTTTTACCTGGATGTAGCGGAGCAGACGGCTGGCTACATTTTGCGGGAAATGACAGGGGAGCAGGGGGGCTTCTACTGTGCACAGGATGCTGACAGCGGAGGCGTAGAAGGCGCCTTCTATACCTTTAGCCCAACGGAGATCCAGGACGTTTTAGGAGAGAGTGAGGGGAAGGAATTTTGTGCAATCTATGATATCTGTGATCCGGGAAATTTTGAAGGCAGAAGTATTCCCAATCTGCTGAAGTCTGATATTCTGCAGCCAGACTTTAAAAGTGCGCGGGCCAGCCTGTACGCCTACCGTCAAAACCGAATGTCTCTTCATCTTGATGACAAAATTCTGACCTCCTGGAACGCTCTGATGATAGCCGGACTGGCAATGCTGTACAGAGCCACGGGAAATGCCCAGTATCTGAAAGCGGCAAAAAACGCCTGGCGTTTTATTGAAACCTATTTGCAGGAGGATGGTCAGCTCTATGTATCCTGGAGGGACGGAAGGAAAAGTACAATGGGTTTTTTAGAGGATTATGCTTTTGTCATATTTGCCCTTCTGGAGCTGTACGAGGCGACCTTTGACGAATACTGTCTGCAGACAGCTGTAGATCTCTGCCGCCGGACGATTCTGGAGTTTTATGATGAGCAGGGGGGCTTCTGGCTGTATGGAAGAGGTGCGGAGGCCCTTGTGCTGCGGCCTAAAGAGACTCATGACGGAGCGCTTCCCAGCGGCAATTCAGTTATGGCTCATAATTTAGTGAGACTAGGTTATTTAATTGGAAGCGAGTTTGAGGAAGTCTGCCGGAAGCAGCTGACCTTTCTGTGTGGACAGGCGTGGGAAAGTCCTGCCTACTTTAGCTTTTTTATGCTGGCCCTGTCTCTCTATACCAATCCTCCGGATTTTATTAAGATCGTATCAGACGGCACAGAGAATCCTGAAGAGCTGGCTTGTCAGCTGCCATACTTTTCGGTGTCTGTATATTACTCCCGGCCGACTACAGAGTATCCGCTGCTAAATGGCAAGACCACATATTATGTATGCAGAGGAAAGACTTGCCTTCCTCCAAGTAACCGTCTGTAACTTCATAGATGAGATCAGAAAGGGACAATTCCTATTTCAGATCTCCGGTAGAGGGGTTATCAATCAGTTTTCCCTTTTGTGTGAAACGGGAGCCGTGACAGGGACAATCCCAGGAATGCTCTGCCGGGTTCCACTTTAGTGCGCAGCCTAGATGGGGACAGCGCTTTCCTGTAGGTGTGATCCATCCCAGAGCGGCCTCCCAGCTATTAGCAATTAGCTGAGCCTTGACCATAGAACGGGAAGGATCAAATACAGCGCTGTACGGGTTTGCTTTTTCCTGGATCTGGTCCGTTAAGATATTTGCAGCTACCATAGAGGAAGTCATTCCCCATTTATTAAAGCCGGTAGCCACATAGAGATCAGGGGTATTGGCGGAATAATTTCCGATATACGGTACGCCGTCTAATGTCATGCAGTCCTGCGTGGCCCAGCGATGCTTTATTTCTGCTTGGGGAAAATACTTTTTGGAAAAGGCTTCCAGCTCTGCCCAGCCGCCTCCGCTTTTACCGGTGCGATGTCCACCGCCGCCCACAAAAAGAAGATTTTGATAGCTCCGAAAAGACATTCCCTTCTTTTCTTCATCTACGTACATGCCATTTACGAGCGGGGCTTTTTCCAAGGCTATCACATAGGAACGGTGCTGGTACATTTTCAGGTAATAGCTGCCGTGCTTGTTAAGAAAAGGGAAATGTGTGGCCACAATTATTTTCTTTGCCGCCACTGATCCGCCTGCTGTTTGTGCTGTATAGCCGGCAGTCAGCTTGGTAAGCTCCTGCACCTGTGTGTTTTCATATAGGTGCAGCTCTCGGGCGATGGCGTATAAAAATTTTAAGGGGTGAAACTGAGCCTGGCGCGGAAATTGAATTGCTCCGGCAACTGAAAATGGTAGCGGCAGTGCTTTAATCAGCCTGCAGGGAATGCCGGCTTCTGAAAGGGCTCTATACTCCTCCTGGATCTTTTTTTTATTGTCCAGCGTGTAGACGTAGGCTTCTTTTTCTTCAAAATCACAGTCTATATTTTGGCATAGGTTTCGGTACTGTTCTAATGCCTGCTGATTGGCGTCTATATAGAGCTTTGCTTTTTGAGGGCCGGTGCCGTTTACCAGCTTCTGGTAAAATAGACCGTGCTGCGAGGTGACCTTGGCGGTGGTGTTTTTGGTAATACCGCCTCCAATCTGCCCCGCTTCTAAAAGCACAGAATCGATGCCGGCCTGCTGCAGTTTGTAGGCGCATAAAATGCCGGCCATTCCGCCGCCTATAATTAATACATCTGTTTTGATATCGTTTTTTAATTGCGGGAAAGCAGGTGCTTTGGCAGTCTGTGTCCATACTGAATTCATATTCTATCACCGAAGCTTATTATATCCATATGTATGTAATTTGTTGCGGAGAAAGCAAAAAAAGTTTAAACTATATTTAAGGCCTAAGCGGTATAATCAATTTGAGAGTCGGAAAGGGAGGTTGCCGAAGATGCGCCTGTTGCTGGCAGAGGATGAAAAAGAACTGTCCAAAGCATTGGTTACCATATTGAAACACAGTAATTATTCTGTAGATGCAGTATATAACGGTCAGGAGGCTTTGGACTGTTTAGAGACGGAGCTATATGACGGAGCCATTTTGGATATTATGATGCCCAAGCTGGACGGAATTTCTGTGCTGAAAAAAATCCGTGAAAGAGGGATTTCTGTCCCGGTATTGCTGCTGACCGCCAAATCGGAGGTAGATGACAGAGTATTGGGCCTAGACAGCGGTGCCGACGACTATCTGATCAAGCCTTTTGCGGCGAAAGAGCTGCTGGCCCGGATCCGGGCTATGACCAGACGAAAGACGGATCAGGCAGACAGTACGCTGCGGTTCCACGGCCTTTCACTGGACCGCGCTTCCTTTACGCTCTCCTGTGGGTCTGTTTCTTTCCGCTTGGCAAATAAGGAGTTTCAAATGATGGAAATGCTGATGGTCAATCCGGGACAGTTTATCTCTACAGAGCGTTTTATGGAAAAAATATGGGGATATGACAGCGAAACGGAGCTTAATGTAGTATGGGTCTATATTTCTTACCTTAGAAAAAAATTGACTGCCCTGGGCGCAGGAGTAGAGATTAAGGCTCTTCGGAATTTGGGCTATACGCTGGAGGCTGCCTGTGATTAAGTTGTTGCGGCGAAAATTTATTATTATTGCCATGTGTTCTCTTGTAGCTGTGCTGGGGATCATCATTGCCATCATTAATATTGCCAATTATCATAAGATTAATCAGAGCGCGGATGTACTCTTGGATATACTGGCTGAAAACGGAGGCGCTTTTCCTAAAGAGGAGTTTACTCATGATAGCGCTCCGGCCGGCCAGAAGCCTCCCGGTCATCAGCTGTCTCCGGAGGATCCTTTTGCCACCCGGTACTTTACAGTGACGCTGAGAGTAGACGGGAGTATTTATTCCGTAAATACGGGGCGCATTGCTGCCGTTTCTGCAGAGACGGCAGCAGCTTACGCAGAGGAGCTGTATAAAAAGGGCAGGAGCTCAGGCTACTGCGACCGCTATAAATACCGAATGGTTAGCGGGGAGGGGGAGGTCCAGTATATTTTTCTGGACTGCGGCAAGGATATTTCCACTTTCTATTCTTTTTCTGCTGGCCAGTATACTGGTAAGCACGGCAGGGATTCTGCTTGTGTTTGTGCTGGTTCTTTTCTTTTCTAAAATTGCAGTAAAACCGGTAGCAGAAAGCTACGCAAAGCAAAAACAGTTTATTACCGATGCCAGTCATGAAATAAAAACTCCGCTTACCATTATTGAGGCCAATACTGAGGTACTGGAGATGGAAAAGGGAGAAAGTGAATGGATTGAAAGCATCCGAAATCAGATTAAGCGTTTATGTTCCCTTACGGATAAGTTGGTTCTGCTCTCCCGGATGGAGGAGGAACGGGTTGTACTGAGGATGACAGACTTTTCTCTATCCGATGCGGTTTATGAGACGACAAAGCCTTTTGAGGCGGTAGCGGCGGCTAAAAACAGAACCTTTACAATGAATGTACAGGGATGATTCTATACATTCTAATTCTAGTTTGGCACTTTTGGAGGGGAGCTTTACACTGTCTTCCGGTGATGACGGAATTCACGGAGATTCTGATGTCAGCATTGCTGACGGTACCATTGATATCTTAAAAAGCTATGAGGGGATTGAGGGACAGACCATTACTGTATCCGGAGGAACGATTTCTGTATTAGCAGACGATGACGGCTTCAATGCTGCAGGGGGGAATGACCAGAACGGCTTCTACGGGAGAGGCGGTATGCATCAGGATTCCTTTGCCAGTGACGGCAGCAGCTATATAAACATTTCAGGAGGGCATATTGAGATTGATGCCTCCGGAGACGGCTTGGATTCTAACGGTAGCCTGCTGATTTCGGGAGGCGAGATTTATATCAGCGGACCGACAAATGGCGGAAATGGCGCCTTAGACTACAATGGACAGGGAGAGATTACGGGCGGCATTGTGGTAGCTGCTGGAGACGGAGGTATGGCAGAAAACTTTGGCACTAGCTCTACTCAGGGGGCAATGCTGGTACACCTATCCTCGGCGCAGGTAGAAGGAGAGCTGGTTTTGCGGGATGAAGACGGCACTGTGCTTATCTCCTGGACGCCGGCCAAAGCCTATAATTCTGTTGTGATCAGCTGTCCGGAAATCAAACAGGGAAAGACCTATACCCTTACGGCAGGAACCGAGGAGACAACTGTGAAAATGGACAGCCTGATATACGGTTCATCCAGTATAGGCGGTATGAATGGAGGACAGCCTGGCGGCATGGGAGGAGGAAAGCCTGATATGGGCAGCAGGGATATGCCCTGGTAAAGATAAATTGAAAAATTATTTAAAATTTGATATAATAGAGCCACAACGTGCTGCAAAGGAACTAGTGTAAGTCCAGTTGTATTGCCGCACGTTCATTTTTTGGGAGGTATGGTATGTACAAGACAGGTGATTACGTAACATACAAAGAAAACGGTATTTGCTGCATTGCGGAGGAGACGAAGGAGTATTATATACTGCAGCCGGTATATGGCCATAATATGACGGTGTATGTGCCTAAAAAATCCGAGGCTCTTGTAAATCTTATGTGCCGGGTGCTGAACAGGGAGGAAATTGATGAGATTATCCAGGAGACAGAACACTCCCAGTATACCTGGATAGAGGACAGTAAGAAGAGAGCAGAATGCTTTCATTCCCTGCTGCGCGGCGGCAAGAAGGCAGATATCCTTTGGCTGGTAAAGGTGCTGTCCCTGCACAAAATTGAAGTAGAGAAAAATAAGAAAAGTTTTTACGCCAGTGACAAGAAGATTTTATCAGCTGCTGAGCGTGTTATTACAGAAGAATTTGCCTTTGTGCTTGGCATTTCGCCGGAAGAGGTTATTCCCTACATTGTAAATAAATTGGAAACCGGGGCATAGGAAAAAGTCCGTGGGCATTGAGAACATCATAAGAAAATTGGATGTGCGCTGCATATTCTGGAACTGAACAAGGGGCGTTTATGCTGAAGTATTATGAAATTCAGTAATGCCGTAGCCTGTATTGGGGTGACTGTGGGTGTAAATCAGGTCCAGTACAAAAAGCAGGATCAGAACCAGGCAGAGGGACCAGCGGACGGCCTTGGGAAGCTTGCTGTAGAGATGATCCAGTCTGGGGGCCAGAAAATAGATAACGGCACAGCCTCCAAACGCGAATGTAATCAGGCCCTCCACGCAGATACGCCCGTTCAAATTCAGAAAATAGCCGCTGTAATCCCAATATTTTACGCCCTTTGCTGCTTCCAGAAACCAACTGGTGATATATTCTATAAATCCGGCAATCACCAAAAATGAAAAATAGGTAAGAATGGGATTTTTGTAAAATCTTTTCAATAGCAGCAGAGCCAGACAGCCTCCTGTGCCGTATATGGGCAGCCAAGGACCGCAAAGAACGCCTCGGTTCACCAAAATCCCGTCCTGGAAAAGGTACAGACAAACTTCCCAGAGCCATCCGATTAGGGAAAAGGTGAAGAACAGCAGAATAATGGTAGAGAGACTGTAATGTCTGTCATAGTTATTTTTGGGTGTAAAGTGCTTTTTCGGCTGCTCCAGACCGGGGTAGAGGTCGTATCTTTTTTCGCCGTCTTCGGTGAGGGCGCCGTCAGAGGAACTTTCCCTATAAAACAGGGCTGCATCGTTTAAACTTTCATAGCAGGGGGCCTTTTCCTCTATGATTTTGCCGCGCAAGACGGCATAGAGCTCAGCATTGACAGCGGACATATAGGGATTCATCCAGAAAAAACCGACAATTCCCAAAGAAAGAATGGTCAGAAGCCACCATCCAATATAGGACAGATCCAGAACAAATGCTTTCCACTTATTTCCGCGCATCATCTGCCGGGAAAGTAAAAAAGCTTCTTTTCTGTTAATGGAAGGATTTTCTGCCAGTATATAGGGGATCATCCTGTATTCGTATGCTTTGATAAAGCCCCCTATAATGGTCAGATTCCACAGGAACTGATATAAATTCAACAAAAACATAATTTTTACAGAGTTTATAAATCCCCGGCGTTTACGCATAAATCCGACTCTGCTGATCCGCGTATTGCCGTAAAGGCGGCTTTCCAGAAAGAATCGTTTTTCTCCCACTAAAAGAGTGTTTCTAATAAAAATCCGGTACAGAATATCCAGCAGTACACCAATAGTGAGGGAAATCCCCATAAAGACATACTGGCGTGTTATAAAGGTGCGTATTGCGTTATATAACTTGAAAAACGGCCCTGATCTCTGAGTAAACAAATTGATAAACCAGCCTATGGTACCATTGTACGGCTTGCTGTCCTCCGGCAGCTTCAGGCCTCCAAAATAATCATGATACAGCTGTTCCACTATTTTTTCAGTGCTGGAGCCGGAATAAGAAGTGGGATTGGTTACATACTCTTTTGTTTCGTTAAAGCGGTTATACCCGTGGATTGCGCCGGTAGAGGTGTTATAGGAGCCTGTGAGGAATGCTATAATAAAGCAAACGGCTACCATCGCAATATAATTTTTACGAATCCGGTTTTTTGCTGTCTTTTTTAGTTCTTTTCTGGACCACATAAATATCTCCCGAATAATATACATTAGAATTATAAACGATTTCATTTATACGGTCAATGCAGCGTACTTCTGCCCGCAGAAGGAGATAATTATGCAGGTGCTTGTGAGATAGGAAGGATGCCTTGGTTGACGGAGCGGCCGTTATCTTGTATAATTTTTTTATTAATAAGTAAAGGAATAGATAAGTGAAACGGCCCGTTCGAATTTTAATTTGTATACTGTTCGCATCTTTGCTTTTTTTCTGCGGCGGCTGCCAGCCGGTGGACCGGATTCTGAAGTCTGTTCTGGCAGAGACACAGGCGCCGCCGGCTCCTTCTGCCTCTGCTGACGACTATAAGAGCCGGGTTGAATTTTTCAATGCAGAGGGCACTCCCCAATATATACAAAAACAGGAGCTGCTCTTATACAAATCTGAGTATGCGGACTGTATGGGTAACTGGTTCCGGGACCGGCTTTCCGGAGACAGCCTCCTGATCTATCAGGCTCTTTTGTATGCCATGGAGCATTGTTATACGAATGTTGGTATTTTTGTAGAAGATACTTCTATGGATTTATACCGGCCCCGAGATTTTCTGGCCATGGATTCCCCTTTTCTGGAGCAGAATTACAGCTCTGAGGAAGAGATCGTAATTTTGGGTTCCCGCGTAACATACCGGATGGACCGTTTTTGCCAGCAGGCCTGGGAGCTGAAAATGCAGGCACTAGGCAGAGCCAGAGAAATTGCGCAGTCAGTACCGGCTTCCTGTGTTTCGGAGCTGCAGCGTATGGCCTATGTGTATGATTTTCTGAGGGAGTTTGTAGTGTATACTTCCTATCAGGATGGTCAGCAGGCAAATTATCTCTATGACGCCCTGTGCAGGGGAAAGACAAACTGTGACGGCTATTCCAACGCCCTGGCGCTGCTGCTTCGGTTGACAGGAATTTTGTGCTGCGAGGCAATGGGGGACGACGGGACGGAGGAAAAAGGAGAATTGGTGGGGCATACCTGGGTCTGTGGGCAGCTGGAGGGCCGCTTTTACAATTTTGATGCGACCTTTGATGAGGCGGCAGATGACAATGATTTTGCAGCGTACCGGCGCTATTTCGGTGTGTCTGACAATGTGTTGAGCATGACGCATTTTGAATATGATGAGGAGCGGCCTGTATGTGATGAGGTAAGCAGGGATATGGACTGTGCCGACGGATACTTTGAGGATATGACTTCTTATGACTGCATTGCCGCGGCGGCTGCGCTTTCCGATCAAAGGACGGAGGAGGGGAAACTTAGAACGCTGCTGTCTTTTCCAGGTGGGTTTTCGGAGAAGGATGTGGAACATTTTATGGATGTTTTTATAGAGCAAGTGGAGAACAGTGCTTCTGTATCCTATATTCCCTGCTTTGACGGCGGGCGGACACTTCTTTTATTAATTACAGAAGAATGACAGAAAATTTTTATACGGAGGAATGATTTTAATGAAGAAAAGTAAATATCTGGTTGCGGCTGTTTTGCTGATCTGCCTGCTTTTGGGCGTATGCGGGTGCCAAAACGAACCGAAACGTACATTACTTCCTACGCTGGAGCCCACGGCAGCTCCCGATCTGGAGACGGCTCACAAGCTGACAGTGACAGCGGAGCCGGCAGAAGGAGGGACTGCTGTCCTCAGCAGGGACCTTGTACGGTACGGAGAGACGGCAGAGCTGACGGTTTCGTGCAGCGCAGGATATAAGGTTGCTTCTGTAAAGGTAAACGGCAAGGATGTATTTTTTTGTAACGGTGTAGGAAAGATCAGCGGCATGACAGAAGACGGACAAGTGACAGTGCAGTTTGCAGAGAAGCGAGAAAGCTCGCCGGAAAAGGTGGTTCCGGGCTCTATTACAGCTACCTTTTATAATCAGGCGGCCACCGAAATCGGAATTTCCTGGCATACGGATCAGGAGGGGATTCCTGTTGTCAAGGTAAGGAAAGCGGAAGGGGCGGATCGGGACAATCCTGATTTTTCTGAGGGAATGACCGTTGCCGGCTATACTTATTTTACCGCTGCAAATTATGCCAATTACGCGGCCCTGCAGAATCTGGAGCCGGACACAGAGTACCTGTATGTGGTAGGGGATTCGGAGCACAATGTATACAGTCAGGTTTGCAGCTTCCATACAAAGGCGGAAAATCCGGATAAAATGATATTCCTGCACTTTTCGGATTCTCAGGACGATGTAAATTTCGGTACAATTTGGGCTGGCGGACTAAAGGACGCTTTTTCCCGGTACAAAGAGGCGGCGTTCGTGCTGAATACCGGCGATATGGTACAGGAGGGCGGTAAGGAAGAACTGTGGAATAAGATGCTGGATATTACCGGAGACTATCTGCATAATAATATTTTGGTATATGCCGCCGGAAACCACGACTACTGGGATGCCTATCTGTACGGTGCGACACAGTGTGCCTTTTCCCATTTCTGCATTGATGTCCCCAATCGTCAGAATGTCAGAGAAGGGATGTATTACTCTTTTGACTATGGGGACGCCCATGTTACTGTGCTGAATACAGGGGATTCCCAGGAGACGGACGACTGGGGGCTTACTGTTGACCAGATTCGTTGGGTAAAGCAGGATCTGCTTTCTACCGACAAGACCTGGAAAATAGTGGCAATGCACAATCCCCTATATTCTCCGGGCAAATACGGCTCCGGTTCTGACTACAATTTGATGGCGCTGACCTTGCGAAAACAGCTGAATTCCATATTTTCAGAATGCGGGGTAGATCTGGTGCTGACCGGGCATGATCACGTGTATTCCAGAACCTATCCGGTTTCTGCTGAAGGAGAGCCCTTAAGAAAGACAAAAACTAAAACGGAAAATGACATTGAATATATGATAAATCCTCAAGGTCCTGTACATCTGGCTTCTGGCGTTGCCGGCAATCAGGCCAGAGGAATTTTTGAAGAATTTCCTGAAGGGGAAAGAGAAATGTTCCAGCAGATGCAGGAGACTACCTTTGAACACTGCACTTATTCGGCCATTACAATAGAGGGCAATCGTCTGACCGTTGAATATTATGATGTAAATGGAGCCGGGGGGGAGAGCCAGCGTGTGTATTCCTGGGGAATTTTAAAAAAATAACTGTTTTGACAAAATAGGAGGAACAGGGATGAAGCTGAATTTTTTAGGAGCCGCTCATGAGGTGACGGGAAGCTGTTACCTGCTTCAGGTGGGGGGGAATCATCTTCTGATTGACTGCGGTATGGAGCAGGGACCGGATCTTTTTGAGAATCAGCAGCTGCCGGTCAACCCGGCAGAGATACAGGCTGTTTTAGTAACCCATGCGCACATTGACCATTCCGGCAAGCTTCCTTATCTGTATAAGCAGGGCTTCCAGGGGTCTGTATATGCCACAGAGGCTACCTGCGACCTGTGCGGCATTATGCTCAGGGATGCGGCGCATATTCAGGAGTTTGAGGCCGGATGGAGGAATCGGAAAGCTAAGAGGGCTGGCAAACCGGAATACGTTCCGATTTATACCATGGAGGATGCAGAGGGGGTTCTAAAGCATTTTGTCCCCTGCGACTATCATAGACAGGTTTCTGTGCTTCCCGGAATTACTGCTGAGTTTATTGATGCGGGACATTTGCTGGGCTCTGCCTCTGTCCTGCTTACGGTTACCCAGGGGACGGAGACGATCCGTCTGGTATTCTCAGGGGATATTGGAAATACCGGGAAACCGATTCTCAGAGATCCGGAATACCTGACAGAAGCAGACTACGTTGTTATAGAGTCAACCTATGGTGACCGAAGCCATGGCCCGAAACCGGATTATGTGGCAGAGATGTCAAAGATTATTCAGAGAACCCTTGACAGGGGAGGCAATTTGGTGATACCGGCTTTTGCCGTGGGGCGTACACAGGAAATTCTGTATTTTATCAGACAGATTAAAGATCGGAATTTAGTGAAAGGCCACCCGGATTTTCCGGTATATGTAGACAGCCCTATGGCAAACGAGGCCACGAATATATTTAACCACAACAGTCTCACCTGCTTTGACAGAGAAACGGTGGATTTAATTGAAAGGGGCATGAATCCCATTGGCTTTAAGGGCTTGTGTACTTCTCTGACCAGTCAGGAGTCTAGAGCCATTAATGAGAACCCTGTTCCCAAAGTAATTATTTCCGCCAGCGGGATGTGCGAGGCGGGAAGAATCCGGCATCATCTGAAGCACAATCTGTGGCGCAGGGAGTGTACGGTACTGTTTGTGGGCTATCAGAGTGCAGGAACGCTTGGAAGGTCTCTGCTGGAAGGGGCAGCACAGGTAAAGCTGTTTGGCGAGGTGATAGAGGTACGGGCCGAAATTGCGCAGCTCAACAGTATAAGCGGTCACGCGGATGCAGAGGGTTTGGTCAAATGGATTTCCTTATTTGTGCCTAAGCCCCGGCATGTATTTGTTACGCACGGGGAGGATACAGTCTGTGATGCTCTGAAAGAGAGATTGGTAAAGGAACTGAGACTGTCTGCCAGTGCTCCCTATAACGGAGAATGCTGGGATCTGTTGGCGAACGCTATGGTGAAAGAGGGGAGCCGAGTCAGGTTGAAGCCTCTGGCGGCAAACGGCAGTGAGGATGCTTTCTTTAAGCGGCTTGTGTCGTCGGTTAAGCGGCTCATGTCTCTGGCGGAGAGAATGAGAAAGGCTCCCCGTAAGGAGCTGGAGGAGCTTACCCGGGACGTAAATCAAATTTGCCGGAAATGGGAATAGACTGCACTGCTTGACGGACCTGACAAAGACTCTGACTGAATGGGGAAGTTCTTGTTATGAAAATTTTATATTTTGAAAGAGTGACAGGGGCTTTTCACAGAAGGGGATTCGTGTTAAAATAATAAAATAGTAAATACATTCTGCCAGGTGCGTTATGCCTGGCTTATTGAGAGCCCTGGGGTATTACAGAGGTGTCCCTGTTCATAAATATGAAGAGGAGGATTGCGTGGGAAATCATTTATGTATGCAGTTTTGTTCCTTTCAGAGCCGAGGGCGGGGGGCTCCGATATTCCCCGAGGGAATACCGTCACAACTTTAATAAGGCATGGTGAGTTATATGTTGACAATGAAGGAAGCAATCGATGTGCGGCAGTCGAGAAGAAGCTATTTGGGAACGCCGCTGAAGGCGGAGGATGTTCAGGCTTTGGAAGCTTGTATCAAAGGGGTAAATGAAGAGAGCGGACTTTCCGTTCAGCTAATTCAGAACTCCCCTGAGACTTTTGCTAAAAGCTACTGCGGCATCAAGGGCGCCAATTCTTTTTTTGCCATTGTTGGAAATGAAGAGGAAACTCATCTTCTTGAGAAGGTAGGCTATTATGGAGAGAAGGTTGTACTGGAAGCTACCCGCCTGGGGCTGGGGACCTGTTGGGTTTCTGTTACATACGACAGGGACAAATGTCCCTGTGTCATAAAAAAAGGACAAAAGCTGGTTATTGTAATTGCGGTAGGCGAGATTGCAGAAGAAATCATGCCTGATGATGAATTTGCGAGACATCTGAATCACAGAAGCTCCCGGCCCATAGAATATATGTATACTGCGGAGGGAGAACCTCCGGCCTGGTTTATTGAGGGTATGCAGGCAGTGGCCAAGGCACCGTCGGGCCTAAATGCCCAACCGGTAAAGTTTTTCTACAGTCCTGCGAGAATTTTTGCCTATGTGGACGGCGTACCGGTTAATCAAAATATTGATTTGGGTATTGCAGAGCTGCATTTTGAAGTGGGCTCCGGCAGAAAAATTTTTGATAAATAGAGAAAAGCCTACAGCAAATTTCGTATATTCTGAGCCTGCCCCCGGAATCGAGCCTTCCGGGGACTTCTGCGGTAATACTGTGTTTTTCTGCGGCACAGGAGCAGGGGAAAACAGAGAAAAGCCGGACTGAGAAAATAGAAATGACAGTAAAAGATAAAATAAAATGAAGAAAGAGGGAGAAGGAAGTTCTATGAAAAAATATCCTATATCATTTTGGTGCGGGCCGCCTCATGACAAAGCAAGAGAGGAAGAGGTCATTAAAGAAATCGCCGAGGCGGGCATGACGGTGATGGAGGCCAGGTACGACGCCAAGACAAACAAGCGTGTTATTGAGCTGGCAGCAAAATACGGGATGAAGACCAGCGTTTTAGACGACAGAATTTATGCGGCTCTTAATGGAGAGGATGGCTGGGAGGCTCAGCTGGAGAGCTTTGTAAATGACTATAAAGATCTGCCGACAGTGGATAATTATTTTCTGCAGGATGAGCCTACTGAAGTAGCTTTTCCGGCCCTGCGAAGGGTGAAGGACAAGCTGAGTCAGCTGGATCCGGCACACAAGGCGCTGGTAAACCTGCTTCCGATTCCTCCGGTAGTAGATGTGGAGCATTATGAGCTTTATCTGCGGGAATTTGTCAATGTCTTTGAACCTGAAATTCTCAGCTATGACCATTATAACCTGATGTATCGTGAGGTAGAGCGTCTTACAGATCAGCCTGAGGCAAATCTGTCGGAGGAAAACAGAACCACCAATGGATGGGTTGGAAAGCTCTATGAAAAATATAACCGGCCCACTTTTCTGGATAACCTGGAGCTGGTTCGCCAGGTGGCGCAGGAGAAAAAGATTCCGTGGAAAATCATTGTACTCTGTGTAGAGCACTGGGTATACCGAAATGTAAACGAATCAGAGATCCGCTGGCAGGTATTTAACTCTCTGGCCTACGGTCCTATGGAAATCGACTATTTTACCTACTGGACTCCTGCGGGCAATGCAGAGGGCTGGGACTATCACAATGCGATTATCAATCTGGGCGGCACAAAAAACAGCCGGTATTACATTGTGCAGCGTGTTAATAAGGATTTGGCCCTGCTGGGCGCAGAGATTGTAGATGCACAGTCCGAAGAAGTGCTTCACATCGGTTTTGAGCCGGGTGACAAGCTGGTTCGGTATTTTACCGGCTACAAAGCGCTGACACAGGTAGATGCCCGTGCGCTGACATTAGGCTTCTTTGACAATGGCAGGATCCTTTTGGCGAATAAGGATATGGAGAACAGTCAGTCTGTTTCCTTTACCTTTGACGGCCAGCCGGAGCATCTGAATAAGAACAGCGGAAAATGGGAGCAGATGTCTCTGGCAGACGACGGCAGATATCACCTCTGCATTGCTGCAGGGGACGGAGAAATGATACGGTGAACAAGTCGCCTTTTACCATGTATAATGGAATTTCCATTCCGGTCCCGGGCTTTGGAACCTATAAGGCGGTAGGCGATTTGGGCAGGCTGTCCATGGAAACTGCTGTTGCAGAGGGCTACCGCCATTTTGATACTGCTTCGTTTTATAAGAATGAAAAGGAATTGGGAGAGGTTCTTGTCGGAAGCGGCCTTCCCAGAAAGGATTTTTTCATAACCACAAAGCTGTGGGCTGCTGACCAGGGGTACGATAATACGCTGCGCAGTCTGGCGCTTTCTCTGAAAAATCTGGGAACAGACTATCTGGATTTGTACCTTATACACTGGCCCAGACCTCAGGGGCCTAAGAGCGATCCGGTAGGCGAGTCCTGGAAAACTCTGAACAGAGAGTCCTGGCGCGCGATGAATCGAATGTATGAAGAGGGAGTGCTGAAGGGAATCGGCGTCAGTAATTTTCTTCCTCATCACATTGAAAATATAGAATGCGCCGGCAGATTGCCTATGGCAGATCAATTGGAGTACCACCCCGGCTATCTGCAGAAGGAGGCGGTTGCTTACTGTCAGAGCAGGGGGATCGTAGTGGAGGGCTGGAGCCCCTTTGGCCGGGGCAGAGTGCTTGATCATCCCCTGTTGGCGGCTCTGGCAGCCAAGCATAGTGTATCGGCTGCACAGGTCTGTGTAAAATTTGCACTGCAGATGGGGGTACTGCCGCTTCCCAAAGCTTCCTCAAAAGAGCGGATTCGGGAGAATCGCCGGACAGAGCATTTTACGCTGACAGAGGAAGAGCTGTCTGCAATAAGGGCGCTCCCCCTGTCAGGATGGTCCGGAGAGCATCCTGACAGGCCAAAAGCAG
>CABQMV010000038.1 GCA_902465325.1 uncultured Oscillospiraceae bacterium
CACTGCGGCAGAGGGCCCCCCTAATCCGGTAGAGGTAACGCTGACGACTTCCCCCTCCAGCCGGCCTGTATAGGTATTGAATTCCCGATTGTATGCTATGTGAATAGGAGACTCCAGCTGCTGGGCAATTTGTTTGCAGCGGCCGGGATCCCCCGGTAAAATGCAGTAGCGTCCTACATCGCCTTTGGCGCATCCAATGTGATACTGCTTTTCATCTTTTTCCACCTTTCGGCCTCCTCTCATTCTGCTATCAGTATACGGGGAAAAGCGGAAAAAATCAAATTGATTTTTCACTCCGCTGTGCTATAATGAAAAAGAATAAATTTGAACAGAAAATTGGGAGGCATTTATGAGTAATTACACAATAAAAGTGACAAAGACAGACAATCCCAAGGAGAAGCCTCAGGATCAGTCAAAATTAGGCTTCGGTAAAATATTTACCGACCATATGTTTGAGGTAGACTATACTTCCGGCAAGGGATGGCATGATCCCAGAGTCGTGCCCTTTCATGATATATCCCTGAGTCCTGCCGCTATGGTGTTTCACTACGGACAGGAAATGTTTGAAGGGCTGAAGGCTTATAAGACGGCTGACGGACGGGTACTGCTGTTTCGCCCCGACAAAAATATAGAAAGAGCCAACAATTCCAACCGCCGCCTTATGATTCCGGAGATTCCCGAGGATCTGTTTCTGAACGGATTAAAAACACTGGTAAAGACAGATGCAGACTGGATCCCCACTGCGGAAGGCACGTCCCTTTACATAAGGCCCTTTGTAATCGCTACCGACCCCTTTTTGGGCGTCAGACCCTCCGATACTTATAAATTTATGATCATACTCTCCCCTTCTGGTGCCTATTACCCTGAGGGACTAAATCCCGTAAAAATATGGATAGAAGATCACTATGTCCGGGCAGTAAGAGGAGGCATCGGAGAAGCCAAGACCGGCGGCAACTATGTGGCTTCACTGGCCGCTCAGATGAAGGCTCACGAAGAGGGGTATTCCCAGGTTCTCTGGCTGGACGGAGTAGAGAGAAAATATATTGAAGAAGTCGGCGCAATGAACATCTTCTTTAAAATAAATGGTACCGTAGTAACCCCTATGCTTAACGGAAGTATTTTACCCGGTGTAACCAGACGGACCTGTGTAGAGCTGTGCAAGTCCTGGGGCCTTCCTGTGGAGGAGCGCAGGGTTTCTGTAGAAGAATTGGAAAAGGCCGCCCGTACAGGCGCGCTGGAGGAGGTTTGGGGAACAGGAACCGCTGCCGTTATTTCTCCAGTAGGTCACCTGCGCTACGAAAACGATGTATTTCAAATTCAAGACGGCGGAATCGGACCTCTGAGCCAGAAACTATACGATACAGTAACAGGCATCCAGCTGGGCAAGCTGGAGGACGCCTTTGGATGGACTGTTGAAGTAAAATAAAATCGTTTTTTTCAGGGAGAGAAATGTGGCAAGACGGATAATTGCTTTTTACCTTATACTAATGATAACACTTGCCTCCGTACCGGCAGTCTATGCCAATCAGGACAGCGGGAACGCAAAAATGCCCGCCTATGTTGTGATGTCTGCCGATACAGGACAGATTGTTATGGAAAAGAGCAGTACCGCTTCCACAAATATCTCCCTTCTTCACAGGATGATGGTGTGCCTGCTAGCCCTGGAAAATTTGGACCCTGTTTTAACAGCGGACCTGTCCTGCCAGACCTACACGGTGCCTGACCTGCTGAAGCTTTCTCTGCTGGCGGACAATGCAGCGGCTACAGCAGCGCTGTCAAATTTACTCACACCTGTAACAGACAGCCTCCTCGTTATGATGAACCGTCGGGCAGAGGAAATCGGTCTCGCCAGCACCCTTTTTACCGCTGCAGAAGAAAGTAATGCAGAGTATTCTCATACAACGCTTCGGGATGTCGCGCGGTTCCTATCTTTTGCTTCCGCCAATCCGGAATTTAAAGCACTTTACTGCACACAGGCCACAGTATTAACTGCAGACGGTACTTTAATCAGCAACAATAACAGACTTGTGCTCTCCGCCGGAGGCACGAGGAATGTAGGAGGGACCCTGGGCTCCTATAGTCAGGAGGGAAAAAGCTATTACGCAATGAGCTATATGGGAAATATAACGGCTCAGGGAAATGATTCTACGATGAGTCTGATTCTTGTCGCTGACCATATACGGGGCAACAACTATGAGCTTTGGGGAGAAACCGTTCTGGCAAATCTGAAAGACAGCTACTACAAAATACCGGTCGTTACTGAAAGTCAGGTATTATTGACGCTTCCCATTGGAAATGAAAGTCTAAACATTACTGCTTCCTCTACCGTCTACTGTATTACCTCCGCTCAGGCGGAAAATCCCGTTTCTCAAATCAGTTTTACTATGAATCCGGGCTATGATATGACGGATATGGAGCCCCCCGTCATTGCAGGTACTGAAATCGGTACAGCAAATATACTGCTCTATGACGGCACTACAGTGGCTGTACCAATCAGAGCAGGAAACAGCATTTATTTTCAAAATGAAAAGATCAATAATTTTTTCACCGCTCTTATCAGCAACAGACAAATTTTAATTCTGATTTGCCTGCTGCTGGGCGCCGAGCTGCTGTTAGTGATAGGAAAGCTCAAACTGAGGCTTGGCAGATAAAGGCCTGTGAGAGACATAGAAACCTTTTAAAAGTCGCTGCAGTATTTATTTTGCAACAATAAGTTCCAACGCTCTGACTGCTTGGATCTTCCCTGTCTTTGAGGCCTCATCCATACGGATACAGAATTCAATTCTGGCAGATAACTCTTTTGCACTGAATTTTCTGGCCTGCTGACACATTTTCTTTACAACAAATCCCCGGCTCCCTAAAGCAGAGGCAATTTCATGAAACTTCATTCCCTCTGCCTGAAGCATCTTTGCATTATATAAATTCATAAATGCCTTTGTCACAGAAAAGAGAATCATCTGAGGCGCCTCTCTGGCATCTAACAGAGAAGAAAGATAAATGTATGCTTTTTCCTTATGATTCTCTGCTATGGCATCTGTCAGATCCCATATTTTAGCAGAAATAGAGAGCGTACAGACCTCTCTTACATGAGTCTCTCCGATTACATCGCCCGGAGCCGTCAGCAGAACAAGCTTATTAAGCTCCGACAGCAGCCTTTGCATATCTTCTCCCAGGCCCAGTATCATAAGCTGAGCGGCCTCTTTTGTAATCCCTCTCTCCTGTGCCCTGGCCGCCTTAGCCAGCAGCTTGATAATCATTTCGTCACTTTGTCGGTCACAGTGAAAAATCACGCCATTTCTCTCCACTGCTTTATACAGCTTGCTGCGCTTATCTGCCTGGCTTTCTCTAAAAACAAGCACCGTAGAGGAAGGAAGGTCTCCTAAAAAATCCGTCAGGCCGCCGGGATCTGCCTTCCCGCAAAAAAAGCCTGACTCGCATAAAACAATCATTTTCCAATCTGCAAACATGGGATATCCGCTGCAATTGCGAATAACTTCAGCAGGATCTGTCTTCACCGTATATTTGGTATAATTTAAAATATCCGTCCCCACTGTTTTTTCTTTTATTTTATTGCAGTAAAAGTCTTTGAAATATTCCTCCGGTCCATAAAACAAATAGACACCGCTCAAAGGCCCTTCTGCTAATAAACGATTCATTTCCGATATTGTAGCTTCTCCTTTGTCAGCCATGTAGCAACCTCTATCCTTCCATCTTCCTGAAAACGCATGATAACAGCGCCGTCCTGATCTGTCCTGACTATTCTTGCTCCCGATTCTGCTATACGCTGCAGGGTCTCCGGGCTGGGGTGCCCGTACCGGTTCTGCTTCCCAACGCTGATTACAGTCAAAAAAGGAGACGACTGCTGCAAAATCAGCTCTCCTGTACCGTTTTTTGCACCATGATGGGAAGCGGTAATCACACCGCATTTTCTCAGAAAACCACTTTCCGCTAAACTCTGCTCTCCTTCTTGCTCTAAATCGCCCGGAAACAATACAGAACCAAAGTCTGTGTTTAATTGTACCACAAGAGAAGAATTATTAAAAGAACCTGTGTCCTGATTTCTGTACAGTTCTATTTGTACCCGGTCCGTAAGGAAAACAGACGCAAACTGTCCTACCTTAACAACCTTTCCTCCCCTTCGCCTCACTGCCTCTGCCAGCTCCTGTGCCTTTGTATCCTCTGGATTATCTGGAATCAGCACAGTTCCTACGCTATGCTCCTGTGCAACCCTCATCAGCCCCTCCGAATGATCTGTATCCCCATGACTTAATATAACCCAATCTACATGGCTCACCCCTTTTTTCCAAAGCAGCTGACTGACATTGACAAAACCGGCTCCTCCGTCTATTAGAATATGGCTGCCGCCCTCTGTTGTCACCAGGGCGCAGGAGCCCTGTCCCACGTCATACCAGACAATCTCTGCAAGCCCTTGCTCCCCTGCCGATACTGCACCTGCAGCCAATACCAGCGCCACAGCAGCAGAGAAAACTGCCCTGAGCCTGAAATGCTTTCTTCCCATTGCCAGCCATAATACCAGTACATAGTATACAGCAGCCAGCCACAGCGGCGGCGACACAGAACGGATCACGGGAAAAGCAGCTCCTATACGGGCTGTAGCAGTAAGAAGTCCCGCCACCGACGTAAGGGCAGCGGCCATAAATTCTGCGGCCACAAAAAAAAAAGGGACCGAGCCTACTATATATGTACTATAGCCAAGCACGCACAGGGCGGAAGACAGCGGCGCAGCAGCAAGATTAACCAGCAGTCCCGAAAGAGAAAACATATTAAAATGATACAGCATCACCGGCAGCAAGCCCATATTGACTGCCAGTCCATAGCATAAAGGATCCAAAAGTTTCCCCGTTTTTTTCCTGCCGGCAAAAAGGCTGCTTATAGGCGGTCCCAGTACTGTGCCGGACAATACCGCGCCAAAAGACAGAACAAAGCCAATATCTCCGGCTGCCATAGGACAGACAAAAAAGCAAACACAGCCGGCCAGTCCCAGAGAGTTCAGCAAATCCGGTTTTCGGTTTACGATTTTGCTTACGAATGTATAGCCGCACATGACACCGGCTCTTATCACAGACGGCGTAAAGCCTGCTGCCGTCATAAAAAGCAGCAGCGGCAGCATACACAGACCGCTTCTGGCCGCAATGTCCAGATGCCGCCGTTTCAGCAGCCGTTTCACAGGAAGCAGTATATATGTAACATGCATCCCCGATACCGCCATAAGATGAGAAATACCGCTCAGCCGGATCCAGGCCTTTTCACTGTCCTCCAGTCCGCCGGTTTCTCCGGTCATGACCCCCAATAAAAAACCAAGCTCCTGATCATCCATAAGCGGAGAAAGCACTTTTTCTATATGGGCCCGGATGCCTGACCCCCATGCCCGCAGGCAAAAAGAAAAATCGGAATGGATCTCAATACGGTCTGTCTCCAGCACTAGGAGCACATTTTTCCCATACAAAGTGTCCCGCTGGCTGTATCCTCCCGGATTCCTGGCAGCCTCTGGCTGGCGCAGCGTACCAAAAACCGTTACTCTGCTTCCGATTTTCACTTGCTCTTTCAGGCTAGTTACGAGAATCCGCACTTGTCTGTCATCCGGCTCCAGTACCATCTGATCCGCTCTGTTCCACACTTCTCTGTATACGGTGCCGGTGATTTTTTCTGCTGCGTACTCATATCCCCCGTATACGCTCCACACCAACCGGGAAACACAAGCGCTTACTATAAAAATCAGAAAAAAAATTCTATGCCTCACAGGGCCATCATACAATGGCCCAAAACATTCCGTCAATTTTCCCGGGAAATACTGTTATTTCCCTTTATTTAATAAAGTTAAGGTTTTTTTGCCTTCGGTTTTGATACCAGGGAAGCAATGACGCCGAACACAATTGCCATAACAATACCGGTAGCCACATCCCCCAGCCCGCCGGTGAAAATTCCTCTGAAGCCCAACTCCTCTGTGGCCTTAATAACTCCTTTAAACAAAGCATGTCCAAAGCCTGTAAGCGGCACCGTCGCACCGCAGTATCCAATCTGCTTGATCCAATCATATACGCCGATCGCAGACAGGACTACGCCTGCCACCACATAGATTACCAGGATTCTGGCAGAAGTCAGCTTTGTTTTGTCAATGAGAATCTGTGCAATAACACACAAAAGACCGCCAACAACAATTACGCCTAAATACCGCAGAAAAATATCCATTTAACCACCTATCCTTTCTATAGCAACGGCATGAGCCACCCCTACAATAGGATCTCCCTGCTTTACCGACACCGGACTCATAAGAGCTCCTGTGGCAGTAAAAAGTATTTTATTAAGATTTCCGTCTTCCATCTCTTTTAAGAGATACGCTGTGAGCACAGAGGCACAGCAGCCGCAGCCGCTTCCTCCGCTGTTGGTATTCTGCGTTTTAGGATTGAAAATTTCTGCGCCGCAGTCAAAGGCTCTGGACAGTGGGATCTGAATGCCCTGCTTTCTCAGCACATCTAGCATAAGATCTCTGCCCAGGATTCCCAGATCGCCTGTAACAATCAAATCATAGTACTCAGGAGCTCTGTTTGTATCCCGTAAATGTGCAGTGACAGTGGAGGCTGCAGCACAGGCCATGGCCGCTCCCATATTATTGGCGTCGGTTACCTTCATATCTGTAATAATGCCAGGCGTTACAGAGGTAATCTGAATGGGAGACTGCTCTGACGATAAAATGACAGCGCCGCTTCCTGTGACAGTCCACTGAGAGGTGGGCGGCTTTTGAGTTCCAAGCTCCAGAGGAAAGCGGAACTGCTTTTCTGCCGAACAAAAATGACTGGAGGTAATGCACACACAGTGATTGACGCCTCCTCCGTCTACTAAAAAGGCGCCTAATGTAAGAGACTCCGCCATAGTCGAGCAAGCCCCGAAGAGGCCAAAAAACGGTCTGCTTACAGAAGCAAGCCCCATCGAGGAGGCACTGCACTGATTCAGCAGGTCGCCACCTAAGACACAGTCTATCTGGTTCTCCTCCAGCGTACTTTCCGCCAGCACTTTATGATAGGTAGCCTCCTGAAATCTGGCTTCAGCCTTCTCCCAGGTATCCTGTCCGAAATACTGATCTTCATTCTGGTCAAAATAGCTTCCCAAAGGCCCCTCTTTTTCCAAGTTTCCAACAATACACGCTCTATCATGGATAAAAACGGGCTTTGTCATTGTAAAAGTCTGATTGCCTAATTTAACAGCCATACAAAACGTCCTTTCTTTCCCTTATTTCAAGATGACAAGCAGCCATTGTTTACCATCCGCTGCCGCTGACAAACCAGTAAATAATTCCGGCAATTACCGCTGCTGTACATCCGTATACCAATACAGGGCCGGCTACCACAAACATCTGTGCGCCAGCGCCTAGAATTCTCCCTTCACTTCTGTATTCCATAGCCGGAGAAACAATAGAGTTGGCAAAGCCGCTGATGGGAACAATAGAACCGGCACCGGCTATTTTGCCAATATTGTCATATACATTGAGTATGGTCAGAAGGGAACCAAGAAAAACCATAAACAGAGAGGTATGGGCTGCCGCATCCTCCACAGACACCGGATCCACCCACTGTCTAATCCACTCTGATGTAATAAGGTCATAGTATAGCTGCGCTACAACGCAAAAAGCGGCCCCAAAAAGAAATGCCATAACGCAGTTCTTGCCCAGGGCCGATTTTTTTGCCTTCTTGTCCGCCATCTGTGTAAATTCAGTGACGCTTATGTTCTTTAAATTCTTATCCATATTATTACCACTCCTCTCCGGTAATAGTATGGCTTTCTGTCTTTTTATTTATTCATCTAGGTCTCCAGACGCCTCCGCATTTTATCCAGGGCCTTTTTTTCCTTCCTGGATACCTGCACCTGAGACATCCCCAATACCTGTCCCACCTGATTTTGTGTCTTACCGCCATAATATCTCATTCGTATAATGGTTTTTTCTTCTTCATTTAGAAATTCCAGCAGCGCGCCTACGGTCATACGGTCTAGAATCCCCTCATATTCAGAAGGCTCCTGTCCTACCAGCTTATCCAGAAGGTACGCATCTTCCTCATCGTTTTTTCGGTAAAATGATTCCGGACTCTGCACCGCCTCCATTGCCAATGTAAGATCCTCTACGGAAACGGACAGCTGTTGCGCAATCTCTGTAAGACTCGGCTCTCTTTTCAGTTTCAGACTTAAAGCAGCCTGGGCCGCTCTGGCCTTGCCGTTTAATTCTTTCAAAGACCGTGAAACTTTAATCGGTCCGTCGTCTCTCAAAAAGCGTTTGATTTCACCTGCTATCATAGGAACTGCGTAGGTGGAAAACATAACATCATAGTCTGTATTAAAGTTCTGTATTGCTTTAATCAGCCCGATGGAGCCGATCTGTATTAAATCTTCTCTCTCTACCCCTCTGTTCTGAAATCTTTTTACAATACTGAGTACCAATCCATAATTATCTTCTACCAGTTTCTGCGTGGAGGCCCCATCGCCTGCGACAGCCTTCATCAACAATTCCTTATCCGTCGGAAACATGGAAGGTCACTCCTTCCGTTTACTGTCGAATACTTTAACCATTTTTACAACGGTTCCTCTGCCTACCTCCGACTTTACCTCCAACTGATTTGTAAATGTCTCCATTACTGTGAATCCCATACCGGAACGCTCCATTTCCGGAGCAGATGTGTACATGGGCTGCATCGCCTGATTCAGGTCAGCAATTCCACAGCCATGATCTGTAATCGTTACTTCAATCCTGTCTTCATAGAGAATACAGTCAATATAGACCTTGTCCTCCGGACTTTTCCTGTCTCCGTACCCATGTATAATACTGTTGGTAACCGCCTCGCTTACCGCGGTCCGCAAATCCGCCAGTTCCTCCAGAGTGGGATCCAGCATAACAGCAAAGGCCGATACAATTGTTCTGGCCAGACCTTCATTGGACGATTTGGCATCAAACTCGCAGCTGAGTCTATTTATATATTCCATCACGCATCACCTCTCAAGCTTTCTGTGATCTCCCGGACGCTTCCGGCCCTTTTTATGTATTTGAACACACCGGACATCTCCAATAGCTTATAGACATCCCGGTTGCATACAATCCAGGCCTGTCCTCCCAGCGTCTCCACATTTTTATTGCGCCCCATAAGCATACCTATACCTGAACTGTCCATAAAGGTAAGCCCGGTAAAGTCAAATATTACATACTTGCTGACATTAGCAAGCAGGGCACCGTCTATTTTTCGCCGGGTATCATCGGCGCTGTGGTGATCCAGTTCACCGGCCAATGATATGACTAAAATGGTGCCTTCTCTTTTGATTCGCATCTGCATACTCTGCATCCCGCCTTTCTCTTTTGTTAAATATTGCTGTTTTTTCATTATAAATTATTTCCCGGAATTTGCGGGGTTTTGGGAAATAATCTGAAAGTCCCTGAGACCCCCGGCGGCACTGGACACAAGAGCCTCCCACTCTTCTTTTTGGCTAAAATGGTTTTAATCCCAAGAAGAAAAAATTCCATGCACAAAAAAGCCCCGAGTCCAGCGCCGTTCGCTTTCCTCGGGACCTCTTCCGCTATATTTCTTATAGGCGTCGCTATTCTTCTTTAAATTCGGCGGCAGCACTCTGGTCTATGCTGTCGCTCTCAAATACCACCAGCTCATTCTCTCCTGGATGCAGAAGCGGCGCCGGTACATACAGCCGACAGCCGTGCCAGTACCGCCCTATATGAAAGCCGTTGACAAAAGCCACCCCTTTGGTAAGGCCCGGCAAGCGCAGAAAGGTATCCGCAGCTCTGTCTACGTGAAACTCGGCGCGCAAAAAGCCGGGCACCGTTCTCCGCTCTTCTTCACTGAACTGCAGCTGGGAAATGTCTTTCATGGGAAGACTGTAATGTTTCCAGCCAAACACCGACCGGTCTGCAATATGCAAACCTCCGTGAAGTCCTTTGCTGTCCATCAGCTTATCGCCGAAATTTACCCGCCCCATATTTTCAATTAAAATACGAATCTGTGCGGTCTCCCCCGGAGCCAGACAAAGTGACATCTCGTCCTTTCTCTCCATCATATTTTCCGATATTCCGCGCAGCTCACCGTTCACATACACAATTGCTCTGTCCTTGAAATCATACACATACATAGGAAGCTCTTCCAAGGGCCCGTCTACTTCTGTCTCATATACAAGGTAGCCAAAATCCTGCCCCATTTCTTCCATGCTTAAGGGCCAGCTGCTGAAGCGGCCTTCCGGCAGATTTTCCCACAGGGAGCTGTATTCCGTAAAAGGAACGCTCCTATAGGCCCTTTTTTCACTGTTAGCCACCGGAATGTCCGGCGCCGGGCCAAATCGCTCCTCCAATACCTTTTTCAGAGCATAATATTTGGGTGTCAAATCACCGGCCTCCGTGATGACTCCGTCAAAATCATAGCTGGTAACGGTGGGCAAATATTTGTCTGGCAGACAGTTGGCGCCATTGTGAAATCCGAAGTTGGTCCCGCCGGAAAATATATATATGTTGAAATTCCCGCCCAGATCCAGCAGCTCCGCCACTACATCCGCCGTTTCCTGCGCATCTCGGGTATGGTGTTCTTTATCAAACCAGCTGTCAAACCAGCCTTCCCAAAGCTCAGCGTCAAAAAAAGGCTGATCCGGCGCAAATTTTTTTATAAAATCACAGGCCTGCTTTGGATTGCTTCCAAAATTCCCTGCGGACATAACCCCGGGAATCTTCCCGCCGTTCATCATACAGTAATAGGGCCAGTCGCAGGTAAAAAGCACGCAGTCGATCCCCGCCTGCGTATACATATCCTTCAGCTGGTTCAGATACGCTTTGTCGTCTCCGTAAGCGCCGTATTCATTTTCTATCTGCATCATGATAATATTTCCGCCATTGCTGATCAGGCGGGGCCTTACAATTTCAAAGATTTTATCCAGGTAGTTTCTGACCTTTTCTAGAAAAACAGGATGACTGCACCGGAGCTTTATGCCCGGATACGTCAGCAGCCAAGAGGGAAGGCCTCCCATATCCCATTCGGCACAAATATAAGGACCCGGACGGAAAATCACATATAAGCCCAGCTCCGCAGCCAGATCCAAATACGCACCTAAGTCCAGCCCTCCGGTAAAATCAAAATTGCCTTCCACCGCTTCATGAAGATTCCAGCAGGAATAAGTCTCTACCGTGTTCAGGCCACAGGCTTTTAGCTTCAGCAGCCTGTCCCTCCACTGAGCAGGATGGATTCTGAAATACTGCACCGTACCGGACAGAACCCTGAACACTTCATTATTGAGATAGAACGTATCGCCGCTGTAACGAAAATTTCCCATAGTCACATGGCCTCCTTTTTACTGCATAATTATACAATAAAGCAGAAGCATGAGCAATACAGTCCGTAAAATATTTTTGATCAGGGGACGAATTTGCTCCCATTTAAAACGGATATACGGCGTCATGTTAATTTTACCTCCATTCCTATACTATGCGGCTGGTAAAGGAGACGTTCAAATAGGGCAATAGGCAAATTCCCAATTTTGTGCTACAATGTAATAACAGATTTTTATCTGCCTATCTTTTATATTAGAAAGGGATGTCTTATGAGTGAAAAAATAAAGAGCGCCAAAGCCCAAAAGGCCTGGGTAGCCCTGAAAACACTTTGCAAAGCAGGTCTGATCACAGGAATGATTCTGCTGTGCATTGTTGTTGGGCTCCTCATAGGAGTGGTGGCAGGCTGTATTATCACTACAGACCGGCTGCAGGATGAAGACCTGTACATAACAGGTTTTGTTTCCTTTCTGTATGACAGTGACGATAACATCATAGGCACCTTAAAGGGCTCTGAAAATAAGAACCGCATCTGGGCCGACTATGAAGAAATCCCTCAGGATCTGCTGGACGCAGTGGTAGCGATAGAGGACGAGAGATTTTATGAGCACAATGGGGTAGATTTCAAGAGAACGGCAGCCGCCTTTCTGGGGTATTTCCTGCCGGGCTTCTCCAGTCACGGAGGCAGCACCATAACGCAGCAGGTGGTAAAAAATATTACAGGAGATGACGCTAGGGCAATCCCCCGTAAAATACGGGAGCAATGGAGGGCTCTGCAGCTGGAAGATGACCACTCCAAGGCGGAAATTCTGGAGCTGTACTGCAATGTTATTTTTATGGCCAACGATGTATACGGTGTGAAAACAGCGGCCAGCGCTTATTTTAACAAAGACCTTTCTCAGCTGGATTTAGCGGAGTGTGCTTTTCTGGCGGGAATTACCAACAGTCCCAGCAAATATAATCCTCTTACTACCAGTGGCCGGGCCAGAGCCTATAACCGGCAGATTATTATTCTGGACAAGATGCTGGAATTGGGTTCTATTACAGAGTCCGAATACATGACAGCCATTCAGACAAAGCTTACTTTCAATGAAGAATATAAGAGGCAAAGCGCCAGTACCAATCAGTCCAATACAGTAAATTCTTATTTTATGGAGGCAGTGGTCAGAGATCTGCGCAGCGACCTGATGACTGCTATGGGCTATACAGAAACACAGGCCAATAACATTATATATAACAGCGGAATTTCCATAAAAACCACAATGGATCCTGATATTCAAAAAATAGTAGACGAGGAATTCTGCGACATCAATAATTTCAGCGTCAATGTGAACAGGGGGCCTGGCGACAATCCGGCACAGGCTTCTATTACCATTACAGACCCCTATACAGGGCATGTGCTTGCCATCTACGGCGGTTATGGCAAGAAGACTACCAACTGGGGCTTTAACCGGGCCACCGACGCAGAGAGACAGCCCGGCTCCTCCATTAAGCCCATTTTGCTCTACGGACCTCTGATGGATATGGGACTGATTTCAGACGATACGGTGGTAAACGACCATACCGTGTATCTGAATCCGCAGACACCCGATGTGCCCTGGCCTAAAAACTCAGACGGTTCTCCCAAGGGTATGACTACAGTCAGAGTCGCACTGTATAACTCCTACAACATTTCAGCCGCTATTTTGTATGACCAGTTTTCCGGCAGGCGGGTAGACTGTCTGAATTACCTGAAGCAGTCCGGCATAGACCGTACCACAGAAACGCAGATTGCCGCCTGCCTGGGAGGTTTCAACAAGGGCATGAATACCCGGGAAATGGTGGGCGCCTATAGTCCCTTTGTAACGGACGGCACCTACAATCCGGCTATTACCTATACCAAGGTGTACGACAGAAACGGTGACCTTCTGTTTGAAAACCCGAACACCAGTGTAAAGGTATATCAGAATCTCTCTACGGTAGAGACAATGACATCTATTTTAAGAGACGTGGTGACCAGCGGTACGGCGGCAGGCTCTATCAATATTATTAACAGCGCCGGACAGCGCATTACCTCCTGCGGAAAGACAGGTACTACAACAAATGACTATGACGTATGGTTTGTAGGCTATACCCCCTACTACGCCGCTGCTGTCTGGTATGGCTATGATAACAACACCCGAATCAATAGCGCAGAAAAGAAATCTGCTCAGAACCTTTGGAATGTGATTATGAACAGAGTTCACCAAAATCTGTCTCCTGCTGAATTTACACATACTACCCAGAGCACCACAATGGCAACGGTTGCTCCTCAAACTACAGAAGAGCCCACTAAGGTGAAAGTGAGCGTATGCTCCGATTCCGGTATGGTCGCCACGGACAATTGTCCGCACACCGAGACGCAATACTTTGTAGACGGTACACAGCCGGAGAAAAGCTGTACCTGGCATACCCCGGCAAGCAGTCCGGACCACTCTGCCACAGCTACAGCCACACCGTCGGCCCCATCAACGCCAACACCTACTCCTCCCGCTTCCTCTACGCCGGATTCGTCTCCGATGCCTACCCCGCCTGTTTCAACAGAGCCCGATCCATCACCGTCTCCTACCGGCGGAGAACCGGATGAGCCCTCCCCCTCCGAAGAGCCTCCTCCAACTCCCTTTAACTGGTTTCATTAGATAATAAATACGCCCGGTGCGGTTAAGCAACTGCACCGGGCGATTCTTTTACACAAGAACCTATTGTTTCGCTACAAATAAGGTGCCGATATCCCTGCCGTCTATAATATCAAATAACACTCTGGGATCTCTTCCATTGACAATGACGGCATTGATTCCCTGCTCCGCCGCCAGCCGGCAGGCATGCACCTTTGTAAGCATACCGCCTGTCCCCATCTGGCTTCCCACTCCGCCGGCTGCTTTTTCAATTTCTTCTGAAAGATCATAAATATTATGATATCGTTTGGCATCCGGATAATTTGGGTTCTTATCGTAGTAGCCATCTGTATCGGTTAAAATGACCAGTAAATCTGCTTTGGTAATAGAGGCCACTACATACGACAGATTGTCATTATCCCCGAATTTGATTTCCTCTACTGCCACACTGTCGTTTTCATTGACAATGGGAATAATTTTTAATTTCAATAATTCCTCAAATGTATTTACCGTATTCTGGCGCATATCCTGACGGTTTAAGATATCTCTTGTAAGCAAAAGCTGTCCCACTGCATAGCCATAGTCCGAAAAAATCTGTGTGTAAATCTGCATAAGATTACACTGTCCCACAGCGGCAACTGCCTGCCGGCCCGCTACAGTAGAGGGCTTCTGGTTCATCTTCAAAGTATTGACGCCAATCCCAATCGCACCGGAAGACACCAGAATGACTTCTTTATCCTGGTTCATCAGATCTGCAATCACGCGGACCAGTGTGCCGATCCGCCTGAGATTTGCCCTTCCATTTTCGTAAGTAAGAGAAGAAGTGCCGATTTTTATAACAATTCTTCCGGCTTTTGCCAGTCTATCTCTGTCCGCCTGTAAACTATCTGTCATTTAAAGATTCTCCTTGTACCATTGTATTGCCAATTTTATTCCTTCCTCAAAGCTGTAGTCGGGATGGTAGTCTAATAAGGCCGAAGCCTTGCTGATGTCTGCATTGGAGTGCCTGATATCCCCCGGCCTGGACGGACCAAAAGCAGGCTCTCGTTGGATGCCCAAAGCCCTTGTCAGTCCATAGTAGATATCCAGAAGGTATTCCCTTCCGCCATAGGCAATGTTATACGCCTCTCCCGCCGCCTCAGAGGGCGCCGCACAGGCCTTTAAGTTGGCCTCAATCACATTTTCAATATAGGTAAAATCCCGGGACTGTCTTCCGTCTCCATAGATGGTGGGCTGTTCTCCGCGCAGCAGCTGCTTAATAAACTTTGGGATTACCGCTGCATAGGCTCCGTCCGGGTCCTGCCTCCTGCCAAATACATTAAAGTACCGCAAGCCGTATGTATCCAATCCATACAAGCTTTTGTACAGACGTCCGTATTCCTCATTGGT
>CABQMV010000039.1 GCA_902465325.1 uncultured Oscillospiraceae bacterium
AGGCTGGTGTTCTACCATTGAACTACACCCGCACACACGTCAACTCAATGTGACGCCTGCTATTATACATAAGCTGTCCAGCTCTGTCAAGGGGAAAAATATAAAAATCCGTAAAATTCCTCAAAAAAAACAGGTGTGATTCCTAAAAATATTTTTGCTTCAAAAGAAAAATCTGTTCCGATTTGTATAAGAAGTAAACTTTTTGTGGTTCTCTTGTATTCATTTTACCGGTATGATACCATACAGCTAGATTCATTTTGTAAATAGGAGAATAGCATGATGATACCGAGAAGTGAGCATCCCAATCCTCAGTTTGAAAGAGAAAACTGGCTCAATTTAAATGGAGAATGGGAATTTGAGTTAGACCAGGCCAAAAGCGGCTGGGACAAGGGTTACCAGCGGAATAATACGCATTTTACCGGTAAAATAACGGTTCCTTTTTGTCCGGAAAGTAAGCTGTCTGGCGTTGGGCATCGGGATTTTATCAATGCCTGCTGGTATCGGAAGGATATCGAGCTGACGGAAAGTCAGCTGGAAAACGATGTGCTCTTGCATATTGGAGCCTGCGATTATTTAACCGGCCTGTACGTAAACGGCCAGGAAGTGGGATTTCATAGAGGCGGCTATACGCCTGTAGATATGGATATCACTGCCTTTCTGCGGCCGGGCAGCAATTCCATCGTGGTGTACGCAGAGGACGACACTAGAAGTCCTATGCAGGCCCGGGGAAAGCAGTCAGAAAATTTTTATTCTCAAGGCTGTGACTATACCCGTACCACAGGAATTTGGCAGACAGTCTGGCTGGAGTTTGTACCTAAAATAAGGGTTTTGCGTGTCAGGTATTTTCCGGAACTCCACGGCAGCGTCAATATTCAGGTACAGTGCAAGGGGCGGGCGCTCCTGCAGGTACGAACCTTTTACAAAGGAAGGCCCATGGGAGAAACTGCCGTTGAGGCTGCAGGAACCGTAGACCTGCACATTGATCTGGCAGAAACCCATCTTTGGGAGGCAGGCCACGGGCGGCTTTACGATGTTGAAATTCTTTTCGGTCAGACAGGGTACGATCCTATTTTGGCCTTCGTACCGTAAGGTTGGACGGTATGCGGTTCCTTATTAATGAAAGGCCGGTATTTCAGAGGCTGGTACTTGATCAGGGATATTACCGGGACGGCATCTACACAGCTCCCACAGAGGAAGATCTCATAAAGGATATTCAGATTTCACTGGATGCAGGTTTCAATGGAGCAAGACTACACCAGAAGACGTTTGAACCCCGGTTCCTTTACCACTGTGACCGGATGGGGTATCTTGTATGGGATGAATACGGAAATTGGGGTGTGGATGTTTCCGATTTCAAAATTATGGCGAATTATATTCCCGAATGGCTGGAAGAAATAGAACGGGACTTTAACCACCCTTCTATTATAGGCTGGTGTCCTTTTAATGAGACCTGGGATTATAGAGGCAGGACACAGGATAACGACATCCTGCGCGATATCTATCTGATCACCAAGGCTGCGGATCCTACGCGGCCTTGCATTGATACCAGCGGTGTATTCCATGTGATGACAGATATTTTTGACATTCATGAATATGAGCAGAATCCGGAGGTTTTTAAGGCCGCCTTTGACGGTTTGCGCACAGAAGGAGGACTGCCGGAGCGGTTTCTGTACAAACAGACTTATAAAGGGGAGCCGGTGTTTATCAGTGAGTACGGAGGCATTAAGTGGGCGCCGGGCACAGAAGGCGGCTGGGGATACGGCGATGCGCCGGCTTCGGAGCAGGCGTTTATAGAGAGGTACAGAGGTTTGACCGAGGCGCTGCTGGATAATCCCAAAATATGCGGCTTTTGTTATACGCAGCTATATGATATAGAACAGGAGCAAAACGGTTTGTACTACTATGATAGAAGTTCGAAATTTGCTGCTGAAATCTTCAAAAAAATCAACAGCAAAAAAGCGGCGATAGAAGAGGAGGTATGATATGGCTACTGTTGGAAGACGCTTTATGACAGCCGTATGCGTTCTGCTGGCTTTTGCTGTGGGAATATTGCCGGTCCTGGCTGTTCACGGCGCGTCCAGCGGCGGGCAACTGGATATTTGGATTCGGACAGGCTGTTATATAGATTCAGAGGGCTATTCCGCGGTGTTGCTGAGAAGGTAACTATTCAGGAGTTTCTGGGGTACTTTACTGACGGACAGGATATTTTTGTAGACAAGGTGGCTACCGGAGGAACTGTAACGAAAACTTTTCAGGGAGCCGTCAGCCACAGGGCTACTTTGATCATAAAAGGCGACATCAACGGCGACGGACGGGTTACCAGCGCAGATTATACGATTTTAAAGAAATATTTTTCCGGCGCTTCTGTACTGGAGGGTGTTGGGAAGGAAGCTGCTGATGTAGATGAAAACGGGAGATTATCAAGTACAGATTATCAGAGAATCAAAAAGTATTTTATGGGGGTGTACAACTTATATCCTGCGCCTGATATTACTGTTTATGATCCGGAGAGCTCGGCTGTCATGTACCAGATTGGTCTGGCGGATGACTCTAACATGATGTCTTATTTTATTGTAACAAGAGCCGGTAAAATTATTGTAATTGACGGCGGAGTAGAAGGCGGCAATGAATTTTACGGCTATCTTTATGCCCATTTGAAAAAATATGCGGGCTTGACAGAGAGGAAAAATGTTATAGACGCCTGGATTTTTACCCATCCCCATGCTGATCATATCAGGGCTTTTTATAAAATGTGGGAGAGTCATCCGGAGGTACAGATTCAAAATTTTTATTTTGATTTTCCTACTAAAGAATATATTGAGGCTATGCCGGCCTACGAACAGGTCTATATCAAAGATCTTACTGAATTTCAGCGGGTATTTAATAAAAACATGGGGAGCAGTGATGCCTATGACCGGTATCCCCGGGCCAAGGCAGGAGATCGCTTTATCATAGACGGAATACAGTTTGACATTTTGAAAACCATGCATTTGGAAGAGGGCAGTGTCTATGATAATATAAACGATTGCTCCATGGTATTTCGGATGACGGTGGGAGGTCAGACGGTACTTTTTCTGGGGGATTTGAATAGAAAGGGCGGTCAGGCACTGCTCAGCGCCTATGGGGCAGACCTGAAAAGCGATATTGTTCAGATGGCGCATCACGGACAAAACGGAGTGGATGAAAATGTGTATCAGGCGATCTCGCCGAAGGTGTGCTTGTGGCCTACTTCTCTTTGGGTTTGGGAAAATAAAAGCGGGAGCCTACAGACAGATGCTGTAAAGCGATGGATGCAGAAGCTGGGGGTGCGCTGTCACCTGAATGCCCGGCTGGGATGGCTGGACGAAAATTACGAATCCATGGGGCTGGATGATAAATTAACCATAGCGCTTCCCAGCAGTTTTGTGGTACAATAAGATTCGTCTGATTACATAAGGTTGGAGGAATGAATATTATGGCAGAAAATAAAGAGAAAATGGTAGAGGCCATTACCTCAATGGATGAAGATTTTACACAGTGGTATACAGACGTGGTATTGCGTTCCGAGCTGATTGATTACTCCTCGGTGAGAGGCTGTATGATTATGAGACCCTACGGCTACGCCATATGGGAAAATATTCAGCAGGGCTTAAACCAGATGTTTAAAGAGACCGGGCACGAAAATGTTGCTATGCCTCTGCTGATTCCGGAAAGTCTGCTTCAGAAGGAAAAGGACCACGTAGAGGGATTTGCCCCTGAGGTTGCCTGGGTGACCCATGGCGGAGCGGACCGCCTGACAGAGAGACTGTGCATCCGTCCTACCTCTGAAACCCTTTTCTGTGACCACTATGCCCATATTATCCATTCCTATCGGGATTTGCCTAAAAAATATAATCAGTGGTGTTCTGTTGTTCGCTGGGAAAAGACAACGCGTCCTTTCCTGCGCTCTTTGGAATTTTTGTGGCAGGAAGGGCATACGGCCCATGCCACTGCAGAGGAGGCGCAGGAAGAGACTTTACAGATGCTGAATGTGTACGCGGACTTTTTTGAACAGAAGCTGGCAATCCCTGTTATTAAAGGCAGAAAAACCGATAAAGAAAAGTTTGCGGGGGCAGAGGCTACCTACACCATTGAGGCAATGATGCATGACGGCAAAGCCCTGCAGTCAGGCACCAGCCATAATTTTGGAGACGGTTTTGCCAGAGCCTTTGATATTCAGTATACAGATCGGGACAATACACAAAAGTATGTGCATCAGACCTCATGGGGAGTGAGCACCCGTTCCATCGGTGCTATTATTATGGTACACGGAGATGACAGCGGCCTGGTACTGCCGCCGTTTATAGCGCCGGTTCAGGTTGTGATTGTGCCCATTGCCGCCCATAAGGAAGGCGTTCTGGAGCAGGCGGAAAAGTTAAGACAGGCGTTGTCCCAGCGGTTCCGGGTTAAGCTGGACGACTCAGATAAGATGCCGGGCTGGAAGTTCGCTGAATATGAGATGAAGGGAGTTCCTCTGAGAATTGAGATTGGTCCCAGAGATATCGAAAACCATCAGTGCGTGTGTGTTCGCCGGGACAACGGAGAAAAAACGGCAGTTTCTTTGGACGGCGCTGCCGACCAAGTGGAGCAGCTGCTTCAGGCTGTGCGGGACGGCATGTACGAAAAGGCCCTGGCTTCCCGGGATTCCAGAATTTATACAGCAGAGGATTATGACACCTTCCAGGAGATCATTGCCAATAAGCCCGGATTGGTAAAAGCCATGTGGTGCGGTGATGAGGCCTGCGAGTTGAAAATCAAGGAGGATACTACGGCTACCTCCCGCTGTATGCCTTTTGAACAGGAGGCAATTTCTGAAACCTGCGTCTGCTGCGGAAAGCCCGCGAAACATATGGTGATTTGGGGAAAAGCTTATTAAATGGAAATTTGAGTAATTTAAGATATAAATAGCCGCAAAGGGCGGCGGAAAGGAAAACATATGAAGAAAAAATTATTTGCTGTGGTTTTTTGTTTCGCTCTTTTGGCCTCGTTGCTGTTTGCCAATCTGTCAGGCGCTCAGAGTGTACTTGTATCTGACAGCTTTCTGACAATTGAAAGTGAATCCGGTTATTTACTGGGGATTCCGCAAAAATGCACGGGAGCGCAATTGAAGCCTAATTTTTCCTCTGTTCCCTCCGGCCTGTCTGATACAGACAGCATAGGTACCGGATTGGTTCTGAATGTGGATGGGACGAGACTTACAGTAGTAGTCCTGGGCGACGTAAATGGCGACGGTCAGCTGACGTCCACAGACTATGTACAGATCAAAAAGACCTTTGCCAATCAGCTGGTCCTGACTGGTGCCCGATTCAGAGCGGCGGATATTAATGGGGACGGTGTGATTCGGTCTACAGATTATCTCCGAATTAAAAAGTCTTTTGCCGGAATCTCCAGTATTTACGAGGAAATGCGTATTACGCCCGGCTTTAATGTCCAGATTTCTGTAGAGGGCTCCGGAGGAACGGTAACTCAGTCGGATAAAAAACTTGTTGTTTCTCCAGAGCCGGGCTACCGTCTCAGCAGTCTGAAGGCCGATGGCCGTGAGATATTTGTGCTGAATGGAGAGCTGTCTCTGTACGATATTATGGATACAACGGTGACGGCACAGTTCCAGCGGATACAGTCTGTTTCCGCTGAGCAGGTAACGCCGGCGGCCATTACCAATACCTTCTATAATGACGACGCTACGGACTATGGTGTTACCTGGCGCAGTACCGGAGTAGGAGAGCCCGTACTGAAATATGTGAAGGCAGACGGAAAAACAGCGGCACAGGCGGATTTCTCTGAGGCTGTAGAGGTAACGGCATATTCTTGTGTGGCTATTGATATTTATAAAAATTACGCTGCTTTATGCGGGCTGGAGCCGGGGACAAAATACTATTATGTGGTAGGCGACAAGTCAACAGAAACCTATAGTGAGGTGTGCAGTATTACCACAAAGGAGGCTTCTCCCGGGAAAGTAACCTTCTTCCATATGTCGGATACACAGGACGAGGCTTACGAGGGTACCTATTGGAATGCCGCTCTGAAGAGCGCATACACACGGTATCCGGAGGGTGCGTTTACGATACATACCGGAGACCTTGTTAATGTAGGCGGCGATGAGAGCCAGTGGACCAAAATGCTGGCCAATACGGCAGATTATACGAGAAATCATGTTTTAGTGCCGGCGGCGGGCAACCATGAATACTGGGAGGCGCTGACCCTGGGCTATAAGGGGTGTACCTTTGCACACTTTGCCATTGATCTGCCTAATAATCAGTCTATTGATAATGGCATCTACTATTCCTTTGATTACGGGAATATTCATTTTGTTGTGCTCAATACCGGGGACTCAGAGATAACTGGCGGAAGGCTGCTTGACAGTCAGCTGGAGTGGCTGAAGCAGGATCTGGCGAAAACCAGTAAAAAGTGGAAAATTGTGGCCCTGCACAATCCTCTGTATTCACCTGGAAAATACGGGACCGATGCGGCTCACAATCAGGTGGCTCTGGCACTGAGGACACAGCTGAATCCCATCTTTGCCCAGTACCATGTAGATTTGGTGCTGAACGGGCATGATCACGTATATTCTCAGTCCTATCCCATTACCGGGGACGGGACAGCGATCCGAGATTCAGAAACCAGAACGGTCAATGACGTAGAGTATCTGGTGAATCCTGTAGGCACCGTTCATTTGGAGTCCGGCGTAGCCGGCCACCAGCACAGAGGTACCCATGCTTCCGGCAGAGAGTACAGCAAAAATATGATGCCCACTTCTTCCGGAAATGCTTACTATTCTGCTATTACGGTGGAGGGAAACACCCTTACAGTAGAGTTTGTGGGAGTGACGGTGAATTCCGAAAAGACCAATCCCAAACGTTCCTGGGGAATTATCAAGGAGTAAATTCCCTGAGCTGAAAAAGAGAGAAGAAGCTGTCCTATTGGCTGTTTCAACTAGTAGGACGGCTTTTTTAGTAGGATTGCCTTTCTGTATTTTATTGTCTCTGTTTCATGGCTTCTCAAATATTCTTTTGTCTAAAACAGAATATTGTATAGAGGTATGGTGAGGTAATCGGTGTGATACAGAGAGAGCAGCCTGACGTGGTGTGCCTTAATGAGTTAAACGGCGAGTGGTGGTACTATGTGGAGCAGCTGCTGTGCGGTGAAGACGGTGTGTATGGCTATTCAGGACGTACTGCTGCCGGTGCTGAGGTTTCAGAGTTTACCGGAGAGAAGTGGGATACAACCCCTCTGCTGCTGTACAACAAGGGGAGATATAAACTGGTGGAGGAAGGTTCCTTTTTGTGTCCTGCTGATGAAAGAGGGATCTGCACCATCAATAACTGGGCTGTTCTCCGGGACAAAGCAACCGGGGCAGAATTTGTGGCTATGGCTCAGCATCTGGCTGCCGGAAGTACAGCGGTACGGATTAAAATCCGTGAAGATTCTGCCCGGCTTATTGTGGATAAAATAAAGGAAATTGCAGGAGAGCTGCCGGTTATTATAATGGGAGACTATAACTGCGGTGAAGGCAGCAGTCCGTATGAGATTTTTGTTGACAGCGGCTTTCATGACTCCTCACATATGAATCCAACTGCTGCTTTTCGCGGCACGTATAGCGGTTGGTCTCTGAAAGCAGACGGAACGCCTGCAAAGGACCTGGATAAGTCTGTTCCTATAGACTTGATTATACTTTCTGAGGATACAGGTTATGGGTATTCCGATCATTACCCGGTGCTTGTAGAGCTGAATATGCGAAAAGTTGAAGGGGAGCCTGAGATTCTTTTCCCAATCATTATTATTGCGGCTGTGGCTGCTGTGATTGCGGCAGCGGGATTGATTCTGGCAAAAATGCGAAAGCGCCCAGGAAGGTCTGTATCGTGGCAGTAAACGGAAATGTTTGATTTGCTTGCCTGCTTATAATTTTTAATGGGGCTGACTCAATTTCCAGTTTGAGTCAGCCCCATGTGCTGATTTCGCTTTTCCGCTGTACAGCCTCTGGCTTTACTGAATCATAGAGGCATCCCAGCCGGGATATTTCTCTACGCCCAGCAAATCTGCAACGGTAGCTGCAATATTGGACAGACCAAAGAGCCCGTCTTTTACTGTATACTGCTCTTTGTTGGCAGTATTATCGTAGAAGTGGCAGGGAACCGGATTTAAGGTGTGAGAGGTTTTGGCCTTGGGAGATCCGTCTTCATTGTACTTGATCTGTCCCTTCTTGACTTCATACATTTCATCAGCATTTCCATGATCTGCCGTGATAATAGCCATACCGCCCAAACTGTCAATGACAGGCAGGATACGGGCAAGACATAAATCTACTGTTTCCACAGCAATGACGGCGGCCTGCATGTTTCCGGTATGGCCTACCATATCGCCGTTAGCCAGGTTGATCCGGGCATATTTATATTTTCCGGTTTTCAACGCCTCAATCAAAGCGTCGGTCGCTTCTGCCGCCTTCATCCAGGGTCTCTGCTCAAAGGGAACTACATCTGATGGGACTTCTATATAGGTTTCCAGATCCTCATTGAATTTTCCGCTTTTATTCCCGTTCCAGAAGTAGGTTACATGGCCGAATTTCTGTGTTTCCGCTACGGCCAGCTGAGAAATTCCGTTGTTGGCCAACAGCTCTCCCAGTGTGTTTTTTATAGAGGGGGGATTTACCAAAAAGCGGGAGGGTATGTGCAGATCTCCGTCGTATTGCAGCATTCCAGCATAACAAACCTCCGGAAAAAATTTTCTAGGGAATGTATTCAGATTTGGATCTTCAAAGGCGCGGCTGATTTCCTGAGCCCTGTCGCCCCGGAAATTAAAGAAGATTACACTGTCCTTGTCCTGAATTTTCCCTACAGGACCGTTTTCGTCAGCAATTACAAAGGCGGGCAGATCCTGATCGATGGCCCCGGTTTCCGCCCGATATGTTTCAATGGCCTCCTGCGCACTGGCAAAGGTCCGTCCTTCTCCTAAGACATGTGTCTCCCAGCCCCGCTGCACCATAGACCAGTCGGCTTCGTACCGGTCCATTGTAATATTCATTCTGCCGCCGCCGCTGGCGATTTTTACATCAAAATCAGCATCTCTCAGTTCAGCCAAAAATGCTTCAAAGGGAAGGACATATTCCAGGGCCGAGGTTTCTCCTACGTCACGTCCGTCTAATAGAATGTGTACCCGGACAGTATGAATTCCTTCGGCCTTCGCCTGCTTTATCATCGCTTTTAAATGATTGATATGAGAATGTACATTTCCGTCTGAGAAAAGCCCGATAAAATGCAGGGTCGAATGATGGGAGACGGCATTTTCTACAATTTCCCTCCAGCCTGAGGCCTTGTACATTTCACCGCTTTCAATGGATTCGTTTACCAGCTTTGCGCCCTGGCTGTACACGGCGCCTGCCCCAATGGCATTGTGGCCTACCTCGGAATTGCCCATATCGTCATCGGAGGGCAGCCCTACCGCCGTTCCGTGGGCTTTCAGCTGTACAGTGGGGTATTTGGCAGCCAGCATGTCTAAAACGGGGGTTCTGGCTATTTTTACGGCGTTTCCGTCCTCATTTTTACTGATTCCGATGCCGTCCATAATGATTGTCACAACAGGTCCTTTATATTTCATTTAACTCTTTCCTTTCTCTATACGATTTTCCTATTTATTTTACTATAAATTTCCCTGGGCTTCAACTGTTGCTGTGTGCCAAGCCGTACTGTTTTTTGGCCAGGGAATGGGTATGTCCGCAAAAGTACGGGAATTTTACAGAATAACAAAACAGCCGGAGCTCCTTGATAGAATTCTCCGGCTGTCTGATTTTTTACGGTTTTACAGGTTCTATTCAATTCCGTTTATATAATTTTCCCAATCCTCTTCTGTCCATGCAGAGGTGTCTATATCCTCCCAGTCGCCGATTTCCTCTCCCTGGGACTGGTCGCTGTAGTCAGTGCCGAACAGGGAGCCCATCATGGCTGCGCTGTCTTCCTCTGTCATTACCTTAGATTGGTCTATGCCGATTTCTTTGGTATCCTTCCGCTCATTTGCCTTATAGGAAAGGCTGACTGTAGCACTTTTCTCTTCCTGAGACATACTCAGATTCATTCCAAGCGTCCAGCTCCGGCTGCCTTCCTTTCCCGTTAAAGAGGTATTGGCAGTAGCGGAGAATTTCATGGAATCCTGGTAGTGGAAGGCCTTCAGTGTATCGGCTGCGGAAGCGACCTCTGCCATCAGCTCGGATTTATTTGCCTCAAGCTGTGCGGCAATGTCTTCACAATTTTTTTCGGCCTTTAATGCCGTGATATACTCATTGTAAAGTTTTTCAAAATCGCTGGACAGAACGTCTCCCAGCTTGTGAGCAAAGGCGGTAATGTTTTCACTGGTAAGCTGGAAGCAATAGCTGCCGTCTTTCTGGAACATAACCTCCGGTTCTATGTCTTTCGCAGCAGTTTCCAAAAGGGTGGAGAAGGTATTGATTCCCTGCCACAGGGCTGTCAGATAGCTGTCTGCTTTCTGGCTTTCTGAATCCGCTTCTTCTGCTGCACTGCCTGCTAGCTCCGCAGGATCCAGCTTTATATAATCTTTCCCTGCCGGCAGCATAGCAGAACCGGCGGCCCCGGCTATAAAGGTCAGAAAGCTTCTGTAGTTCAAATAAACGACGCCGTCAGTCACGGTAAGATCGGTTATCTCTGTGCCGCCCAGAGATATCGTGGCTTTGGTGTTTCTGTCGTCATTGGCCTCTATCTTTACCTTCAGTACGCCTGACAGCGTATCGCCGTCTACTGTGAGAAAGGCGGAAAGGGCAGACATGGTTGCGTTGTCTATTTCCTCCAATCCTTTTACAGAAAAGTTCAACTCCAGTTCGCTGTCATAGCGGGTGATTTGTGTAGCAGACTGCAGAGCGGTAATAAAATTTTTCTTGTCTCCGCACCCAGTAAGTGTCATGGTAAGGACCAGCAAAATACACAGCAACATTGCAATTCTTTTTTTCATTCTTATGTACTCTCCTCAATTTAATTTTTATTTATCATATCATATGAAATGAATTTCTTCAATTTATTTTAACTTCAGCGACAATCCAATTTTCTCCAGAAAAGCTTTGGCAATTAAAATATTAGCGGCTCCGGACGGGTGAACTCTGTCCCAGGAAATATAGGAAGAGTGGCGGTGCTTGAAATACCGGTCAAATATCTGCTGCAAGTCGATGCAGGGAACGCCCCACTGTTCTGCCTGGCGCTTGCAGATAGCGCCGTACTCGTCCATCCGCGCCCGCATGGGATCTTTTTTCAAGGGCTCCATATAGTAAGGCGTCATGGCAATAATTCCTTTCTTTACCACGGGCTTTGCTGTCTCCAGCAGCTGCCGGATATTGTCTTCATATTCCTCTGGCATAATATGCTGATAGGTCAGCGCAGGTTCATCGAATTGACGCCATACATCGTTTACGCCAATACAAAAACACAGCCAGTCAGGCTCATGGGCCAGCACGTCCTGATGCCAGCGGCATTTCAAAATCCGGGAGGTGTCTCCGGAAATGCCGGTATTGCTAATCCGTATATTCAGGTCCGGGTAAAAGGCGTTCAGCAGATTGTCAATCTCTCTTACATAGCCGCCTCCGATCCCCTCCCAGAGTCCCTCTCCCATAGGGCGCTTGCGGCCTGCGTCAGTTATAGAATCTCCGGTAAAAAGAATAAAATCGTTCTTTTCTAAATACATATAAGTATGCCTCCTGTTTTTTAGGACAATTATAGCATAAAAACTATGGGGGTGCGCATATATTTTACCAGCATAGCAAGGGGGTACATTTATGGAGAATTACAATGTGTACAAAGACATACAAGCCCGCACAAACGGCCAAATTTATGTAGGCGTCGTGGGGCCTGTCAGAACAGGAAAGTCCACCTTTATAAAAAGGTTTATGGACCTTTTGGTTTTGCCGAATATAGGCGATGCCTTTGAGCGGGAGCGGGCGACAGATGAATTGCCGCAGAGTGCAGCGGGAAAAACAATTATGACAACAGAGCCGAAGTTTGTCCCCAATGAAGCCGTGCAGATTACGGTGGGGGAAGCAATTTCTCTTAAAGTACGACTCGTGGACTGCGTAGGCTTTTTAATTGACAATGCCATTGGCCATATGGAGGACGATATGCCCCGCATGGTGGCCACGCCCTGGTATGAGGAGAAAATTCCTTTTGAACAGGCCGCCGAAATGGGAACCGGAAAAGTAATCCGAGAGCATTCTACCATTGGCATCGTAGTGACCACCGACGGCAGTATAACAGAAATTAACAGGGCAGACTACATAAGGGCAGAGGAAAAAGTAATTGAGGCTATGCAGGCCACGGGAAAACCCTTTACCGTTCTGCTCAACACCATTAATCCCAAGGGGGAAGAGGCACTGAGTCTGGCCGCGGAACTGAGAGTCAAATATAAGGTGCCGGTAGTGCCGGTAAACTGTGTGACAATGTCCATGGAGGATTTATCCGGAATTTTGGAGACGCTGCTGTATGAATTTCCCATTTGCGAAATAGGAATTAATATTCCGGAATGGGTATCGGTGCTGGGAAATGACGAGGATGTAAAAAATGACCTGATCTGCCAGGTAAAAGATATTTTTGAAGGGGCATCCAAGCTCAGCTGCATTAAAAGCTGTACCGAGGAGCTGGGGAAGCTGGACTATGTAAAATCTTCTCGGGTGGAATCAGTGGACGCCGGTACAGGCAGTGCGCTGATTGCGCTGGATATGCCTGACGAGCTGTTCTTTACGGTTCTTTCCGAGCGTTCCGGTCTGGATATCCGGGATAATAGGGCGCTGGTGACTATGATTAAGGATTTGGGCAGAATCAAAAGAGAGCATGAAAGACTGGAGGCTGCCCTGAAGGAAGTAGAGCTGAAAGGCTATGGAATTGTTATGCCGTCTCCGGAGGAGATGACCCTGGAAGAGCCGGAGATTGTCAAGCAGGGCAGCCGGTTCGGGGTAAGGCTCCGGGCCAGCGCGCCGTCTATCCACATGATTAAAGCCAATATTGAAACAGAGATTTCTCCTTTTGTGGGTACAGAAAAACAGTCGGAGGAGCTTGTCAATTATATTCTCAGTGAGTTTGAGGAGGAGCCGGAGAAAATCTGGAGCTCCAATCTGTTTGGAAAGCCTCTGAATGAATTAATGGGTGAGGGCCTGCAGACAAAGCTGGGGCGGATCCCGGATGAGGAGAGAATCAAATTGCAGGAAACGCTGCAGAGAATTATTAATGACGGCGGCAGCGGCCTAATTTGTATTATACTGTAACGGACATTTCTTCAAAACGGTTCGGCAGAAGACAAAGCTGCGGAACCGTTTTGTATTTAGAGGCGCTGCTTTCCTTTGCTGTTTCATGGTATAATAATTAAAAATTATCCATGAAGGAGTTTACCATGAATCAGAAAGAGAGAATGCTTGCGGGCCTGCCCTATAAAGCTTGGCTGGACGGTCTTGAAGAGGAGCGCAGAGAATGTAGGAGGAAGCTGTATGAGCTCAATCATCTGCCGCTGGAGCAGCAGAGCAGAGTTCCTGAGCTGCTGAGGGGCCTGTTCGGCAAGGCCGGTCCTGACCTCTGGATTGAACCGCCCTTTCACTGCGATTACGGGTGGAATATTGAGGTAGGAAACCGTTTTTTTGCCAACTATAATCTGGTGATTTTAGATGTGGGAAAGGTTGTGATCGGAGAAAACGTGCAGCTTGCCCCTAATGTGGCTATTTATACGGCGGGACATCCCATCCACCCAGACAGTCGGAACTCAGGCTATGAATACGGAATACCGATTACGATTGGCGATAATGTATGGATTGGAGGCAATACCGTTATCCTTCCCGGCGTTACGGTGGGAAGCAACACCGTCATAGGGGCGGGAAGCGTTGTTTCTAAAAACATTCCCGATTATGTAGTGGCGGCAGGCAATCCCTGCAGAGTCATTCGGGAAATTACAGAGCAGGACAGAATTTATTATTTCAAGGATCGAATGTTTGATCAGGAGGCCTGGCAGGAGATTTCAGCGCCCAGATAATTAAATATTTACTCTGATCGGCGGTTTTAAATTCTGTACATGTCATAGTCCATATGCTATACTGATAGACACTTTAAAAAGAGAGGACGGATCTGTTATGCTGTATTTTTTTATTGCGCTTGCGGCAATTATTGTGGTGCTGATCTTTACTAATATCCGTATTGTACCCCAGGCAACGGAATTTGTTATTGAGTTTTTGGGGAAATACCGGACTACCTGGGGCGCCGGAATCCATGTGAAGATTCCTTTTGCGGAACGAATTGCAAAAAAGATCACGTTAAAGGAACAGGTGCTGGACAGCCCGCCGCAGCCAGTGATTACCAAGGATAATGTTACTATGCAGATAGATACAGTTGTCTATTACCGGATTTTTGACGCAAAGCTGTATGCCTACGGAGCAGTGAACCCCATATCTGCCCTGGAAAATTTAACGGCTACCACGCTGCGTAATATCGTCGGAGAAATGGAACTGGACGGGACGCTAACCTCAAGGGATACCATCAATGGTAAAATGACAGCGATTTTAGATGAAGCTACGGATCAGTGGGGCATCAAGGTTAATCGAGTGGAGCTGAAGAATATTATCCCTCCTACAGAGATCCAGAACGCCATGGAGAAGCAAATGAAGGCAGAACGGGATCGCCGGGAGACGCTGCTGCAGGCAGAGGGCCATAAGGCGGCGGCTATTACCAGGGCCGAAGGCGACAAGCAGGCGATGATTTTAGCAGCGGAAGGTGAGAGAGATGCCAGAATTGCCAGAGCAGAGGGTGAGGCCAAGGCCATTTACCTTTCCAAAAAGGCAGAGGCAGACGGACTGAGAGCCCTGAAAGAGGCAGGGGTTGACGCGGCAGTACTGGAGCTGAAAAAGTATGAGGCGCTGGTAGAGATGTCCAACGGTCAGG
>CABQMV010000040.1 GCA_902465325.1 uncultured Oscillospiraceae bacterium
GCTGCAGGAATACAGACATTTTACAGGATTGACCAGCCCGGACAACAGCCGGGGACTTGTGGGACTTTTTGAAGGTCCCCATGGAGAGACCGGTGCCTATATCGTAAATATGGACTATCTGGACGAGGTAGATTCCTCTTATTCTGTTACCTTTAATACCATGTGCAGCTATCGGGTCTGGAGCGCCCAGGGACTGGAGCAGATGGGACGAGGCCGCAACGTAGATGTCGTTTTGGAGCCTGGCGGCGGGTGTTTCATAGAAATCAGCAGATAACCAGTAGTTTTCCAATATGCACAGTCCACATACAGTATAAAAAGAAAGTCCCAGGACAGCGCAGCCCTGAGACTTTCTTTTATCGTGCTTCACTTAACGGAGGGTCCTATCCAGCAGCTGTAATAATACACCGGAATGTATGCCGCCCTCTCCGTTTTCTGCCTGCAGGATAACTTTTTCCCTCACAGGCATGATCCATTCGCTTTTATCGGCCCTGGAGCTTAACTCCTGAACCAATTCACTGCTTTCAGCAAAAGCTTCAACATAGTCGTTTTCAAAATCGTTGGATAAACCGCTAAGGCCAATCAAATAGGGGTATTCACACAAAGACTGGACCAACGCTTTGGTAGACAGATGGGTCAGCATACCCTCCGGGAACACAAAGCAGTCAAACAGCCACCGTGACGGATCCCGCTCCAAACTGGCCCAGTCCACAGGAACATCTGATAAAGCCGCCGCTTCTTCCATAACGTCCCCCTCTTTAGGCACCGCAAACACCGTCCCCATTGCCGCAAGGGAAACTACTATGATCAGTAAAAAAAACCGTCTGATAAAACGCAAACCAATTCACTCCTCTCCGCATCGCTGTCAGAAATACTATGTGTACAAACTTCTATCTATATAATTAGCATACGTAATAAATACATATTTGTCAATATTTCCCTACTGCTTAAAAAGAAAAAGCGCCAGATTATCCGGCATAAACTAAAAAAGCCCCGAAAAATCGAAGCTTTTTCTGGTATCCCGGGCGGGAATCGAACCCACATCACCAGAGTCGGAGTCTAGCATCGTATCCATTAGACCACCGGGACAGGCACAGGTTGTATTATACCATTTTATCCCGCAAGTTACAAGCATCCCGGGCGCAATAATTTTATGCAAAAACAAAGGACGCTCCCCCGCGCCCTTTGTCCTCCGGCTCCTTCCCTATATCTCTAAATCAGCAGCCCGGCCTCTCCCCTAGGCCACAACCTTAGTAACCATGACCAGCATATCGTCCTTTGGTTTATTGCTGCTGATATCCAGAGCATTTTTTATAATCTTCTCCGCCACCTCCTGAGGGGTACCGGTAGCAATCTGCTCAATAAAGCCGTAAAAATCCGAATCCTTCACGCCGGCGCGCCGATAGGCCTCTCCCACGCCGTCCGTCATCATAATGACGTAATCGCCGCTGCCGACCTTACGCTCTACCGCATGGACCGGTTCATCTGCAGGGGCCAGTCCCACCGGGAGATTAGACACCTTCACCGTCTCAATTCTCTCCTCCCGTTTAATCAAGGCAGGCATAGCACCCAGCTTCAAGAAAGAAACCCGGCCCTCGTACAAATCAAACACCGCCATATCCACCGTAGCCGACAGTTCGCGCTCTCCCGTACCGTTTTCCAGCAGAGCGTTAATCATCGACACTGCGGCGGATTTATCCAGGCCGCTTTCCATAAACAGCTCCAGCAGACGAATGACAGATCGGCTCTGGCGGGAAGCCTGCTCCCCTGTCCCCATACCGTCACTTAGCGCGGCCATCTGGATTCCCCTGTCAATTGACAGATAGGAATGAGAATCCCCTGTCACTGCGCTTCCATAAGCAGGGGTACAGGCCACTCCCACACAGGTGCGCAGAGGCTCTGCCTCGTAAAAAGACATTTTACACCAGAGCCTGGCCTCTCCGGCCTTCTCCTCCATATCGCCCCAGACACCGTTTCGGCAGCATTCCTCTCCGGGCGCCATCTGCGAGCCCAGCACATCAGAAATAATAGCTGCGTATTCCTCATAACACATGCGCTGCTCACTTACCGCATCACAGCATTTTACTTCTGCGTGGCACTCATACCTGCCGTATCGGTTCCGGCATACAGTAACATTTTTAATCCGCAGCTCTCTCTTGCGGAACTCCCGAATAATATCCCGTTCCAAATTGTCCATAAAGCGGACACTCATATCTACCTCCCGAGAAAGACTTTCCAAGATACTGGCCATCCCCATCAGCTGAGTGGGAATCAATTTTCGGCTCTCCTCCAGCCGCCGCTTCCACAGGGACTCCGCTCTGCTGATTTCCAACGCTGTCTTACATTCCGATATAATCTGTGAGGTGCGGGCGCATTTGCCACCCAGCGCCGCAGGAATGTCGCAGGGCTTAACCCGTCCCTTAATTTCCAGCGTTGTCAGAATACTCAGAAAATTTTTATAGGACTGGTAAAAATTTTTATCCCAGCAGTCATTTTTCATAATACACCGGTTGCATACATGATTGGTAATGCGGTTCATAGCATCCATTAAATCACTTTTTTCCGGCTCCGCCTGTCTTTTGTCTGTAAGCTCCACACAGACATTTGCCATCTCCCGTAAAATTTCTCCAAACCCGCTGAGTCTTGAAATAGCCGTATTTCTCAGCTTTTCCGCATAATTGATTTTTACCGTGGGAATATGGACTCCCGTAAGCTGAGGCAGCTTCAGGAATTTAGTAGCCTTCTCCGGTAAAATAAAGAAAATGACAACGGCAAAACCAATTTCAAATAAACTCATTACCAGATCCGCACTCATGGTCACCATAGGAGAAAAAATAAGATTGCCTAATAAAAAGCCTGCGCTGACGCCTACCTTTCCAAAGCGATTCAACAGACCTGACAAAAAACCGCAGAAGCCAAACAGGCCAATCATAATTGCGGAAAAGTCACTGCCATCCCCCATAGCGGAAGCCGCCAGCAGGGCACCTACGGTGATGCCGCAGGCAGCTCCGGTCCCCAGACCTCCCCGATAGGCAAATATCATAATAATGCTGACACAGATAACCTTCCTCAGAGAAAGCCCTAGCAAAATAATATCCGGCAGACCCAGTACCAGTACAGCAAAGGTGATTGCCAAACAGGCCATTTCTTCATTAGACATAAGCTTTCTGGAGATGCTGTCGCTAAAAACCTGAACCACCGTTCTGAATACATAAAAGGCAATAAAAGCAACCGCCGCCTGAAATAAAAGTAAGACAGCCTGCTTTGCACTGTCCGCCCCGGCGGAAACAGCCAGGATCATAGGAGGAAGCTGCGCTCCCAGTAAAACCGCGCCTGCCTTGATTCCCAAAGGCAGCTTATGCTTCCCGCTGTCACTTCTGGCACTGTCCGTTACTCTAGTATCAAACATCATAACCATGTAAAAGGTAATGCTGCTGACTGTCAGAATAAACAGCTGCCACCAGGCACCCAGCGTCAGCGTTCCCACTGCGGTGGCTATAAAATATACCGCAGAAACCCGGGGAAGCATTTTACACCGGGAAGAAAGCACAGCCGCTGCAAACGCCGGAAATCCAAAGGCTACAATGCCGCCGGGCAAATGGGCCCTGCCCATAAAAAACAAGAGCAGCATAAGGATCAGGTCATATTTGTCAAATTCAAAATCCTTCAGCCAGGCCTTGACCTCGCTTAAGCGTAAACTCCACGCCTTTTTTATCATTAGTAATCACCCCTACGGGCGCTATTGTATACTGGGTACAATGCCGGATACTGTCGAAATACAGAAGGCTAAAAAAAAGTGTTGACAAAAAGGCAGCATTGTATTATTGTATTAGCGTATTAATCAACTAATACAATAATACAAATTCAGGAGGTGAAGATGTGTGGCCTGGAATTTTACCACCCACAAACCCATATATGCGCAGATTTCTGAAATACTCAGGCAGAACATACTCAGCGGAAAATATGAGCCGGGAGCCAGACTGCCCAGTGTCAGAGAACTGGCAGCGGAGGCGGCAGTCAATCCCAATACCATGCAAAAAGCTTTTTCTCAGCTGGAACAGGAAGGACTGATCGTCACACAGCGGACCACCGGCCGCAGTGTGACTACAGAACAGGCGATACTGTCCGCGGCCCGGGAACGGCTGCTGGAGGAATTGACAAAGGACTATCTTGCGCGTATAACAGAAATGGGCAGCACCAAAGCTGACGCTGTCAGATTAATTGAGAAATTAGAAAAGGAGATGTAACAATGGATAACATTCTGGAATGCAGGAATCTGACCAAAAGCTATACGACGGTCAGAGCCCTGGAAAATATTAATCTATCTGTTTCCAGCGGCAAAATAGTCGGACTCCTAGGCCCCAACGGCAGCGGCAAGACGACTTTGATAAAAATGGCCGCCGGCCTGCTGGTCCCTACTTCAGGAGAAATTTTAATTGACGGTCTGAGACCGGGCGTTGAAACAAAGAAGCTGGTTTCCTATCTGCCGGAGCAGACCTATTTAAGTATGTGGATGACCGTCCGCGATATACTGGAATATTTCATGGACTTCTACCAGGACTTTAATATTGCCAAAGCAAGAGATATGCTGGCCGCCCTGGGAATCGATGAGCGGCAGAAGCTAAAGACCATGTCAAAGGGAACCAAAGAAAAGGTACAGCTGATTTTGGTTATGTCCCGGGAAGCAAAGCTGTATTTGCTGGATGAGCCCATCGCAGGAGTAGACCCGGCGGCCAGAGATTATATTCTGAACACAATTATCTCTAACTATAACAGCGACGCCACCGTCATTCTTTCTACTCATCTTATACACGATATTGAAAGGGTTCTGGATGAATTCATTTTCATCAGCAATCACAGCATACTTATGCAGTCTAGCACAGATTCCATCCGAGAGGAACAGGGAAAATCAGTAGACCAGCTGTTCAGGGAGGTATTCAGATGTTAAAAAAGCTTTTAAAATACGATTTTAAATCTATGTCCAAAATGATGTGGTCCATTAACTTAGGCATTCTGGTTCTAAGTGTATTGGCTTCCGTTATGTTCTCTGTTAATATGAGAGTATCCGGCCACAGAGTAGCACAGTCTAGTGTATTTTCTCAGATTTTGAATATTGTGACCATTCTCTTTACTGTCTTTGCTGTACTTGCCATAAGCGTAGCCAGTATGGCAGTGATTATCCTTTTAGCCTATCGTTTTTATAAAAACTTTTTTGACAATGAAGGCTATCTGACCTTCACGCTGCCGGTCTCTACCAATGCCAAGCTGCTTTCAAAAATAATCACCTCCAGCGTATGGCTCTTGGTATCTTTTTTGTCCATGATTATCGCGCTGGGAATCTTCCTGCTGTTCGGTACCGCCACGGAAGGCTTTATCAATACAGGGACCCTGGACGCTCTGATAAAGATCATTCCGGAGCTCTGGCACTATGTGGACGCCAATATCCTCTGCCTGCTGTTAGAAGGGATCCTGGTAGCACTGGTAAGCGTCCTGTTCAATATGCTGCTGGTATTTCTGGCCATCACAATAGGCAGTATTCTCTCCTCCAAGCATAAAATCATTGCTTCTGTAGGAATGTATTTTGTCATTAATATGGCAGTAAGTATTATTCAAACAATATTGGTTTTTGCAAGTACCATTTTCTTTGATCAGCAGTTTGATATGTTTGGAGCAAATATAACATTTACAGAGGGGTCGGCCTTTATTCACTTTACGCTGATTTCCCAGCTTGTGCTCATGGCAGTATTCTGCGTGATTTCCTATATTATCATCCACCGCATATTAGAGCGGAAGCTGAATCTGCCGTAACCCATACAAAAAGATCTCTATTAAAAATCGCCGGAAACCCTTAGGCCTCCGGCGATCTTTTTTGGTTTAGACAAGTGGTATAGAAGGGTCTTACTCTCCTTCTTTTACATCCTTCATAGAAAGATTCAATCTCCCCTGTCTGTCGATCTCAATCAGCTTCACCTTCACGATATCGCCTTCTGCAACAACATCCTCTACCTTCTCCACACGCTTATCCGCCATCTTGGAGATATGCACCAGCCCCTCCTTGCCGGGCAGGAATTCCACAAAGGCACCGAAGGTCATCAGCTTGGTAACCTTTCCTTCATATACCGTACCGATTTCAGGATCTCCTACAATACCTTCAATAATCTTCATTGCCTTCTCTGCAGCAGACTTGTCGCTGGTAGCAATATAAATGGTGCCGTCCTCCATAATATCCATTTTAACACCCGTATCGGCAATAATTTTATTGATTACCTTCCCGCCGGTTCCAATAACCTCACGGATTTTGTCTGTATCAATTTTCATAGTAAACATCTTCGGTGCATACTCGCTTACCTCCGGCCTGGGCTCAGAAATGCAGGGTAAGATAACCTCGTTCAGTATCTGCATACGGCCCTTTCTGGTGAGCTCAAAGGCCTGCCGGATAATTTCATAGGAAAGCCCCTTTACTTTAATATCCACCTGAATCGCCGTAATACCGGCATCTGTACCGGCTACTTTAAAGTCCATATCGCCAAAGAAGTCCTCAATCCCCTGAATATCCATAAAGGTAATAAAATCATTCTCATCCCCTTCGTTGGTAACCAGACCGGAGGAAATACCGGCAACCGGCTTTTTGATGGGAACGCCGGCAGCCATAAGCGCCAGGGTAGAGCCGCATACGCTTCCCTGAGAAGTAGACCCGTTAGACATCAAGACCTCAGAAACCAGCCTCATAGAATAAGGGAACTCCTCTTCAGAAGGCAGTACCGGTACCAGAGACCGTTCCGCCAGAGCACCGTGACCAATTTCACGTCTTCCCGGCCCTCTGGAAGCCTTTGCCTCTCCTACGCTGTAGGAGGGGAAATTATACTGATGCATATACCGTTTGGAAACCTCTTCGTCTATGCCGTCCAGCTTCTGCGCCTCTGAAACCGGCGCCAGCGTAGCAATTGTCAGCACCTGCGTCTGTCCTCTCCGGAACAGGCCGCAGCCATGCACCCGGGGAACCACGTCGATCTCAGCGCTCAGAGGCCGGATTTCTTCCAATCCTCTGCCGTCTACTCGCTTATGTTCCTTAAGCAGGTATTCTCTCACAACCTTCTTCTCCAGCTTATACATGGCATCGCCAATAAAGGAGCTCTGCTCCGGATATTTCTCATCCAGCGCCTCGTGAACCCGCTGAGTAAGCGCATCCACCTTGTTATCTCTCTCTGTCTTGTCTACTGCTAAAACGGCCTGCCTCATCTCCTCATAGGCAAGGGCCTTTACCTCTGCAAACAGGTCCTCGGGAACCTCGCAGGAAATATACTCGAATTTAGGCTTGCCTACCTCTGCCACAATGCTGTTGATAAAGGTGCAAATTTCTTTTATTGCCTTATGTCCTTCAATAATGGCATTCAGCATAACATCCTCGGAAACCTCATTGGCGCCGGCCTCTATCATACAAATCTTGTCCAGTGTACCTGCCAGCGTAACATACATATCGCTCTTTTCTCTCTGCTGCGCATTGGGATTAATAACGGGCTGTCCGTCTACTAAACCCAGTACAACGCCGCCGATAGGACCATACCAGGGAATATCAGAAATGGCAATCGCAGCAGAGGTTCCGATCATAGCAGCAATTTCAGGAGAATTGTCCTGCTCTACCGAAAGCACTGTATTCACCACTACCACATCATTTCTCAAGTCCTTGGGAAACAAGGGCCGTATAGGACGGTCAATTACACGGGAAGTCAGGATCGCCTTTTCAGAAGGCTTGCCCTCTCTCCTGGTAAATCCGCCGGGAATCTTTCCTACAGAATACAGCTTTTCTTCATAATCCACACTCAGAGGAAAGAAATCAATTCCATCCCTAGGTGCCTTTGAAGCGGTTACCGTTGAAAGCACAGTGGTCTCCCCATACCGCACCAGTACGGATCCATTGGCAAGCTGCGCCATTTTTCCTGTCTCAATGGTCAGGTCCCTGCCCGCCAATTTTGTTGTAAAAGTCTTAAACATTGTCATTCACCATTCCTTTTCTGTCTCAGACGCCGGGCGGTAGCCTGTAGATTCTGATTCCCGATGTCCGCCGCCCCTATTGCCGAGCACCACAATCTACTTTCTACTGCCATAGCATCTGAAAAAATTAACCTTTTTGTCCACCCGGAGCCTGTCCGGGCTTATATGAAAACAAAGAGCGACAAAAAGCCGCTCTTTGCCTTTCCAACAAACTTATTTTCTCAAACCAAGCCGTTCTATCAAAGCACGGTATCTTTCGATATCGATTTTAGCCAAATATTTCAGCAGGCCCCTTCTCTGTCCTACCATCATAAGCAGACCTCTTCTGGAATGATGGTCCTTTTTATGGGTCTTTAAATGCTCATTTAAGTGGTTGATCCGTTCTGTCAGCAAAGCTACCTGTACCTCCGGTGAACCGGTATCCCCCTCATGGGTAGCGTAGGCCGTAATAATTTCCTGTTTTCTCTCTTTTGTCATAACAAAATCTCCTTAATAATAAAATAGTTACCGTGTTCCCAGAAAAAGGTTGGAGTTTCCATAAATCCGGGAGACGGTCATAAACCTTTGGTAGTATACCATAGGAAGGCACGGTTGTCAAACAGAGGAAAGGATATCCTTTTTTAAAATTTCTGATTTTTTCCAAATCAAAGTCCGTACTATTGGACACCAATTGTGGTTTAATCATAGCCACGGATGGCCTCCGGAAAAATTGTTCGAAATAAAACGCAAAAAAGCATTGACATCGAACATTTATTCTGGTAACATATGTTTGCAGGCAAAACCAACAAATACAAACATATGGTAAGGTTTACATACTATATTCTATTAGGGAGGACTTACTTATGAAAAAGAACGCATGGAAGGAATACGAAACGAGTCAGGAGTTAATTTATAATATAAGAAAAAGACACAAGCAGAAACTGTACCGGAAAAGAAGAATCCGCGTAGCCCTTGGGATCTGCACTCTGGTTATTCTGCTCATTACCACCGCAGTATTTGCAAGCGGCGAAGATCGGCCGGTTTGCTATGCACCTGTTGCTATAGAAAGCGGCGACTCTCTCTGGTCCCTGGCCAGACAGTACTATCCCAATACCAATAGAAAGGAAGCCATTGCAGAAATAAAGGAAGTAAACGGACTTACAGAGTCCACGATATACGAAGGCGACATCCTTATGCTGCCTGAAACGGCATAAAAGCCAAATCACCCCTTTTGATCGCCGGACAAGTCTCAAGCTGCAACCTCAGACCTGTCCGGCTTTTACAATTTTCTGCCCTTTATAACCAGATTTTAGGTTTGACATCCTCCAGCAATACGATTATCATAATATGGTAGTTGTATTGATGAAAAAGGAGCGTGCATACCGGATGTCTCGAAACAAATTTACAGAGGTTGTTTTTCACGAGCTGCCTACGGATTATAACGTTTTTCTTAACATCGTAGAAAGTACTCTGAATCTTCCGGAACGAGCCGCTGCGCTCTTTATATTAGCACTGCGCATTTATGCAGTAGACAATGAGCTGGGAATCCAAATGCTCTCTTATTTAAGACATCTAGATTCACTGGAGGAACAGGAAATCAAAAAATTATTGGAAGAGCCGCTGCGCAAATCCAGATATATTCCTCTGGCCTATTTTAAAGGTGCTTCCCCTCAAAACTGCTATACACCAGACGAACCCTATGTGATTACAATAAAAGAGGACAGTAAAAAATCCCTGAAGCGAAAATATAAGACTTTATACATAGGCTGTCCCGGCGCAGGCATCTATCGCCCCATTACACTGGTAAAAATAAAAAAAAGAAAGGTTAAAAATAAAAGGTTTCTGGGCAATCCCTGGTTTGTGGAGGAATACGCCTCCCTGACACTTCCCGTCCCGGAGCCTGTGCAAAAAGAACTGCATGAAAAGCAAAAAGATTAGCAGCAAAAAAAAGCGCTACCGTCTCAGAACACCCTCCAACAGGGCCCTGATCATCGCCCTCTGCATCGTCACTGCTTTTACTCTGATATCCGTTGGGATATATAAAATTACAGAGCATTATCCTCAATGGGTTACCAAATACTACAGCAACGGTCTGTATAACATAATAACCATGCCCGGAAAATGGCTTGCTTCCATAGTCCCCTTTTCCCTGGGTGAAATTTTACTGCTTTTAGCAGTCCTATTTTTGCTGTTTTTCTTTTTCCGAGCAGGAATAAAAACCGTCCAAAATTTTATAAGAAAAAAAAAGAGGCCCTGGATGCCGGTTCTTCGATTTACGATGCTGCTTCTGACACTGGCTCAATGCACCCTGATCCTGTTTATATGGGGAGGAGGGCTGAATTATAATGCCTACACCATAGCGCAAAAGGAGGGGCTGGAAACAAAAGAATATTCGCCCCACCAGCTTTACCGCCTGTCTCTGTACTTAATAGAAAACGCCAATACCGTTAGGAATCAGCTGCCAGAGAAAGAGGACGGCAGCGTGACAGACAGCAGAAGCTTTTCAAAACTGTGTGAAATTGCGCAAAACGGTTACCGTAAAATAGAAGGAAGCTATGGTCTTGCCCAAGGATACTTTACCACTGCCAAGCCTGCGCTGCTGTCCCTTTGGATGTGTTATACCAATATTACGGGAATTTTTCCCTATATTGTACCGGAGCCTATCGTCAACACCATGACACCGGAAAGCTCCCTTCCCTCTACAATCTGTCATGAAATGGCACATCAGAGAGCAATTGCCCGAGAGGATGAGGCAAATTTCATTGCGTTTCTTGCCTGTATGAATACATTCGATCCCTATTTTATATATTCCGGCTACTATATGGCTGTTGTCAATTGTCTTAACGCTCTATACACCGTAAACTATGAGCTGTGGACCAATGCCTGGCAGTATATGTCCCACCAGCTTCGTACAGACATCAGTGCCGCCAGCGAATTCTGGCAGCAATTTGAAACTCCCGTAGCAAGAATCTCCGACTCTGTGAACAACGTCTATCTGCAGGCAAATAATATAGAAGACGGCGTAGAGAGCTACGGCCGTCTGGTAGATCTGCTTCTCAGTTATTATGAGCCCTATTAAGGCTCCGGACTTTCTTCCGGTGTAGTGGCAGTGGGCTCCGGGGGCAGAATAGTTGGCGAAGCAGTAGGCGCCTCTGTAGGGGAGCTGCTTGGCAGGGCAGTCCTTTTACTCTCAATTTGCACAGTGCAGGTATATCTTCCCTGCAGCTGTACTCCGTCCGGAAGATGGAATCTGATTTCCATCTCATAGACACCAGGGAAGCGTCCGTTTACATCCAGAGAATAGCTGAGCGAATTTTCCTCCAGCCGGCTGAGAGAAGCAGAACTCCCTTTTACCGATACACGGGAACTGTTCATTGTATACGTATAAGAGTAGTCCGCATTTTCACCTACCTTTTTCAAATTCGAGGCGCTGATATTCAATTCCTTTACTGCATAGGGCTCTATATTCACCCTTACGTCAATAGCGTCCACACCAGAGGCCGCCACACCCTCCGGCAGCATGTCCCCAATGGCGACTGTCCTGGTAAAGGTTTCCTTCGCTCCCTGTACACTGATATTGCCCAAGTCAACAGAAGAAATCCGGCTGACGGCTTCATCGTCCCCCGTAAGAACCAAGGAGGTAACAGACAGCGTATGGGAAGCCACATAATAATCCCGGTCCGGACTTCCGGTAATTGTATATTTGACGGGCACCACCTTGCCGGTGGTATACCGCACCGTCACCTTTTCCGTATCAAAGTTATAGGAAATATCATCTCCCGCTGCATTGTAAAAACGGCAGACCAGATTCGCCGTTCCACTCTGGGAAATGCTGCCCGGCTTAACAGCGTCCGCCAAATTGGCTCTGACAGAATCAATTTGATCCAGCAGCATAGAAAAACCCGTAACCAGTATACTGGCAGGCTCTGAAACCGTATCAATAATCGTGATGCCATCGGCCATGAGCTCTTCGCTCCAATCCACCGCAACATCAATATATTTTTCAATCTTTTTGTCGTATACACAGTCTATTTCCGTAGGGTAATAGGAATCTACCGTAACTCCCAGCGTCTCACACACCGGTTTTTTGATTTTAACGGTAACCTCCCCCGGCTTTGTAACCTGACTGTAATCCACCTCTACATAAATATCGCTGGGCTGCAGCTTTTCAATAAAAGTTTCACTGCCCGATACCTTTACCGTAACCTTTGTAGGCTGCGTTGTAGGACTGTTGTCAACCAAATCGTTCTCAGACAGGACCTGTCTGTTTACAAAGGTAATGGGTACCTCCAGAGAACGGCTCTCTGACGGATTCTGAGAACTTACAACCAAGAGCCATGCCCCGATTGCCAGCAATATAGATAATACAATATAGAAGGATTTGGACTTCAAAAGTACAGAAAGTTTGTCTGTCATTTCGAACCTCCCTTTCCCAGCCGAAATCTGCGCTTCAAGCTGTTTCCCTCGTCCTGCACCACATTCTCATGCAGAAAAATCCGGAGAGATTTCTCCGTCAATCCTCTAGTAAGCTGTCCGTTGCAGGTAACAGAAATCTGGCCGGTTTCCTCAGAAACAATAACGCCAATACAGTCTGCATTTTCTGTAACCCCTAAGCCGGCCCGATGTCTGGTGCCCAGCTCTTTACTGAGAGTCCTGTCTCCGCTCAAAGGCAAAAAGCAGGCCGCCGCATATACCTTGTTCGCCCTGATAATAACCGCACCGTCATGAAGAGGTGTATTGGGTACAAAAATGAGCTGCAAAAGCTGAGACGATACCTCTGCATCCACAACTGTCCCAGTACGGATAATCTCTCCTAAATTGGTATCACGCTCAAATATAATCAAAGCGCCTACCCGATTCTTTCCCATGGCCACCGCGGCGGCCACAACCTCCTCAACAACTGTATCTGTACTCTGCCCGCCGGAATGCCCCTTGAGAAGGGTTTTCAGTTTTCCCTTTCCCATACCTTCCAACGCACGCCGAATTTCCGGCTGAAAAATCACCACCACTAAAATAGGAAGAACCTGTAAAATCAGATTGATAATATAAGAAATGGTAGTAAATCCTACAAAATCCGAAACAATTGAGATGACCAGGACAATAATAACGCCTTTTACAATCTGCCACGCTCTGGAGTCTCTCAAAAGCTGCATCAGCTTATAGAACAAAAAAGCAACAATGCCAATGTCCAGCAGTGTCCTTATAATGTCCCAAAAACTCTCAATTCCCAGATACCCAGAGAGAAACTCTATAACATTTTGAAAATTTACAGCCAGAGCGGCCATCTTTTATACCTTCCTTACTGTAAGAGATAATACAGCAGATATACAAATGTACTGGCCACCATAGCCATCGCCAATATAAAACATACAATTCTTGCGGCGCCCTTTTTCAGCGCTTCCTTTTTCATCCGTGATTTGGACATCTCTTACGCCTCCTCGCCCGCATCCTTTGGATACTGATCGCTCACCTGCTGGGTCTCCTCTGTAAATTTCTGGAGATCCTCCTCAATGGTCTGCAAAATTCCCTCATAAGAAGCATGCATCGTCTGCTTCATATCGTCAAATAGCTTACAGATATCAATTCTCATTTCCCGAAGCATTTTGTTTCTTTCAACCACAAGATTTCTCTTGTCATCCGCTTCCCGGATCAGACGTTCCTTTTCCTCCTCCGCCTCCTGCTTCGCTGCCGCTATAAGCTGCTCGGCCCGGGACTGTGCATCAATCAGGACAGAAGCGATTCTCTCCTTGTCCTCCTTCATACTCTGGTATTCCGATTCCATGTCCCCCAGTGATTTCCGGCATTTTTCCAGCTCGCCCTTGAGCTGGGCAAGGGCCCGGTCTTTTTCGGACAAGGCAGTCTCATACCGCTTCGTCAGTTCTTCAATATATCGGTTTACCTGCTCTTTATTATATCCCTTTTTTTCATCGGCAAATACAACGTTCTCACTCATTTGTCTTCTCCCTTTCCTCCTGGGGCTCTGTCTCCTCCGGTTCCTGAACGTATTTGTCCAGAACCGTCCGCAGCTCTTCCTCGGAACGCAGTCCTATCAGCTTTTCGGCAGAGAGGCCCTCCCGGAACAGAATTAGAGTCGGAATACTCATAATTCTCATTTTCTTTGAGACCTCCTGACACTGGTCAATATCTACTTTGGCAAAAGTCAGTTTTCCCTCATATTCCGGAGACTGGGAGAGCCTTTCAAAAACCGGCGCCAACGCTCTGCATGGGCCGCACCAGTTGGCCCAAAAGTCCACAAATACCGGCTGCTCACTTTTTTCAATCAACCGGTCAAAGGAATCGTCTGTCAAATAGATAATTTTCTCCGATGCCATATTTACTCCACCTCTTTACTTTTTTAGTATATTTCATTTACAGCAAGTAGTCAATCTCAAACAAACGCGCCTGCCTCTCTTTGGTAAAATGTACCTTTACGGTACACGCTTCTCTGTCCACATCATAGGAAACACCGCCTAAAGTCGCAGGATATCCAATTTTCACATCCTTTATACAGGTAAAATATTGGCTCAGAGAAATTTCCACCTCCGCCTCCGGCGCATCTGTCCGCCATACATAGAGCAGCATTTTATTTATAGAGGGAACCTGAAGTCCAACAACGGTAAATGCCTTCCGGTTAATGGGTGTAAGTCCTATGGGAAAAACCGGGAAGGACTGCTCAATCCACGGCTGTATCTTCTTATAATAAGAAGTTCCCTGTTTAATAAGTCTCATATTGAACGCATCTGCGCAGTCAATATGGCCTGACAGCAGCATATTTCCGCAGCAGCCGTTTATCATATTGAATACCGTTTGCTCTCCGTCTACCATAGACGCAGTATAGTCGGACGTCCTCAGGCAGGCAATGTCCTTTTTGGCATCTCCCACCAGAAGTGGCCAGGGA
>CABQMV010000041.1 GCA_902465325.1 uncultured Oscillospiraceae bacterium
AAAGCGGCTGTCCCTTTTCTGTTTCCTGCGGCGGCTTTCGGTGCCACCTTAACCATACCGCCGCGCTTCTGCGAAAGGAGGGATAGCGATTGCAGGAAGAAGTAGACCAGAAAACCATAGCGTTAGCGGTGAAAACCGGGAAGCTGACCGGCCAAGTGCTGCAGGCGGCCATGAAGAAATTTCTGGCCGCCCGGCAAAAGGGCAAAGCCAAGCCCCACCACGGCCACCAAAGCCTGCGGCAGCTCAAAAAGGACGGTTCGGCCCTCTCCAACATCGAGATCACCGACGCGAATATTGGCCTGTTCCGGCCCTGCGCCAAGAAATACGATATTGACTACACGCTGCGGAAAGACAGTTCCACCCACCCGCCGCGCTATATCGTGATTTTCAAGACCAAGCAGGCCGACAATCTGGAACAGGCGTTCAAGGAGTTCACGGCCAAGAAGTTAAGCCGGGAGGAACGGCCATCAATCCGAAAGACCCTATCTGCCCTGAAACAAAAGGCTGCGGCCAAGACGCAGCAGCGGGCCAAGGAGAAAGTCAAGGAAAGGGGGCTGTCACTGTGAAACCAGAGGTAAAAAAACTGATCCTGTCCAATCTCCCGTACCTGATTTTCGTTTACCTGTTCGGGAAGCTGGGGCAGGCATACCGGCTGGCGGCAGGCGTGGACTTGTCGGAAAAGCTGCTGCACTTCATGGACGGCTGTTCGGCGGCCTTTGCAAACGCCGCCCCCAGCTTCCACCCTTTTGACCTGCTGATCGGCGTCGCCGGTGCCGCCGCCCTGCGGCTCATGGTGTACTGCAAAAGCAAGAACGCCAAGAAATACCGCAAGGGCGAGGAATACGGCAGCGCCCGTTGGGGGACGGCCAAAGACATTGCCCCGTACATCGACCCCAACTTTGACAACAACATTCTGCTGACGCAGACAGAACGGCTTACCATGAACAACCGGCCTAAAGACCCCAAAACCGCAAGGAATAAAAATGTTCTGGTAATCGGCGGTTCCGGCTCCGGCAAGACGAGATTTTTTGTGAAGCCCAACCTGATGCAATGCGTGTCCAAGGACTACCCGACCTCATTTGTGATAACCGACCCCAAGGGCAGCCTGATCGGTGAGGTGGGCCAGCTCCTTGTCCGCAGCGGCTACCGGGTGAAAGTGCTGAATACCCTGTCTCGCCAAATTGCTCAGCATGAGCAGGAGCTTGGCGTAAAACTGTTTGTGCGGAGCAATCACAGCATTTATTTAACAGAAGACGGTATGATACTAAAACGCCGGGCGCAGGAAATCCTTACCTTGGCAGACAAGACTAAGCGTAACTTTTTATACAAAGACGAAAATCTTGAAGGCATCATAACAATTGGAAGCGGAGAATTTCTGTCTACCAGATATCTGACTGACTGCATCGCCAAATTCCATAAAATTCATCCCCTTGTATGCTACGAATTCTACAGCGGAAATGCAGGCAATATCCGAGATAATATTGAAAGAGGTCTCCTGGATATTGGACTAATCAGCGAGCCTATCGATATACTACGGTGCCTCCAACTATAAAGCGGAACGGCTGGCAGCCGCCTGGAAATATGCAAAACGCTCCGGCATTCAGGGATTTTCTGCCGTTTCCAATCAGTGGAGCCCTCTTCGCGAAAATCCTGCACACGTCTCTGGAGACCCTACCCTGGTAAAATTTACTGATCAGCTGGAATTTCCGCTGTTCCGAAAAACTGGTATGTCCTTCGTCCCCTATCACATCACGGCCGGAGGTTATCTGGCAAAAAAAGCTGCCGGAACATTAACACAGGCCCAGGCAGCCCTCCATGACAATTGTCACAACAATTAACTATATACAAATCTTATAAAAAACGCTGAAGGTGCCGAAAATTCCCTTCAAACACTTCTGCTGGAGAGAATCCTGCAGTATGATATTCAAATTGTACCGATTACCGCCGTCAGCAGCCTTTGCCAGTTACAGGAGCTGTATCCCCTTTTATAAAGCTTATTCTTCCAGCAGCCTGTCAATCAGGTAGGCCACTCCATGTTCCACATTAGAGGACAAAATCCGGTCCGGTCCTACACAGGCTTTAATTTCCGGCACCGCATTAGCCACTGCATAGGAGTGGCCTACCAGTTCCAGCATTTTTCTATCATTTCCGCTGTCGCCGATGGCCGCAGCCTCCGATTCTGCAATATTCATAATCCGCATAATTTCCTTTAGTCCTACGCCCTTGTTGACCCCTCTTGGGTTAATCTCTACATTGCTCAGATAAGAAGAACTAATCTCGAATTCTCCAGCCCGGCAGTCTCTGCTCTGGACAGCCTCCAGCGCCTGCCGTCTTTTATTTTCCTTTTGGAAAAACAGAACAACCTTCTGGATATAAGCGTCTGCGCCGGGCTCCCGCGCAATATCGTCGCAAGGTATGTAGCGCCTCGCCAGTACTTCATATACACTTCGCTGAGGCAGGGCAGCCATGTATTCGCTGAAATTGGACGAGGTATATACGTTTCTGTTGATATAAAACATAGAGTATCCGCCAAACTCTTTTCCTATGGATATTACATAGACAGCCTGCTCCAAAGTGAGGCAGCGAGAGCAAATTACCTGATCCTTTTCTCTGTCATATACATATCCCCCGTTCGCTGTAATAAAATACCGGACGGGGAGCGCCAGCACACGGTCAGGAATCTCTGAGTAATTCCTGCCGGTAGCAATGACCAGAGAAATACCGGCCTGGGCCGCCCTGGTAAGTGCAGCTAAATTCCTCTGAGATACATCGTTGCCCTCTCCCAGCAGTGTTCCGTCTAAATCAGTAGCAATCAATTTTACCTGTTTCATTTTACGATTCCTTTCGTATAATAAGCGGTTTTATAAAGATCTTACCTTTTCCCTGACTGCCAGTACTTTTGGAGGAGAAACAGACAGCTCATCAATTCCCATATTTAAAAAGGTTTCTGTAAGGTCTGTATCTGCCCCCAGCTCTCCGCAGATTCCAACCCAAATTCCATGGGTATGAGCACTTTTTACTGTCATTTCAATAAGTCGCAGCACAGCTCTGTGGCGAGGCTGAAAAAAAGCAGCCAGCGCTTCATTCTGCCGGTCTATGGCCAGCGTATACTGAGAAAGGTCATTGGTCCCTACACTAAAAAAATCCACCTCTCGGGCCAGTTCATCACTAATCAGAGCTGCAGCCGGGGTTTCAACCATAATTCCCAGCTCCGTCAATTCATTAAAGGGAATTCCTTCCTCTCTCAAATCCGCTCTGACCTTTGCCGCAATTTTTTTAATTTCCAGTACCTCATCCAGGGAAATAATCATTGGAAACATAATACTGATATTTCCAAAGGCAGAGGCACGGTAAAGAGCTCTCAGCTGAGTAATAAAAAGCTCTCTTCTTGCAAGACAAATCCGGATTGCACGAAATCCCATGGCAGGGTTCTCCTCCTGAGGCAGTCCAAAATAGTCTATCCTTTTATCCGCTCCTATGTCAAGTGTGCGGATTACAACTTTTTTGCCGCCCATTTGCTGAGCTACATCCCGATAAGCCCGGAACTGCTCTTCCTCTGTAGGATAATCCGCGCTGCCCAGAAACAGGAACTCGCTTCGGAACAGTCCAATGCCCCCTGCATCATTGTCCAGTACATAGCCAATGTCGGAAGGATCTCCTATATTGGCGAAAATATCAATTCTTCTCCCGTCGTGGGTCTCATTGGGCAGTCCCTTCAGAGCCTGTTTCCGTCTGAGAGCCTCCTGCCGCTCTCGGATTTTAGCATTGTACTGTTCTACACACTGGGCATCCGGCTCAAGAATTACAAGGCCCTCACTTCCGTCTACAATGGCCTCTTTGCCGTCTTGTATCGCCTCTTCTGAAATCAGTCCGGTATTGACGACTGCCGGGATTCCCATAGTACGGGCCAGTATAGCGGTATGAGAGTTCTCTGATCCCTTCATTAGCACAAAGGCCAAAATTTTCGATTTATCAAACTGAACGGTTTCACTGGGCGATAAATCCTCTGCCACTAAAATAACCGGCGTTTCCGGATGAAATCCACTTCCGCCCCTGCCTGTCAGACAGGCCAGTATTCGATTGGAAATATCGGTAACATCAGCGGCCCTGGCCTGCATATAAGGATCCTCCATCTCGGCAAACATGCGTGAAAAATTCTCAGAAGTCGTCAGTACCGCATACTCTGCATTGATACGTTGGGTTTCAATTATATTTCTTATACTGTCACAATAATCCGGGTCCTCCAGCATCATCTGATGGACCTCAAAAATCTGTGCATTTACTTGTCCTACCTCTTGCAGCGCCCTTTCATAAAGTACAGAAAGCTGCGCCCCGGCCGCCTCCTTTGCAGCGGTAAAACGCCGAAATTCTGCCTGGGGATCTGCAATAGAATACCGCTTAACAGCGGAGCAATCCTTTCTGTACCGATAGAGCTTACCTCTGGCAATGGCGGAATAGACGCCTTTTCCCCGCAAGGTAACCATTAAAGATTCTCCTCTAAAAACTGTTTCACCGTCTCGGCCGCGGTATCCTCATCAGGCCCTTCTACAGTCACTTGAATGACGCTTCCCTTTCTGGCGCCAAGAGACATTATTGCAAAAAGTTTTTTTGCAGAAGCGCTTCGCCCCTCTTTTTCTAAAGTGATTTCCGACTGAAAACCAGAAGCTGCTTTTACCAGCAGACCGGCCGGTCTCGCATGAATCCCCAATTCGTCTGTGATAGTATATTTAAATTTTTTCATGTTGGTCATATCCTTTCCCTCTGTATTTTCCGGCAGTCAACACCGTCTGCTTTTATTATGCACGATTTCGCAAAAAAAAGACCCATTTTACAATTTTTCTGTGCAAAACGGATCTGAAAATTAAAATATACACAGGGGAAACCGATTACTTAGGTTATCGGATTACCCTCACACGGATTACACCTTCAATCTTTTTCAGCTGCTCTGTATAATCCTGCCGAAAATCCGATTCCCGGATATCCAGAACGGTATACGCATACTCGTTTTTAGATTTATTGGTCATATTCTCAATGTTGTGCTCCATGGCAGAGAAAACGCCGGAAATCTGAGACAGCATATTGGGCACATTTCTGTGAATGACACAGACACGGCAGTCTGTTTCCCTGGGTACTACGACCGCCGGGAAATTAACAGAGTGCCTGATATTTCCATTTTCAAAAAAATCTATCAGCTCCGCGGCAGCCATGCTGGCGCAGTTCTCCTCGGATTCCGGTGTAGATGCGCCTAAATGCGGTACGGCAATGACCCCTTCCGCGCCAATCAGTTTCTCGGTAGGCAAGTCCGTCACATAAGCGGCAAGCTTACCAGAGGCCAGGGCCTCCAATACCGCATCGTTATCAACTAAACCGTCCCGAGCAAAATTATAGAGTCTCGCGCCCTCCTTCATCATGCTCAGAGCCTCCCGGTCTACGCTGTTTTTCGTCTCCGGCGTAAGGGGGACATGGACAGTAATATAGTCACACTCAGTAAAAATCTCCTTTAGAGTTTCCGCATGGTGTACAGAATGAGAAAGGTGCCAGGCAGATTCTACGGAAAGATATGGATCGTAGCCGTATACTTCCATCCCTAAATGGCTGGCGGCATTGGCTACTAGAACACCTATAGCCCCCAACCCAATAACCCCCAGTTTCTTCCCGGCCAATTCCGGACCGGCAAAACGGGACTTATTTTTCTCTACCATTTTGCCAATCGCATCGCCCTGTCCCTTCAGAGTACCGACCCATTCTATAGCCTGAGGAATTTTTCGGGAACTGATCAGCATAGCCGCCAGCACCAGCTCCTTCACAGCATTCGCATTGGCTCCCGGCGTATTAAATACTACAATTCCCTTTTCCGCACATGCTTCAACGGGAATGTTATTCACCCCGGCTCCTGCTCTGGCTATGGCCTTTAAATTGTCTCCAAATTCCATTTCGTGCAGGGAAGCAGAGCGGACCAATATCGCATCCGGATTTTCAAGCTGATCTCCATAAGCGTATTTTGTCTCAGGAAAGCAGGACAGTCCTTTGGAAGAAATTTTATTCAATGTCTGTATTCTGTACATCAGCCGTTTTCCTCTTCAAATTCTTTCATAAACGCAACTAGCGCCTGTATACCCTCTATAGGCATTGCATTGTAGATCGACGCTCTCATTCCACCCACACTGCGGTGTCCCTTCAGATTTACAAAGCCTGCATCTGCCGCAGCCTTTACAAAGGCAGCATCCTTCTCTTCACTTCCTGTGATAAACGGCACATTCATAAGAGAACGGTCCTCCGGTACTACTGTGCCTTTAAACAGAGAGGAGGAATCCAGATAGCCATAGAGAATTTTTGCCTTGGTCTCATTGCGTTCTTTCATTTTTGCCACACCGCCGATGGTATTTTTAATCCATTCCAGTACCAGCTTACATATGTAAATGGTATAGCAGGGCGGTGTATTGAACAGAGAATTTGCATCCGCATGGGTTTTATAATTAAACATGGTCGGCGTAATGTCCCTGGCATTTCCAATCAGGTCCTCTCTTACAATTACCAGCGTCAGTCCCGCCGGCGCAATATTTTTCTGCGCTCCGGCAAACAGCAGGCCAAATCTGCTTACATCAATAGGTTCGGAAAGAATACAGGAGGAAATATCCGCCACCAACGGCACCTTTCCTGTATCAGGCAATGTGTGATATTTTGTACCGTATATGGTATTGTTCATGCAAATATGAAAATAGTCCGCATCCTTGGTAAAGGTCTCCGGATCCAACTTTGGTATGTAGGAAAAGGTCTTATCCTTAGAAGAAGCGATTACCTTTGTTTCTCCGTACCGGGAAGCCTCCTGCCATGCCTTGGTAGCCCACTGTCCGGTCAGTACAAAATCCGCTTTGCCGCTCCCATTCATCAGGTTAAGGGGAACCATAGCAAACTGAGACCAAGCTCCGCCTTGTAGAAAAAGTACTTTGTAATCATCGGGAATCCCCATAAGCTCTCGAAGCAAAGTCTCCGCGCCCCCAATAATTTCCTCAAAAACTTTAGATCTATGAGACATTTCCATAACAGACTGTCCGCTGCCCTGATAATCCAGCATTTCATCGGCTGCTTTTCTCAGAACTTCTTCAGGCAGCACAGAGGGACCTGCTGAAAAATTATATACTCTTGACATGATGACAACTCCTTTGCAAATATTTTACATATATTATATGGGTCTCCCCATGGGATGTCAAGGAATAGGCTTCGCCGTCTGCCGCTTCCACAGTAGCCGCGCTGCATTTGTTCTACAGAAATTCATACTTAAATTTTACGTTTACGTATTTTTGAGTGTAAAAATCACACCTAAAATACTCAAAAAGCAATATTGGGGTATGAAAAAGCAACTTTTTTCCAAAAATATTCTAATTTTTACACTAAACAGAGGAGAATTTCCTGAAAAATATTAGAATTTTACACTCAAATTCCGTTAAATCAAAATAATAGGTATGATTTTTTACATACAGATGACTTCTGACAGCTTGACGGTTTTAGACTATTGTGATAGTCTATATTTTATAAGGAGGTTGGTTTTCATGATAAAAAAAATTAGTATAATGATATGTGCTCTGGCCGTATTTTTGCTCTGGGGCTGCAAGGCAGCAGACACTCCCTCCTATCAAAAAAAGGCGCTGCACTTTACACTGGATGAAAACGGAAAATACGCCGGCTTTCCCTCTGACGCACAAAACTACACACCGGAGCAGGCGGATTCAGATGGCTGCTATGTCATTACAGAGGACGGCTCTCCCTATCGGGAAGACAGCTACCGGATATGGGAGACCTTTATACAGGAAGCAGAAGGAGGAAAAGAAACCTGCATGAGAGAAGTCTTTTTCTTAGAAAATGAGGTTGTATTTACCGATCTCTTTTTTCATGAGGGCACCTATCATAAATTCTCCTCTGACTCCTCCAATAAAGCAGATAGGCCTTACCGCTATTTGAGAAAACTCACCGGAAAGCTCCATGGACAGGAAAAAGAAGGGGTACAATATGTTCTTACAGACAGCTTAGCGCTGACCTATCAGGATGTCATGTGGTATTTCCTCTCCAGCGACCTGTCGGACAGAACAAATATCCCCTTTGAAACACTGGACTTTGGGATCTTTGACTCCGTCAGAATTCTTTCTGTCCGGGACCTTCCCGCAATAGCAGAGAAAGGCAGCCGTCTGACCTGGAAGGACTTAGAAAACTACGCAGGGATTGAAACCGGCAGCGGACTGTATATTAAAATTTACCCGCTTAGGGAAGATACTGCCTACAAAATGATTATAGGTGGTACAGGAACAAAGCTTCTGTATGCATATATTGGGAACCAGGAGGATGAAAACTTCCGTCTCGATCTGTTTCAGGATAATATCACAGACTTTGTAAATAGCTTTTAATAAAACAAACAGCGGGAGAAGCCCTATCTGGCCTCTCCCGCACTTTTTCTTCAGCTCTCCAGTTTCGGCTTTACAGCTGTCTGATAGAATGTTTTTGTATCCGTAGGCATAACACCGTAATACTCTCCGTCCACCATAACAGAAACCGACTCGGAGCAATGGCCCAGACAAAAAACGCCCTTCAGTTCTACTTTGTCTGACTTGCCGTCTTTCTCTAAAAGCTGCTGCAGTGTATTAATCAAATTATAGGAACCTCTCAAATGACAGGAACTGCCTATACAGACCTTAATCTCCATTTCTCTCACTCCTTGTTCTTTACATAGTCCACATGCAGAAGCTCATGTACTTTCCCTTTTAAAATACCGCTGTACAGAGACATCATCAGCATATTCTCTTCGCTGCGCTTCATAGGACACATACGGTCAGAATTGTAAAGCTCCTGACTCCGCTCCTTACGGCGCTGGGGCGTAGCAAAGGGCTGACCCGCACCGTTAATACAGCCGCCGGGGCAGGACATAACCTCTATCAGGTCATAGGACTCTCCCGCCTTTACTCTCTGGATCAGCCGATCGGCATTGGCCAGGCCCGAAACAACAGCAATCCGGAGCTCTCTGTCTCCATATGGTACACGAAACTCCTTTACCCCGTCAAGACCTCTGACACCGGTCATAGCAATTTGTCTCAGCATACCCTGGGATTTATCTGTGGTAACCCGGCGCAGAACAGCCTCTGTCACGCCGCCGGTTACTCCGAAAATCACACCGGCACCGGAAATGGTTGCAAAGGGCATATCCACACTTTCAGGAGCCAGGTCTTTAAATACAATGCCTGCCTCTTGAATCATCTGAATAAGCTCCTGAGTAGAAATCACATAATCCACCATGGGGTTGCCGTTTCGATCCTTAAATTCATCTCTGGCCGCCTCAAATTTCTTCGCTGAGCATGGCATGACCGCTACATGAATAACTTTACCGGGAAAGCTCTTGTACTGCTCCCGGATTACAGAAGCAAACATCTGCATAGGCGAACGGCAGGTAGAAATGTTGGGCAGCAGCTCCGGATATTTATTTTCACAGAATTTTACCCAGGCCGGGCAGCAGGAGGTAAACAAAGGTAATTTCTCCCCGGCTTCTAAGCGCTCCAAAAATTCGTTGGCCTCCTCCAGCACTGTCAAATCGGCTCCTGTAGCAGTGTCAAATATATAGGCAAAGCCTACCCGCCGCAGAGCAGCTACGATCTTTCCCATAATATCCTCTCCCTGATAGTCAAAGGCCTTTGCTACGGCCACCCGAACAGCGGGGGCAATCTGGGCAATAACAGTGGTATCTTTTTTATTTAAATCGTACCAAAGCTTATGGGCGTCATTTTTTACAATGATCGCGCCGGTAGGACACACGGCGGCACACTGCCCGCAGCCTACACAGTTTGATTCCGCAATAGGTTTGCCGAAGGCAGTACTCACCTTCATTTTTGAGCCGCGGAAGGCAAAATCAATAGCTCCTACATTCTGTACCTCATTGCACATACGCACACAGTCCCCGCACAGAATACATTTATTGGCGTCTCTGGTAATACACAGAGAGGAATCGTCCAGACAGGGCTTAGAAGCTGTATTTTCAAAACGGATCTTATGAATATCAAACCGGGCCGCCAGCTCCTGAAGACGGCACTTGCCATTTTTATCGCAGGTGGTACAGTCCCTGCAGTGATTGGACAGCAAAAGCTCCAAAATCATTTTCCGGTACTTACGCAGCTTGGGAGTATTGGTATAAATCACCATGCCATCTCTAGGCGGCGTAGAACAGGCCGCTTCCATTCCGCCCTTCTGGTTCTCTACCATACACATGCGGCAGGCGCCGTATACAGAAAGCTCTGTATAGTAGCAGAAAGTAGGCAGCTCAATCCCTGCTTTCCGTATAAGTTCCAGCAGATTTTTCTCCCCTTCAATCATAACGGGGATATCGTCTATCATCATTATTTTATCGGTCATGGCCTATACCTCCTTTACTGCATGGAAGCTGCAGGCGCTGACACAGGCGCCGCATTTAATACACTGAGCAGCATCAATTACAAAGGGCTTCTTTATCTCTCCGCTGATGGCGTTCACAGGACAGCCCCGGGCACACTTGGAGCAGCCTCTGCACAGAGCCGGGTCAATTTCATAGGTAACCAGCTTCTTGCAGCCGCCGGCAGGACATCTTTTCTCTGTAATATGCGCTTCGTATTCCTCCCGGAAGCTCTTAATAGTAGACACCACCGGCAGAGCAGCAGTCTTGCCCAGACCGCACAGCGCCGTAGAGGAAATTGTATCCGCCAGCTCCAGCAGCAGCTCAATGTCTCCCTCCCGACCGTTTCCGGCCACAATTCGCTCCAAAATCTCTAGCATACGCTTGGTTCCTTCTCGGCAGGGGACACACTTTCCGCAGGATTCATTCTGGGTAAAATTCATAAAGAACCTGGCCACTTCTACCATACAGGTATGGCCGTCCATGACCACAAGTCCGCCGGAGCCAATCATAGCGCCTACCTTCTTCAACGAATCAAAATCCAGAGGCATATCCAGATTAGGCGTAACCAGACAGCCGCCGGAGGGACCTCCGATCTGAACGGCTTTAAATTCGCCGTCTCCTTTCATACCGCCGCCAATATCAAATATAATCTCTCTCAGAGAAGTGCCCATAGGCACCTCGATCAGTCCCGTATTGGCAATATTTCCAGTCAGCGCAAAGGCCTTGGTACCAGGCGACTTTTCCGTCCCCAGCTTCCTGAAAACAGCAGCGCCCCGATTGATAATCTGCGGAATATTCGCAAAGGTCTCTACATTATTTAAAACAGTCGGTTTATCATATAATCCATGCTCTACCGTTCTGGGCGGCTTTACCCGAGGCATTCCCCGCCGGCCCTCAATAGAAGCTGTCAGGGCAGACCCCTCTCCGCATACAAAGGCGCCTGCACCTCTATTAATATGTAAAGTAAAATCAAAATCTGAGCCCAGAATTTTCTCTCCCAGCAGGCCAAACTCTTCTGCCTGTGAAATGGCCGATTTTAACCGCTCTACCGCCAGAGGATATTCGGCCCGTACATAGATATACCCCTCATGGGCCCCTGTAGCAATACCGGCGATAATCATTCCCTCCAGCATCCTGTGGGGATCGCCCTCCATGATGCTTCTGTCCATAAAGGCACCGGGATCGCCCTCGTCTCCGTTACAGACGATATATTTAATAGGATCCTTCTGACGGGCCACCTGAGTCCACTTCCGGCCTGCAGGAAAACCGCCGCCGCCTCTTCCCCTGAGTCCGGAATCCGTTACCTCTGAAAGAATCTCCTCAGAGGACATATCAAACAGGGCTTTCTCCACCGCCTGATATCCGCCTATCGCCAAATACTCCTCAATGGAATTGGCATCTATGTGTCCGCAGTGCTCCAGCACCCGGCGGGTCTGCTTTTTATAAAACGGGATTTCACTCTGTTCCCTGTAAATCACACCGTCCTTTTTATAGGCCAGTCTATCTACATAATCGTCTTTTTCTATTGTAGTTTCTACAATCTCCAGGCAGTCGGAAATCTGTACCTTTGTATATAAATACCCAAAGGGTTCAATCCGTACCAGCGGCCCCATTTCACAAAAGCCGTGGCACCCGCTTTTCTTTACTCCCACAGAAGGTCCGTGAGGATCTTTTGTAAGCCGCACAGAGCAGGAAATTCCTTTTTCCTGAAGAATTCTGATAAACTCCTGATAGATAGCAACTGAGCCGCCTGCTACACAGCCTGTACCGGCACAAACCAGAATTTGCTTCTGCTGGATGCGAAAAGCCTTTCCATAAGCCTCCCTGGCCTGAATTAAATTCTCTCTGCATGTCAGCTTCATTCTGCACTCGCCTCCTCCAGCTCTTTCAGTAAGGCCTCCGCCTTCTCCGACGTCATAGCAGGATAAACCTTATCATTCACAGTGATTACCGGCGCCAAGCCGCAGGCGCCCAGACAAGAAACTGTCTCTACAGTAAAAAGCCGGTCGTCTGTGGTACTCTTCTCCTCTGAAAGTCCCAGTGTCTCTCTGAGCCGTTCCAATATAGGAATAGATTTCCGTACATGACAGGCGGTACCGTCACAGACTTTAATTACATATTTTCCTTTAGGGGTAAGTGAAAAATTCTCATAAAAAGTAGCTACACTATAAATTCTTGCCTGGCTTGTACCCAATTTCTGGGCCAGATACGGAAAAATTTCCAAAGGCAGATAGCGATAGTACTCCTGAATGCTCTGTAAAATAGCAATGATAGATTCCGACGGATGTTCCTCAATAATTGTATCAAGCACTGAATAGTCAAAAGGCTGATCCATTTCTAACCTCCCTGGTTGTTCTGTCATGCGGAGCAAAGCCCGCACGCTGTTAATAATATATCAATCCAGAGGTTCGGTCAATGGCGCATCCTCATGTTCTTTAGGAATGCCCGATATATATTCTCATACATATCTTCCGGCAGTGTTTTTTGAAAAAAAAGTTCATGTGCCTTTACTGCCTGCACCACCAGCATATACAGTCCGTTTGCCGCAGGGATCCCCAGCTGGCCGGCGCTCTTCACCAGACAGGTCTCCAGAGGGTTATAAATCACATCCAGAACACCCCTTAAATTAGTAAACCGTTCCAGCTCCACAGGACAGTCCTCTGTATGCGGATACATCCCCACCGGCGTAGTATTAATAAGAATATCGTAATGATAGTAGGAGGACAACTGGTCATAGGTAACTGGACCTTTTCGGGAAACCACAGTAACAGAAGCTGCGCCCTCTTCCTCTGCCGCAGCCTGAGCGGTCAGCCGGGTCCCACCGCTGCCCAGAATTAAAACCTTGGCGCCGGTAAAGGAAATCCCTGCCCGCCCAGCCATATAGAGGAAGCCGTCATAGTCGGTGTTATAGCCCCAAAGTACGCCGTCCCTGTTTACAACAGTATTGACACTTCCAATCCTCCCGGCCCTGTCCGAAATTTCCTGACAATACGGAATAACAGCTTGTTTATAGGGAATGGTTACATTAATGCCCTTAAAAAGCCGCTCTGTCATAAACCGGTCTAATTTCTCAGGAGCAAGGCTCACAAGCTGGTACTCATAGTCTCCTATCAGACCGTGAATCTCTTTAGAATAGCTGTGAACCAGCGTTTTCCCAATCAATCCGTATTCCATAGCTTACATCTCCAAATAGCTGCCTAAATATACAAATTGATCCTGTCCGTGCTCCAGCTCTGATAAAAGGCTCAGCACATCCTCCGAGTACACAGAGGCCTCCAGATCAAAATAGAACATAAATTCAAAATCCTTTCCCGGTATAGGACGGCTTTCCAGCTTGGTAAGATTCAGTCCCAGCGCTGAAAATTTGGATATCAGGTTGTACAGGGAGCCCGGTCTGTGATCTAGTGTGAACATCAGACTCATTTTATTCGCGCCGGGGTAAATCTCCAGCTCCTTAGAAATGCAAATAAAACGGGTATAATTATTGGCACTGTTTTGTATTTCATCGCTAAGTACCGTAAGGCCGTACAGGTCTGCACAGTTCTGTGAAGAAATGGCCGCCACATCATCCCTGGAGGAATCCGCCACCATCTTCGCAGCAACTGCTGTATTCTCAACAATATTGACCTTGATTTCCGGATGCTTTGCCAGAAAATCACTGCACTGTCCAATGGCCTGCTCATGGGAATAAATCTCTCTGATTTGGGACAGTGATTTCCGTCCTCTGGTCAACAGAGCATGACTCACCAGGATCTTGACCTGTCTGGCAATATAAAAGTTATATTTTTTCATCAGATCATATACTTCTGTAACAGACCCGTGAACACTGTTTTCAATAGGAAGAATCCCATAGCGGCAGAGATTCTTTTCTACTGCCTGAAACACGCCCTGGAAGCTGCTCATATACATAATAGAGGGACGGGCAAAAAGCCGGTCACAGGCAAGCTGCGAATAAGCCCCTTCCGTTCCCTGACAGGCCACCACAGCCTGCTTGGTAAATTCCTTCGGCGTATTTTCCCTTGCCGTCCGAACCTTCTCTACCAGCCGGGAATCCTTATACAAACGGCGGCTCTGGTAGGAGCGGCTCAAATCAAACAGGGTCGTATACAGCAGCTTCGTATACATGGCCATCTCCTCACTCTGATTTTCGGTGAGCCGTCCCATAATCTCCCGCTCTCTCAGCTTATCAAAAACCGGCAGGTCATTTTCCGCCTTATACGAAGCAATTTCACCGGCAATCTCCATTCGCCGTGTAAAGAGCGCTACCAGCTGATTATCTGTGTCATTCATCTGCTGCCTTAAGTTTGTCAGTTCTTCTTTCATAGTTTTCCTTCCCCTTCCATCCTATCCAATATTGTTATGGCCGCAACGGC
>CABQMV010000042.1 GCA_902465325.1 uncultured Oscillospiraceae bacterium
GTGACAACCTTAGTAACTGCCTTACCCTTGCTGTCGCGCTTAGTAGCACTGAAGGTAACCTGCTTTGTTGTATAATTATTTGCTTCTCTGACCGCCAGGCCAATCAGTCTTTCTGCGATACTCTGTACTTCTTTCGCTCGTGTTTCTGTTGTTACAATAGAACCGTGCTGAAGAAGAGAAGTTACGAGACCTTTGAGCATGGCTTTTCTCTGATTCGCAGGGCGTCCAAGTTTTCTGTATCCCATTTTAAAACCTCCCTAATATTATTCGTCCAAATTCTTTAAATTAAGGCCCATAGACTCCAGCTTCTGAAGAACTTCCTCCAGCGATTTCTTGCCCAAGTTACGTACCTTCATCATCTCGTCCTCACTCTTGCATACCAGATCCTCTACGGTATTGACACCGGCTCTCTTCAAGCAGTTATACGATCGAACAGAAAGGTCAAGCTCCTCAATATTCATATCCAGAACCTTTTCCTTTTTGCCAGTATCCTTCTCCGCCGATATTTCAGGCACAGAATCCTCTGCTGTGAGGTTGACAAACAAACTGAGCTGTTCTGTCAAAATTTTTGCACTGTAGCTGATCGCCTCCTCAGGCGTCACACCGCCGTTGGTCCATACCTCCAAAGACAGCTTGTCGTAATCGGTAACGTTCCCAACACGGGTATTCTCCACTACATAATTCACTTTCTTTACAGGAGTAAAGATCGAATCTACCGGAATAATTCCCACAGGCATATTAGGCTCTTTATTTTTGTCCGCAGATCTCCAGCCTACGCCGGCCCCTACGGTCATCTCAATTTCCAGCTCTCCGTCTCCGTTTAACGTACAGATATACTGATCTGGATTGAGAACCTCCACATCACTGTCGTGAACAATATCTCCTGCAGTAACAGTGCCTCTGTCCTTTACACTGAGCGTTACTGTTTTCTGTTCATCAGAAAACAGCTTAAATGCAATAGCCTTAATATTAAGTATAATCTCTGTTACATCTTCTACAACACCGGGGAGAGTGGAAAACTCATGGCGGGCTCCATCAACCTTAATTGTAGTAACAGCAGCACCCGGAAGTGACGAAAGCAAAATTCTTCTCAGAGAATTACCTAAAGTAATCCCATAGCCTCTTTCCAACGGCTCTACTACAAACTTACCGTAGGTTCCGTCTTCTGCGGCTGACACACATTCAATTCTCGGTCTTTCGATTTCGCTCATTTTAAACCCTCCTTATATTTTGTCAAGCCGCATTATTTGCTGTACAACTCAACAATAAGATGCTCTTCAATCGGGAAGTCAATATCTGCTCTGCAAGGAAGTTTTACAACCTTAGCGGACAGCTTATCACCATCAAAGTCAATCCACTCAGGAATCACTCTGCCGCCTGTGGTATCCAAAATAGATTCTATTCTGGCACTGGATCTGCTTTTCTCACACAGCGCAATTTCGTCTCCTGTCGCCACAATATAAGAAGGAATATTAACACGCTTTCCATTTACTGTAAAATGTCCATGGGTAACCAGCTGTCTCGCTTCTGCTCTTGAGGTCCCCAATCCCATACGGTAAACTACATTGTCAAGTCTTCTCTCCAGCAAAGACAGAAGCTCCTCACCGGTTACACCCTTTTGCTTACTGGCCATTTCAAAATACTTGTGGAACTGACTCTCCAGTATTCCGTAATATCTCTTTGCCTTCTGCTTCTCACGAAGCTGCAGGCTGTATTCAGACTGTTTTTTTCTAGCCTGTCCGTGCTGTCCCGGAGCATACGATCTTCTGGAAACCGCACATTTATCACTATAGCATCTAGAGCCCTTCAAGAACAGCTTCTCGCCCTCTCTTCTGCAGAGTCTGCAGGATGCGTCAGTATATCTTGCCATTACTATACACCTCCAAATTTATACTCTTCTTCTCTTAGGCGGTCTGCAGCCATTATGCGGAACAGGAGTTTCATCCTTGATAAGGCTGACCTCCAGACCTGCTGCCTGCAATGCCCGAATCGCAGCTTCTCTGCCTGCTCCGGGACCTCTTACATAGACCTCAACATTGCGAAGTCCATGCTCCATTGCTGCTTTTGCTGCAGTATCTGCTGCAGACTGAGCTGCAAAAGGAGTATTCTTTTTGGAACCTCTGAAGCCAAGGCCGCCTGCGCTGGCCCAAGATATGGTGTTACCGGCTGTATCCGTAATGGTAACAATTGTATTATTAAAGCTGGAACGGATGTGCGCCTGTCCGCGCTCAATGTTCTTACGCTCTCTCTTCTTACCTCTAACACCTTTTCGTGCTGTCTTTACTGCCATTGATCATCAACCCCCTTACTTCTTCTTGCCTGCAACTGTCTTGGCAGGGCCTTTACGGGTTCTCGCATTGGTCTTTGTTCTCTGACCTCTTACCGGCAAACCCATCTTATGTCTCCTGCCTCTGTAGCAGCCAATTTCCATGAGACGCTTGATGTTTAAGGAAACCGTTCTTCTTACATCGCCTTCCACAACATATTCTTTATCTATTACATCTCTGAGTTTCGCAACTTCTTCGTCAGTTAAATCTCTAACTCTGGTATCCGGATTGATTCCGGTCTTCCGAATGATCTCCTGTGACTTTGACTTTCCAATTCCGTAGATATATGTTAAACCAATTTCAACACGCTTCTCTCTGGGCAAGTCAACTCCTGCAATACGAGCCATCTAAAAATACACCTCCATAAATATTTAAAAGACAAAACATGTGCTGAGAATTCATAAAAATATGCAGCCGCATTCTCTTCACATATTCCAATCACCTAAAAGCAATTCCTATCCCTGCTTCTGTGTTATCCCAAGCACAAACCTCAGCCTTGCTTCTGTTTGTGCTTGGGATAAGCATTACAAATGACCATAACCTTACCTTTTCTCTTAATGACCTTACATTTATCACAAATAGGCTTAACAGACGGTCTTACTTTCATAATTCAATCCTCCTTATAAGGCTACTTTCTCCAAGTGATTCTTCCGCGATTTAAATCATAGGGAGAGATCTCCACTGTAACGTGATCGCCGGGTAAAATCTTGATATAGTTGGTTCTCAGCTTCCCTGAAATGTGAGACAGTACCACATGTCCATTCTCCAGCGTAACCTTGAATACACAGTTGGGCAACACCTCGGTCACCGTACCTTCAACCTCAATAACGTCTTCTTTAGACAAAATACAACCTCCTGAAATCACTTTTTGATCAACGTGGTAATAATAGGTTCGTTCTCATTAACAATGACAGTATTCTCGTAATGAGCAGCCAAACTCCCATCTTCGGTATAAACAGTCCATCTATTCTTTTCATCAATAAAAATGGCCCGTTCCCCGTCAATTACCATTGGTTCAATTGCCAACGCCATTCCGTTCTGCATTCTTGGACCTCTAAATTTCGTCCTGTAGTTCGGAATTTCCGGCTCCTCATGCAGCTCTCTGCCTACGCCGTGACCAGTGAATTCACGGACTAAGGTATAGCCGGCCGCCTCTACATGATCCTGTATTGCCCCGGAAACGTCAATTATCCTGTTGCCGGGAAGTACCTTTTCTAATCCTTTGAAAAAGCTCTCCTCAGTAACAGCAATCAGCCGCAACGCCTCCGGAGAACACCGGCCCACTGCATAGGTCCTGGCCGCATCTCCATGATAGCCATTATAACAGGCGCCTACATCAATACTGATAATATCGCCTTCCTTCAAAATTCTATGATCCGGAATTCCATGAATCACCTGATCATTTATGGATACGCACAGGGTCGCCGGGAAGGGTTTTGCTCCCGAAAAGCCTGGTTGTCCCTTGAAAGAAGGCAAAGCGCCGTTCCTTATTATATAGTCTTCAGCAATTTTGTCAAGCTCTTTTGTGGAAATTCCCGGAATTATTTTTTCACTCATCAGCTCCAGAACTTCTCCTACAATTCTGCCTGCCGCAGTTAGCTGATCAATTTCATACTTAGAATTAATTGGAATCATTTTTCTATCCCCAATGCTTCCATTGTATTCTTCAGAGACTTCTCAATCCCCGGCACACCCTCTACATTCAGAAGACAGCCCTGTTTCTTATAATAGTCAATTAACGGTTCTGTCTTTTCATGGTAAGTTTCCAACCGTTCTTTTATAACCTCCGGGGTATCATCCTTGCGCTGTATCAGTCTTTCTCCGCAGTTCGGACAGCAATCGTCTGTCAGCGGCGTATAGTCCACATGAAAGGTTCCGCTGCAGGCCGGGCAAAATCTCCGTTTGGACAGCCGATCAATTAAGCCTGCCTCATCCACAACAATATTCACAGCAAAATCAATTTTTTTATGATTCTCTCTCAGGTAATCATCCAGCTTTTCCGCCTGAAAAATGGTACGGGGAAATCCGTCCAAAATAAAACCACTGCAGCATTCCTCCTTTGATAATCGGTCAACCACCAGCGATACAGTCAATGCGTCCGGTACCAGCTGCCCCTTTGAAATATAGGCCTCTGCCTCTTTTCCCAGCAGCGTTCCTTCCTTTATATGATATCGAAAAATATCCCCCGTTGAAATATGGGGAATATTCAAAACTTCGGCAATAGCGGAGGATTGTGTCCCCTTACCGGCTCCAGGAGCCCCTAAAAAAACCAAATTCATATGTTCCCTCCGGATAAAATAATAGGAATGACACGGTACACTTTCAGGCGTACCGTGTCATCAAAATACACAAATTCAAATCACTCTAAGAAACCCTTGTAATGCCGCATCAGCATTTGAGATTCAATCTGTCTCACTGTCTCCAAAGCAACACCCACCAGAATCAATACCGTGGTACCGCCTATCCATAAATTCAGATTTCCAATGCCGGAATTAGGACTAAACAGCGCTGTAATTTTCTGAATCAAGCTGGGGAATATCGCCAGAATTGCCAGGAAGAAAGAACCAAACCAGGTAATCCTTCTGGAAGACCTTTTGATATAGTCAGCGGTAGGACGGCCCGGCCGCAATCCAGGGACAAAGCCGCCATTTTTCTTTAAATTGTTGGCAATATCCACCGGATCAAAGTACACCATGTTGTAAAAGAAAGTAAACGCTACAATCAATACGGCGTATACCAGTAAATACCACCAAGACTGAGAAAAATTGGACATTGCCTTAGCAAAACCACTGTTGGGCGCTATAAACGCTGCAATCGTAGAAGGAAACTGCAGCATGGAAATCGCAAAAATGATAGGCAGAACGCCAGAGGAATTCACCTTCAGAGGAATGTGAGTATTCTGTCCACCGTAAACCTTTCTTCCGACAACACGTTTCGCATACTGTACAGGGATTCTTCTCTCCCCGCTCTCCATCCATACAACAGCAGTAATAACCGCCAGAAATACAATCAAAATTGCAGCAACAACAATAATCCGCACAGGAAGAGCTGCGTTAACCATATCGGTAGTAGTGATAATACTGTACATATAACCTGCCACAGAAGGCGCTCCCGCTACAATACCTGCAAAGATCAAAAGAGAAATTCCATTTCCAATGCCCATTTCCGTTATCTTTTCACCTAACCAGACAACAACTGCCGTACCGGCTGTGAAAGAAGTGATCAAGACAATAAAAGAAAAGAAATCAAATGTTTTAACAGTCTCTCCAGACAATCCAATTAATACATTGCTGCCCTTCAAATTGAAATAGAGCATCATCGCCTGGAACAGACCTAAGCCAACAGAAACATATCTGGTAATTTTGGAGATTTTCTTACGTCCCTCTTCGCCTTCCTTCTGCATTCTTTCCAGCGCAGGAATCGCAATGGTCAGAAGCTGCATAATAATAGACGCATTGATATAAGGAGAAATTCCCATTGCAAACAGAGAAGCATTAGAAAATGCATCACCGGACATAATATTCATTAAGTTAAACAATCCGCTCTGAGCCAGGCTGCTGAGAGCAAATTCCGTCAGGACCGGAACTGCTATAAAGCAGCCCAGTCTGAACAAAATAATCAAAAGTACTGTAAAGATGATCTTCTTGCGAAGCTCCGGAATGTGAAAAGCATTTTTTATGATGCCAAACATGTTTTTCATGTTAAATCACCTCGGCCTTTCCTCCTGAGCCTTCAATCTTCTGGGCAGCACTCTTCGTAAATCTTGCAGCCTTAACGGTTAGCTTCTTCGTAAGATCGCCATTTCCCAAAACAGAGATTCCGTCATAAGCCTTCTTTATGAGACCCGCCTCAATTAAAGATTCAGCTGTAACGACCGCGCCGTCATCAAAGCGATTCAGGGCACTGACATTTACTTCTGCATACACAGCAGCAAAACGCTTGTTGTTAAATCCTCTCTTCGGTATTCTTCTGTAAAGAGGAGTCTGACCACCTTCAAAACCAGGTCTTACTCCGCCGCCGCTTCTGGCCTTCTGTCCTTTGTGGCCGCGGCCGCCTGTCTTTCCGTTACCGCTTCCGGCACCTCTTCCTTTACGAAAAGGAGCTTTAGCGGAACCTTCTGCCGGACGTAATTCATCTAACTTCATGGTCACACCTCCCTCTAAACTTCCTCAACTTTTACAAGGTGATTGACAACCTTCACCATGCCTCTGATCTGAGGATTATCAGCCTGTTCAACTATACTTCCTATTTTCTTCAGCCCTAAAGCCCTAACAGTAGCAATCTGATTCTTTTTCGCGCCGTTAATGCTTTTTACTAATGTAATTTTCAAGTTAGCCACAGCGGGATCCTCCTTATTCCAGTATTTCTTCTACAGTTTTTCCACGGAGTTCGGCAACCTCTTCTACGGTTTTTAAGGATTTCAATCCCTCCAGTGTAGCGTTTACCATATTCGTAGGATTATTTGAGCCTAAAGATTTTGTCCTGATATTATGAATACCGGAAAGCTCAATGACCGCTCTGACAGGGCCGCCGGCAATCACACCGCTACCTTCAGAAGCAGGCTTCATAATAACCCGTCCCGCTCCGTACACGCCTACAGTCTCATGGGGAATTGTATTGTTGACAACAGTAACATCAATAATATGCTTTTTGGCATCTTCCACGCCTTTTCTGATGGCTTCTGAAACCTCTGCAGCCTTGCCGATACCGGCACCAACGTGACCGTTCTCGTCACCAACAACTACAAGAGCTCTCCATCTAAAGTTGCGGCCACCCTTTACAACCTTGGCTACTTTGCTGAGGTTTACCAGTTTCTCTTTGAATTCGGGTGCTCCGGAATTTACATGTTCCATTTTATATCCTCCTTATCAAATTAGAATTTCAAACCGGCTTCGCGCGCACTATCTGCCAATGCCTCTACACGTCCGTGATACGGGTATCCTCCCCGGTCAAATACAACCTGGGTAATACCGGCCTCAATGGCTCTCTGCGCTACCAGCTTGCCAACCTCTTTTGCAGCCTCAACATTGCCGCCAAATTCAATCTTATCCTTAACCGCCTTGTCAAGAGTTGAAGCAGCCACCAGGGTTACGCCCTTTTCATCGTCAATGATCTGAGCGTATATGTGCGACAGACTTCTGAAAACATCAAGTCTAGGGCACGCCGCCGTACCGGAAATCTTTTTCCTAACGCGAACATGCTTTCTTACACGCACTTTATTTTTATTTGCTTTTTTTATCATGTCAGCCTACTCCTCTCTTACTTCTTCGCGGCAGATTTGCCCTCTTTGCGTCTGATAACCTCGTCAGAATATTTGATTCCCTTCCCTTTATACGGTTCAGGCTTACGCTTGCTTCTGATCTTAGCCGCAAATTCACCTACCATCTGTTTGTTAATTCCCTTAACAACAATCTTGGTCTGATCTGCCGAAACTTCTGTAGTAACCCCTTCCGGGTCCACCATTTCAATGGTGTGTGAAAAGCCAAGGCTCAAGGTTAATTTATTTCCCTGCTTTGAGGCTCTGTATCCCACGCCGTTGATTTCCAAAGTCTTCTCAAAGCCTTTCGTCACACCGTCTACCATATTGTTTAGAAGAGCTCTTGTCAAGCCATGAAGAGATCTGTCAAATTTGTCATCTGAAGGTCTCTCAACAACAATACTTCCATCTTCCGTTTTGATTGCCATATTGGGATGAAAGGTCTGGGTAAGCGTACCCTTCGGGCCCTTCACCTCAATGGTGTTATCAGCGCCGATCTTTACCTCAACTCCGGCAGGAATGGCAATCGGTTTTCTTCCTATTCTGGACATTTAGAATTCCTCCGATCTTAAAATTCCGAACCTTGCGGTCCTTTTCAGATTTAAATATTACCAAACATAAGCCATAACTTCTCCGCCAACGCCCAATTTCCTGGCCTCTTTGTCGGTCATTATGCCTTTTGATGTGGAAATAATCGCAATACCAAGCCCGCCTAACACTTTAGGCAGCTCTTCTTTATTCGCATATACCCGCAGACCGGGTTTGCTGATTCTCTTGATTCCGGAAATAACCAGCTTCTTGCTGGGTGTATATTTCAGTACAATTCTGAGAATTCCCTGTTTGTCATCCTCAATTTTCTGTACACTCTTTACATATCCTTCACGGACCAAAATGTCTGCAATTGCCGATTTAACACTTGAAGCGGGAATATCTACCGTCTCGTGCTTAGCAGTCCCTGCATTCCTTATTCTCGTAAGCATATCTGCTATAACATCTGTGATTTGCATTTTACAGGCCTCCTTTTCTTATCTTACCAGCTGGCTTTCTTTACGCCGGGGATCTGCCCCTTATAGGCCAACTCTCTGAAACAAATACGACAAATACCATATTTGCGCAAATAAGCGTGAGGACGTCCGCAGATACCACATCTGTTATACGCTCTCGTAGAGAATTTAGGATCTCTCTGCTGCTTAACCTTAAGTGATTTTTTAGCCATCTTGTATCCTCCTCTTATTCTGCAAAAGGCATGCCCATTAATTTGAGCAGCTCACGTGCTTCTTCATCGGTCTTGGCAGTCGTTACAAAAATAACGTCCATTCCTCTTACCCGATCAATTTTATCGTACTCGATTTCCGGGAAAATAAGCTGCTCCTTGATACCCAAAGCATAGTTGCCCCGGCCGTCAAAGGAATTGGGCGATACCCCGTGAAAGTCTCTGATACGCGGCAAAGAAATATTCAGCAGCTTATCTACAAACGCATACATCTTTGTACTTCTCAGAGTAACCTTACAGCCTATGTTCATCCCTTCCCGCACTTTGAAAGCAGCAACCGACTTTTTAGCCTTGGTTACAACGGGACGCTGGCCTGTGATCAGAGTAAGATCGCCTATAGCAGAATCAATTGCCTTCGGATTCTCTTTCACTTCACCCAAACCCATATTGATAACAACCTTCTCCAGCTTGGGAATCTGCATAACACTCTTATATTTGAAACGCTCCATCATAGCGGGAGCTATTTCCTTATCATACTTTTCTTTAAGTCTTAACATCAATAAACCTCCCTGCTCTATTTCGTGCCGTCTGCAGTCTTAATATTAGCTCCGCACTTTTTGCAGACCCGAACCTTAATCTGCTTATCGCCGTCTGCAATTTTCGCGTGACCTGTTCTGGTAGGCTTATTGCACTTGGGACAGATTACCATAACATTGGATACATGAATCGGCGCTTCCTTCTTTACAATCCCACCGATATCCTGCTGATTTTTGGGCTTCTTGTGCTTTGTTGCAACATTTACACCTTCAACAACTACTCTTTCTGCAGAAGGGTCAACGCTGAGCACCTTGCCCTTCTTTCCGCTGTCCTTCCCTGTGAGGACGACAACTGTATCACCTTTTTTTACATGTAAGCTCATTACGTTACCTCCTTACAGTACTTCGGGAGCCAGGGAAACAATCTTCATAAATTCGTTGTCTCTTAGCTCTCTGGCAACAGGCCCAAAGATACGGGTTCCTCTGGGATTTAAATCATCTTTGATCAAAACAGCAGCATTCTCGTCAAAACGAATATACGTACCGTCGCTTCTCCGTACACCTCTTTTTGTCCGGACAACAACGCATTTTACCACGTCGCCTTTCTTTACCATGCCGCCCGGAGCAGAAGATTTAACAGAACATATAATAATGTCTCCGATATTCGCATATCTTCTCTTACTGCCGCCGATAACCTTAATACACATAAGCTCCTTGGCACCGGTATTATCAGCAACTTTAAGTCTTGTCTGTACTTGAACCATCTTAAAATACCTCCTATGCCATTACTCGGCTTTTGTTACTATAGAAACCAATCTCCAGCGCTTATCCTTGCTTAAAGGTCTGGTTTCCATAACTTCCACAATATCACCAATCTGGGCCACATTCTCTTCATCATGGGCCTTCAGTTTGTATGTTGTCTTCATAACTTTCTTATATAAAGGGTGTTTTTCACTGGTCTCAACTGCAACCACTATTGTCTTATCCATTTTATTGCTGACAACTTTACCCACTCTTGTTTTTCTCAAATTTCTGTCTGACAAAACCATCTGCCTCCTTTCAAGGATTATTCTTCACTTGCCTTAGCAAGTTCTTTTTCCCGTATAACTGTCTTTACTCTCGCGATATTCTTTTTCAGGAGATTCAGCTCCAAAGGATTCGCAATCTGTGTGGTCGCATGCTGGAAACGCAATTTGAAAAGCTGAGCTTTCAGCTCCTGCTCTTCCGTTTTGAGTTCTTCCAAGCTCTTGCTTCTGATTTCTTTCTTAAAATCCTTAGCCTTCATTTACGTCCGCCTCCTTTGCTTCCGTCTCCTTGCCTATAATCTTGCACTTGATCGGCAACTTGTGCATAGCCAGTCTCAAAGCCTCCTTGGACAGCTCCTCGGATACACCGGCGATTTCAAACAATACACGTCCCGGCTTCACCACCGCTACCCAATATTCGGGAGAACCTTTACCGGAACCCATTCGGGTCTCAGCAGGTTTTTTAGTAACAGGCTTATCCGGAAAAATCTTAATCCAAACTTTACCGCCTCTTTTAATACAACGGGTAAGAGCAATACGGGCCGCTTCTATCTGGTTGCTGGTAATCCAGCCGCATTCAGCAGCCTGGAGTCCGTATTCGCCGTTAGACACATAGTTCCCACGGCTGGCAACACCCTTCATCCTGCCTCTCTGTACTTTTCTGTGTTTTACTCTCTTAGGCATCAACATGATCAGTTCGCGCCTCCTTCTTCATTCGGAGCAGTCTTCGCAGCAGGAAGAACTTCACCCTTGTAAATCCAAACCTTAACGCCAATCTTTCCATAGGTGGTATCTGCTTCTGCAAAACCGTAGTCAATATCCGCTCTTAACGTCTGCAGAGGAATGGTCCCCTCATGATAATGCTCTGTACGGGCAATATCCGCACCGCCGAGACGGCCGCCGCAGGCAGCTTTGATTCCCAAAGCTCCAGCACGCATAGTCCTGCCCATTACCTGCTTCATTGCTCTTCTGTAAGAAATTCTTTTCTCCAGCTGCGCTGCAATGTTTTCCGCACAAAGCTGTGCATCCAGATCCGGTACTTTAATCTCAAAAATATTGACACTAACGGCCTTTCCGGTTAATTTCTCCAGCTGCGCCTTGGTCTCATCCTTCAGGACACCGCCCTTTCCTATGGCAAAACCAGGCTTCGCAACGTCTATATTAACAATAAGCCGATTGGCTGTTCTCTCAATTCTCACTTTAGAAACGCCGGCATTGTAGTGCTTCTTCTTAACGAATTCTCTGACCTTGTAATCTTCAACCAGATACTCGCCGTAGTTTCTCTTTCCTGCATACCACTTTGTATCCCAATCCTTGATTACACCGACTCTGAGTCCGTGAGGATTCACTTTCTGTCCCATTGTCTTACCTCCTTAGCTTCTTTCTTTAACAACGATCGTTATATGGCTGGTCTTTTTATTGATTCTATTGCCCCTGCCTCTTGACACAGGCTGCATACGCTTCAGCGTAGGGCCCTGAGAAACATAGGCATCTGCTACATACAGAGAATCCGCATCCAGCTCAAAGTTATTAACCGCATTGGCTTCCGCCGATTTCAGAAGCTTGTAAAGTATTTCAGAAGCAGCTTTAGGAGTAAATCGGATAATTGCATAAGCTTCTTTAATGTCCTTGCCCTTTATCAAATCAAGTACAAGCTTTACCTTGCTGGGCGCAATCCTGGCATGCCGGAGGATCGCTTTCCCCTGATCCCTGCCAATCCCGAGAATCTTGCGTTCAGTCTTTGTCAGCACAGGCACCTTGTTGCTTTTTGAATGATATGAATGATACTTTTCAAGAATCTCATCTTTATTCTCTAAAAGCATTTCTTTTGACATAACTTTCTTTTCCAAAGAAAATCCCTCCTCTATTATCTCTTGCCGCTGGCTTTTTCGCTCTTAGCGTGTCCCCGGAATGTCCTGGTAGGAGCAAACTCACCAAGCTTGTGCCCAACCATTTCCTCTGTTATATAAACCGGAACATGCTTTCTTCCGTCGTGAACAGCAATTGTATGGCCTACCATCTGAGGGAAGATTGTGGATGCTCTTGACCAAGTCTTTATAACATTTTTTTCGTTCGCTTCATTCATCTTATTGATTCTCTGCATGAGACGCTCTTCGACGAATGGTCCTTTTTTAACCGATCTGCTCATTATTGAATCCTCCTTTAGATTATTTGCCGTTTCTGCGCTTTACGATATACTTATCGGAAGGCTTATTCTTCTTTCTGGTCTTGTAACCCAGGGTCGGTTTTCCCCAGGGAGTAACAGGACTAGGCATACCGATAGGAGACTTTCCTTCTCCACCGCCATGAGGGTGATCGTTAGGGTTCATAACAACACCGCGGACAGTAGGCCGGATGCCCATCCATCTCTTCCGTCCTGCTTTACCTAACTTAACATTCTCATGGTCCAGATTGCCAACCTGACCGATGGTTGCCTTACAAGTCATGGGAACCATGCGAACTTCACCGGAAGCCAATCTGATCTGAGCAAAATCATTCTCCTTTGCCATAAGCTGAGCAGAGGTCCCTGCACTTCTTACAAGCTGTGCACCCTTCCCCGGTTTAAGCTCAACATTGTGGATAACCGTTCCCAGAGGAATATTGATGAGGGGAAGCGCATTTCCCGGTTTAATATCCGCCCCCGGACCTGACATAACGGTATCGCCTACAGACAGACCATTAGGATAAATAATATATCTTTTCTCACCATCTGCATAATTCAGCAGCGCAATATAAGCACTTCTGTTAGGATCATACTCAACGGAAGCCACCTTAGCAGGGATCCCGTCTTTATCTCTCTTAAAATCAATCAACCGGTACTGTCTCTTATTTCCACCGCCGCGGTGACGAACTGTAATTCTTCCGTATGCGTTACGGCCCGCATTTTTTTTGACGGAACTCATAAGAGATTTAATTTCACTCTTACCAGTTACCTCCTCAAAAGCAGAAACCGTCATCTGTCTGCGGCCAGGGGTTGTCGGATTATACTTTTTAATAGCCATGTTCCTTCTTCCTCCTTCTTACTGTATGAAGCCGAATTCCTCAATGGAATTCTTATACTTCTTATCGGATGCAGCTGTCTTTCCGCCGGCAGTCTTATACTCCTCGGCTTTAGGATCTGTATCTATTTTAACAATAGCCTTCTTCCACCTGTTGGTATAACCGACAGCAGCGCCGCTTGCCTGTCTCTGCGTCCTTTTTTTGCCGTCAAATCTAGCAGTAGTGACAGATAATACCTTTACACTGAAAAGTTTCTCAACAGCCTTTTTGATGTCTATTTTTGTTGCTCTGATATCCACAACAAATGCATATTTCCCCTCTGATACCAAATCAGTAGTTTTTTCTGTTATATAGGGGCGGATAATGATATCGTATTCGTTCATCATGCATATACCTCCGTAACTTTGGCAAGCGCATCCTTGGTAATAATAAATTTACCATGCCTCAGTATGTCGTATACATTGATGGTATTCACGCTCGCAGTTGTAATTCCCTGAAGATTGCTGGCAGATCTTACCACATTCTGGTCATTATCTGAAATAACTACCAGAGCAGAATCCTGCACGCCCAAATTCTTCAGAACGGTTACCATATTTTTTGTCTTAATTTCCTCAAAGCTCAGCTTATCTAAAACAATGACAGCCTCATCGCTGGCCTTAACAGATAAAGAGGATTTCAAAGCCAATCTCTTTACCTTCTTCGGAAGTGTATACCGGTAATTCCTGGGAGTAGGTCCAAAAATAATACCGCCTTTAATCCACTGAGCAGCTCTTGTGCTACCCTGTCTCGCTCTGCCTGTACCCTTTTGTCTGTAAGGCTTCTTTCCGCCGCCGGCTACTTCGCTGCGCCCTTTTGTAGAATGCGTACCCTGACGCTTATTGGCCAGCTGATTCTTTACAGCAGCATGCATCACTGCCTGATTTACCTCAATACCGAAGATACCGGCATCCAGTTCAATTTCTCCTACAACCTTTCCGGTCATATCATAAACATTGGTCTTTAGCATGAAAGTCATCCTCCTTCCTATTATTTCTTCACTGTTTCTCTGATCTCAAGCAAACTGCCCTTGGGGCCGGGAACCGCACCCTTTATAAGAAGAAGATTTCTCTCGCCGTCTACTTTTACTACATTAAGATTCTGGACAGTTACACGTTCAGCACCCATATGTCCTGCCATTTTCTTTCCCTTAAATACTTTGCCCGGGTCTGTATTGGCACCCATGGAACCATTACCTCTGTGATACTTGGAACCGTGGCTCTTGGGACCGATTTTCATACCGTGTCTCTTGATAGGACCGGCGTACCCCTTTCCCTTTGAAGTACCGCTTATATCTACATGATCTCCGTCCTGGAACATATCGGCAACGCTTACCACCTGTCCAACCTC
>CABQMV010000043.1 GCA_902465325.1 uncultured Oscillospiraceae bacterium
TTCCATATGCCTGCTTGACATAGTTGAACTCGTTGCGTATCACCGCGTTTTGGGTGATTATTTCATACTGCGCGCGGTATTTTTCCAGCGTCGCCTCATCCGGCGCCGAAAATACCATCACCCCCGGCACAGCCCACTTAGTGTACACAAAGCTCGTTCCGTAGCTCGGGCTTACATATTCCGCCGCCACGCAAAGCGCCATAGCGTCCGCCAGATAACTCTGTCCGTCGCTCCTGGTATAGCGGTACCGGCGCATGGAGACCGTGCCCTCGCTCCCGGACGCCTGCGCGGTCACCCCGTAGCCTCCGCCGATCTGGTTGATGCCGTTCACCAGCGTGGTGAGATAGGTCTGCGCCGTCTGATCGAGGATCGACTGCACCTCGTCCGGCACCGGGGTTTCACTCACCACCGTGCCGCCGGTGCCAAGAAGGCCGTTGAAGCATAAATCCAGCACCTGCCCGGCGTTCTTATAGGCAAGATGGACGATATAGGTCGATGTATCGGTATAGTCACGGTGGGGAAACAGTCCCGAGGTGTCATAGCTTTGCAGATAGTCGTGGGTGGTCTGGATGAGGACCGTCGCTTTTTTGTCCGGGCTTGTGAAAATAATGTTTGCGATGCAGGGATTGCTGGTGGAAACAAAGCCCCAGTTGCACTGCACCTGCGCCGTCCAGCCGTAGGGCAGCACGGCGTCCATGACTGGAACGCCGGTGGTCGGGTCGCTGAGTGTGGTATAGGTGCCGAAGGCGCCGCTGTACTTTGAGGCGTCAAGCTCAGTTAGGCTCTGCTTTTCCTGAGCCGGCACCGCTGCGGCATCAGACGACGTGCTTTCGGGAACGGATATGCCGGCAGATGAATCTCCGTCCCCTGAAATCGTCTCCTCAGACAATAGACTTTCTGATGTATCGTTCTCTGATGCGTTATTGCTTTTATCGTCGGCACAGCCTGCAAACAGCAGAACTGCCGCAAAACACAGACACGCCAATGCTTTGATCTTCTTCATCTTTTTTCACCTCATTCGCCCCAATTTACATGCGGACAGTTGCTGCCGTCAAGGCCCTCTTTCACACACTCGTTGCACAGAAGGATCCAACCGCTGCCGGAGCGATGATTGAAATAGCTCTTGGTGTCGCCCGGTCCGGTCTTCTTTTTATTGCCGAACATATCGTTCCAGCCGTCGCAGATATTTTTCCAAAGATTAGACCAAACGGACAGATCGCCGGGATCGCTCGAGGTATTATCAAACTTTCCGCCGGTAATGATCCAGTTAAGAGCGTGAGCGGGGGAGTTGAACATGATTTTTGTAAAATTCCAGATATCGCTCATCAGCCCGCCCTGTATCCCGCTGTTGGGGAGCGGTCGTGTCAGGGCGCCTTGGCTGCCGTCCGGGCCGGGACCGGCAATATCGCTGGGCGTAAAGGTGTTGGTCATCATCTTGTAGGTGATGTTGTCGGCGTATTCGGTCATGCCATCCGCCATTTCCAACGCATCGCTGGTGTGGCTGTTCATATAGTTGGTACAGACATTGCCGCCCACAAAATCCCCCACTGCTCCCACGGCCGGCGCCGCTGCGGAAGCCCCGCCGATGTTGCTGGTAAGCAAACCTCCGGCCTTGAAGCTGTAATGGGTCCAGACCATAGAAGGGTGGGTGTGTCCGGTGTCTGTAAAGGTTCGTATTGTATCCACCGTGTTGATGGTATCAACTGTTCTGGTGATGTAGCCGTTAGAACGGAGAGATTCACCCGCCTGCTGCAGCCGGTTTCCGGCAGCCTGATATTGACTGGGCTGACGGCGCCCCAGCGACGTCATACTGTTTGCCAGAGCGTCCTGTCCCTGACCGATGCCGGTACCCACAATGCTCGGGCTCATATCGTCCACGATATTTCCGCCGCCCGTACTGCTGCCGGTGTCGCGCGGGCGGAAACGAAAGCTTGAAGAAAGATCCTCCCAGCCCTGCCGCAGCCGATCCATGAAGCCGGACGGAGCGCCCGCCTGCGATTCCCGGAACTGGCTTGAGACCGTGTGCCCGGAAGATGTTTCGGAACGGGAGGATTCCACAAATTCCCGATGTGCCGCGCCGAGGGAATAGTCGCCGTCCTGCGCATATGCCGGCACAGCAGCCGACGCAAAAACCAGAACCATCACCGTAAAAACGCTCAAGGTTTTGGACAAGAGTTTCTTTTTCATTGCTTTCCCTCCTCCATCAGTTTTTTGTATTTCTCTATCGAGGCCAGCAAATCCTCCAGCCCGCCCTGCGCTTGCGCACACTGGCCGGCGTAATCCAGAAATGCCGTCGCTTGCTCCGTATAGCCCAGTGCGTAGGCGGTAAGCGCATAATAATAGTTGGCATAAGGATTTTCCGGTTCCATCTCCAGAGTCTTTGACAGATAATACGCTGCCTGCACATACTGGTCGGTCTCATAGCAGGAGTAGCCCGCAAAATACATCAGGTAGGGGTCAAAGGGGCAATCATAGGCGGCGTCCTGCGCCTTGCTGCACAGTGAAGCATCCACCTTTCCGTTGTTTTGCCGGTACATCGCTTCGATCAAAAGGCTGTAACATTCCTCATCCTTATTTTCGACTCTGTTAAAGTACGGGATCGCCGAGTAATACTCCTCCTGCGCCAACAGCAGCTTTCCCTCCAAAACCGAACGATCGTCGCAGTAGGGCAGATCGCTGATTTTTTCCTTTGCCTCGTCGTATTTTCCATCCAGAATCATCCGGTCAATATCCGCTGCGACGGTGCTGTCCCATTGGTCGTTATCCCCTTGATTTTCCTCCGTCATCAAAACGTCAGACTGCGCAGACTCGTTGAAGTGCGGCATACCGGGGGTGCCAAACAGGGCACTTACCAGAAAGGAGACGGCAGCGACCGCAACGCCGATGAAGGTCATTTTTCCGGACAGCTTTTCCCTAAAGAAACATACGCCCACCAGGGCGGCAGCCGCCAGCAGAAAGGCGAGCGTCCCCCAAAGCGTAAACCCGGTCACAACCAGCAGCAACAGGGTCAGTACTGTGAAAACGGCTGTTATAATTTTGAGCATTCTGTCCGCCTCCTTTCACTCTGCAAATTCGGCAGTTCCGTCCGCCGTTTCATACATATTTTGTTTGACTTCGTATAGAAACTCACTGATATAATAGGAAAAACCTACATAGCCCGCCGAGGGGTGGTAGCCCATATCGTCCAGCATTTCGTCCATTTCCTCGGTGACCCGCAGCGCATCGGCGTATCGCCCTACACCGTTGTAGGCGACTGCCAGTTCGATGCGGACAAAGGGGTTACTGGGATCGAGTTCAATGCTTCTTTCCAGATCCGGTATCGCGTCCTCAAAGAGCTTTCCCTGCACCTTGTTGAAGCCGCGGATATACAGCACATACGGCAGATCAGGATACTGCTCCAGCATCTTGTTCGCCTGAACGATGGCCGATCCCGGGTTGCTGCCCAGGTCGCCCCCGCCGTCCTGCCAGAGCAGCAGGTAGTCATATATCACCGGATCGTCGAGCAGCTTCTGCCGCTGTTCATCGGTAAACACCTTGCTGTAAAAATACTGATATCCACAGAATTGGGGATTCGGCGCCGTATAGTAACTGAAGATATATTCTAAAAATGTACCAATCGCGGAATCTGCGGCGCTGATCTGCTCCGGATCCTCTGAGTTTTTGATAATGTCGGCAAGTTTTAATGCGCTGTCTATAGCAATGTCCGGGTCACGGGGGAGCATCCCCACCGCAAGGTAACCGAGGTTGTCGATGTCGTCCGGATATTTCTCGGCAAACTCCTGCGCCTCTTTGAGCGCCTCGTCATATTTGCCGTCTCCGTGCAGAAGGCTGATGTGCAGGGATTCAATTTCTTTTGCGCTGACATCAGGGAAAAAGTCTTCCAAAAACGTGAGTGCGCCCTTTTCATCCCCCGCATTCATATATATTTGGGTAAAAAAGGCTTTGAACGAAAGAATTTTTTCGGTTTCATCCTCTTTTGTGTTTTCACGGATCATACCGGAAAACCGTTCCAAAGTATCCCGGTCAATGCCGGTATTTCCGGCCTCGCCCAATATCCACATAATTTCCGTCGTCATCGCCTGAATATAAAAATCATCAGGGTACTGATCGGCAAGCTCCGAAGCAATATTCAACGCCTTACTGCTTTTATTGTCCTCGCGGAACAGCCAGTAATACGACTCTACAATTTTTCGTCGATCCAGCATGCGTACGGCAATGGAAACCGCGTCCTCCAGTTCCTTTCTTTCAGCCTCATCAAGTTCCGTGGGAAGAAGCATGCGTTTTTGCACAATTCCGTAGCTGATCAGGCGGTGCAGCGCTGTCCGCTTTTCACTCGCGTTTTCAACTGAAAGCAGAGCCTCCAGCAGATAATCCGATTCCGCCCCCTCGTTCATGAGCCGCTTGAGCTGTGCCGCCGGTTCATCGGTCGCAAGCGCGCTGAGAATAAGAATTTGGGTATCTCCGGGGTTAGCGGCAAGCGCTTCCTTAAGACCTTTTCCATCCGTAAGATAGCCTTGCCATGCCGCCGTCAGAGTGCGGGCGTAGTCGTAATAGAGGGAAGCGGTGATATAATCGTTTCTTGAAAAAGCATCGTCACCCGCTTCAAGATAAGCGTCTATTGAGGATATCGCGGCGTATGGGCGATATTTGCCGTCGGTGCCGTTGGGATTGTTGTTTATGTTGGAAAGATTACCCGCTATGAAAATGCCGAAAAGCACCAGAGAACAGGCGCTTGCAGCCAGAGCAGGAACAAAAAGTCTGTGCTTGGGCTCTGGCAGCTTCTCTTCAGCCAAAACCGGAACACCCTGCGCAGCGGTGACTTCAACGTGCTCCGCTTTATCTTTCTGTTTTTTTCTCTGTTTTTTGCGGGGATTCTCAAAACATCGTTTCATTGCAAAATGGTATGCAGGCAGTAGAATTATCCATTGCAGGACCGCCGCCACAAAACATAACAAAAACTGCCTTGGCAAAGCCGCAAAAAAGCTACTGCCGGAAAACAGACAGTCAAACAGAACCCCCATCAACTTGGATACGCCATAGCTGACATATACCGCCAGAAAAACAAGGGGATGCCGCACCCAAAGCAGCACGGAAACGCCTTTCGGAAACAGGTTCACTTCATCGCCGATGCGGGAAGAAATGGCAAGCCGCCCAAGTGCAAGCATGAAAAGAAAACTCTCTACCGCTGACAGCAGGACAAAAGCGTCTGTTGGCATTTCACCCTCGGTACGGGAAACAACCCACTGCATGGCAGTATAGATCACAAGCATGGGCAAGATGCCGTTTAAAAACTGCTTTGGCAGAATACGCAGCGCTTTTTTGGGAGCGTATTCCTCATTAAGCGCCGCTCCGAAGGCAAAGCACAAAAATACCCAGCCTACAAAAGAACCGACCATCTTGGTGAAAAAGGCCTCGGTTTCCCCTAAGAGTGACCCTTTTATAAGCGCAGCGAACGCTGAGACCATGGTGGGGCAGACGGCCATAGCAAGAATGGAAAGATACAGCCATACAGCGCCCCTGCCGCAGAAAAACGAAAGAAACTTTTTCATGCGTTCTCCTCCTTTTTCTTACTTTACTATGATTGTATAAAAAATATCGGAGGTTTGGCAGTTCACATGCGCGCCATTCTTGCAGAAATAGGGGTTCACATGTGTGACATTTTATAAAATAGACAAAAAAAGGCCGCTTTCCTTGTGGAAAGCGGCACTCTACCTTAACGAATTTATTCTGCTGTAAAATTCATATAGCTCTGGAACAAACCGAGGCGTGTTTTGGTTTCGGTCTTTTCATAAATAGAGGCGATATATCGCTGCAGCATCCGGCGGGAGACATACAGGCTGTCGGCGATTTCCTGTACGCCGTCCTCGGTGGTCAGCAACTTTTCCAATACTTCTGTTTCCCGAGGTGTCAGAGAACAATGCTGCGCATACAGCTTCATCCGCTCCTGAGGGGAGAGTTCGGGGCTTCCGGAAATCAGTTCCTCTGTCGGTTTGAATGAAACGGCGGCATTACTCAGATACGGCAGCAATACCAGCAGGATCAGGATGGACAGCAGACAGCTTCCCACAGCAAGCGCCGTATTGCCGACTGCGCCATAGATATTTAACGCCGGCAGGACGGTTGCCGCTACCGTGAAGCTGCGCACAATGCGCCCCATACCTGCCCATAGCTCCGGTCTGCTGCTTTTGGGTGCAAAATCCAGAAACATGACGGTAAAAAAGATCACATAAAAGCCGCTGTACAGGTACATCAGCGCAGTACCGGCAAAATAACTGATTTCATCCGAGAGAAAGAACATGCAGACAGAGGAGAGCAGGATAGTACATACGGTGGAAAGGGGAAGATATTTCCGTTCCCTGATATCGGCAAGAACCCCCGCCAAAATCAGCCCCAGTGCATAGAACAGACGAACACCTCCGTAAATGTCATAAGATTTTTCGGCATTAAAGGCCGTCAGCACGCTGTCGATCATTCCGGCTACAAGGCTCATAAGCACCACGGCAACGATTAGAAGCAGCGCCTTTTTGAAATCCTTTTTGGCATCCGACGAATAGGGCAAAGGATTTTCCAGAATCCAGTCCTTCGGCGCTTTTATGATAAAATACATGACAAATGCAACACTCAAAAGAATGCTAATGATAAAGATGACAGACTGGGGGATCAAATTCTGTACCACAAACTGTAACAGGATCGCCGCTCCCATACCCGTTCCGATCAATCGTCCCGTATATCGGCTTGCGGCAAAATACATGGCTGTATTGTAGTATATACATCCGCTGATATGGCCGGTCAGCAGCAGAGCTGCGGCGGAGCTTGTCAGAAAAAGTGCCGGATGGTCTGCAAAAAGCAAAACCATAGCTGCCCCAATGCATAGAATGCCGATAACGGTCTGCGCCGTTTTCCTGGATTTTTCTTTTTTACAGAGGCGGCGCAGCAGGGAAAACGAAAGAAAACCCAATCCGGTGCAGACAAGCCCAAAGGTATATACAGGATTTACGGCGGTGCTTCCGAGAATCACGGCACAGCGCTCGTTGATAAACGCCTCAGTCAGCATAAAGGCAAAAAAACATAATGCAAAACACAGTCCGTAAAGAAACTCTGAGGGAGTAAGTTTCTGCCGCTTCATGATTCTTCGGCCCCCCTCCTTAGTTCCACCACATCACCGATTTCACAATGGAGCGCCCGGCAGATCCGTTCTAAAATCTCAAGGCTCACATACTCATCATGGCTGAGCTTTGCAATGGGAGAAGCCGAAACACCTGCCATTTCCGTTAAGGAAGATTTTTTTATTTTCATATCGATCAGCCGCTTCCACAGCTTGTTATATTGTACTGCCATATCGTTCACCTCATTGTTATGATAAGGTTAGTATAACACAAAGCTTGCTAAATCTCAATGAATTTTACGATTTCTCGTAATATATGCTTAGATCGCATTTCCTATCATGATATCAAGGGTTTTGTTATTTTCCTTCGTTTCAGGATTGTATTGCGAAAATACATCAAAATATGCTTTTGTATGCGAAAGCATATCTGTTCTGTTGGAAATCGAAAAATAGAGGATGAAAAAGCTTGATTTTAAACCGTTTTTTCAGAATAAACTTTAAGGGGTAAGGTGTTTGCACCTTACCCCTCGTTTTTGTGTTTCAAAGTGTTACAGGTTTGATGATACCGCTTTCCCATCGGCTTCGGTTTATGCAAAAATTACTTTTGCATTCACGATTTCCGCTGCCGATTCACGCAGTGCGTTCATTTTGCCTACCCATTTCATCGGCTGTTCCGCTTTGAGCTTTTCGGTTATACCTTCACGCTCTGCCATCTGTTCTACCAGCCGCAGAAACAATTTTTCTGCCTGTCGGTCAATATCCATAAGATAGCTGTTCAGCCTGCCGCTTGTGAGCAGATTGGTGTAAAACACTTTCTTATGCTGTCGGATATACCACCGATGCCGCTGTCCCCATACGCCGATGTGTCGTTCTTCTTTTTCAGCTGGTAATTTCAAGCAGGGCATATAATAATCGCCTCGCAGTTCGTACCAAAGACCGTTTTGCTCGTTATAGATGTACTGTTTCATTTTGTAATCCTCCAATACAATTGATTTTCCTACAAATCCAATCATTCCGGCTGACTACAAAAGCAGAAGGGAGAGAACTTCCTTACGAAGCCTCTCCCTTTCGGCGTCTTTTTTATTTCTGGGGCTTCTTTATCTCTTTTAAATAAACGGATTCCTCCGTTAGAGTACAAAAATTGAACCGTCAAGCCCCCTTCTGTACAAAGGGAACCCGCATCCGCCTGCACCACCTTCTGTCCTATAAGCTCCTTTAATTTATCAAATGACAAAGTATCAAGCTGGTATTCCCCCTCATTAAAGCGATGAAGACATACATCCTGTATGACCTGACCCACTACCGCCCTGCGCACTTCCTTCGTTATACTGATACTTTCCGGAATCTGCATATCCTATCACCTTCTATAAATTTAAGAGAAGCTGACTCAAAACCTTACCTTGGAGTCAGCCCCACTTTTTCTGCATAAAAAAACTAATAATTCACAATACCGGAATTGTCAATTTTCTGCTCCTGCGCCGCGAAAATCTCTCTCATCTCACTGACCCGTCCCACTGCAATTATATAAGAGTACTCCATAGGAACAAAAGATTTCATCGTCAAAGAAAGCAGCGGCGCCGAATAACAGGTGGATGCATTCATACACGGAGTCCCCGACAGAGCGGCGCCGCGTCCTGATACACCGGAAAGCACCGTGGAAACAGAGGGAACAAACAGTCCTACCCCAAATCCATCCTCCTCTGCGTTGGTCCATGCACTCCAGTATTCCTCTGTCTGAACCGTGGGATAGCCCGCATCCGGCCAGAAAATCAAATCATCTTTCCTGTTAATGGTCACCTGATCTGACCATTTTTCCGCGCCGGATAAAGTAGCATATCGGAAGGAATTCAGCGGCTCCACTACATAAAACGCCGGCAGCTCCTGAGACCGAACGCTGTGTGTATATCCCGAAAAATCCACAAAACGGTTATCCACCCAAATAGCCGGTCCATCCAGCGTATAAACCGTCTCCATATAACTGGGTGTCTGAGTATGTCCCTTGGCCCAGTCCAGAGGACGGCACTTTACATAAATTGAATTTTCGCTGATCACACAGTCGATCAGCCGGCTGTTAGCGCCCAGCTTATCGCCTCCCTGCACCGGATTGTACGCCCACCTAGAGCCCATATATTCTCCGCAAATATAAGGCGGCTCAGAAGTCCCGTAATAGGATTGCTGAACCAGTCTGCCCTGATCGGCGCAATTTAACAGGTTAAGTTTTCTGGACATAACCGATGCGCCCTGGCGCTGATCGTAATCTACCCCAATGAGATAGTCTCCGTTCTCACTGACCATACAGACTTTTTCTTTCAGATATTCCAGATAGCTCATTCCCCCGCCCCATTGAGCCCGGATTCCGATTTTATAATATTCGTTCTTCAGGTAGACCTCAGAGGTGGGTACCAAACTTTTGGACGTATTCAGCTCTTCCAGAGTCAGTACAGCAGCCTCCTCCCCCAAATTACTGAACTCTATGGTCACAATTTCAGAGGCAATCCGTTTTGCATCAATACTGGCGATATAGCTTCTGAAAACGCTGGACCCCTGGGTTTTTTCCAGAAAAAATTCCTCCCAGTAGGGTCTTCCCCGGTAGGAGTAGAAAATCTTAGCGGACAAGGGCTGTGTAGATTGGAAGTCCAAAATATATTGATTAAATTGAGACAGCTCCGGCACGGCAATAGTCATGGTGGCTTTTTCCGCAAAGGTCACTTTCGGTTCCAACGCTCCTTCTGCAGAGGAGATTCCCTGCCAGGAAATTTTTCTGGCATTTCCGTTTACATACAGAAGCCCTCCCGGCTCGGCCGGTACAGCATCCATTCCACGATGGATCTCCTCACCGCTGAAATATTTTTTCAACCTAATATAATCTGGAGAGGAAAGCTTTCCGTCCGTCTGAATATCCGCCGCTTTAAAAGCGCTTCCAAGCAGCCTCCCACCGGAAAAATACCTCTTCAGCCGAAGATAATCGGAACTGTTTATTTTTCCGTCTCCGTTGATATCTCCTAAAACCACCAGCTCTGCCCTGGCAGCTCCAGAAGTAATAACCCTGCCTGTGGCAGCCAGCGTCCAGTCAGCCGACAGCTCCCCATTAGCAAAATTCATTTTAATCTGTTCACAGGTTGCACCCAGTGGAATTCCCGTCAGATATCCTTCTTCAAGCTACAGTAAACTTCCTGGAACTAAGGAAAGCGCCTCAGCGGCACTGCCTCCGAAAGGAAAAAAAACCAGTCCCAATATTCCCGCTACAGCAGCAAAAAATAGAGTATGCAAAAATTTTTTCATGGTTTTCCCCTTTTATGTACATTTATTATATATGGTATCATATCATTTTTCTCCGGTTTCCGTCAAGTACTCTTTTCTTCTACCATCTTTTTTATAACCTTCAGCCGGGAAAACTCCTCCCGCTCTTTTTCCTCCAGCGCTGCAGAAATATCTGCGGCCAGAGCTGTATACCTGGGAATCATAATATTTTTCAGTGCATTGGCCCTTTTCTGAGTCTTCCGTATGTTTATCGCCAGTCTGTAAATTCCATTCTCCACCTCGGCCAGCTCCATAATTAGCTTTTTTACCTGATTAAAGTGATACACCGCCTTATCAAAATAAATATTCGTCTGATAAAGGCTCATACCCGGATCCGGCGCTTCCTGGGTAAGATCTCTGACAACCGGAATTTCCACCCCCATTACGCTGTAAAACTTTATATCCACGCCTCTGTCCTCTGTAATGGCTTCTGCCAAAAACGCCACACTGTCAATTCCAAGCGTAATATTAGCCCGGCGAAGCGCCTCATAGGCCTGGCCAAAGGTGTCCGAGATACGGGTCTGAAGCGTTTTTGCCCGTTCCGTCAGAGCTGTCATTTCCCGCATCAGGAGCTTTCTCTTCCGGTCTAGTAGATCATATCCTTTATCCGCCATTCGCAGACTGTTCCTAGCATTCATTAAATTTCCTTTTGTAGCGGTCTGTGTCATGTCCATCCGAGAATCTCATCTCCTCTTCAATGAAGGTACTTTTTTACCATTTCCGGATCCATGCGGTCCAATTCCTCTGTGCCTAAAATACCCAGTAATTCCCAGCCCAAATCCAACGTCTGTTCAATACTTCTGTTTTCATCGTAGTCTTGATTTAAGAATTTTTCTTCAAAAGCCCTTCCAAACTCCATATATTTCCTGTCTTTGGCACTCAGCTCATCCTCTCCAATAACGGAGGCCAGCGCCCTTACGTCCTGTACAGCGGAATAGGCAGAAAAAAGCTGGTTTGCCACGGCAGAATGGTCTTCCCTGGTATAGCCCTCTCCAATCCCGTCCTTCATCAACCGGGAAAGGGAAGGTAAAATACTGATAGGAGGATAGATCCCCTTCTGGCTTAGACCCCTGTCCAATACCACCTGGCCCTCTGTAATATATCCCGTCAGGTCAGGAATCGGATGATTGATGTCGTCGTTTGGCATAGAGAGAATGGGAATCTGGGTAACAGAACCCTTTTTATTCTTCAGCATTCCGGCTCTTTCATAGAGAGAAGCCAAATCGCTGTACAGGTATCCTGGATACCCTTTCCGGGACGGTATTTCTCCCCGGGAAGAAGAAATCTCCCGAAGGGCCTCGCAGTAAGCCGTCATATCCGTTAAAATTACAAGCACCTGATAATCTCTTTCAAAGGCCAAATATTCTGCAGCAGCCAGCGCACATCGGGGGGTAAAAATTCTTTCAACAGCCGGATCGTTTGTCAGATTCAAATACATAACCACATGATCCAACACGCCGCTGTCGGCAAAGGAATTTCTGAAAAACTCCGCTACATCGTGCTTAATACCGATAGCGCCAAATACCACAGCAAATTTGTCATCTTCCCCCATCAGGCCTGCCTGGCGCACGATCTGCGCAGCCAGCTTATCATGAGGCAGTCCGTTTCCGGAAAAAACCGGAAGTTTCTGTCCTCTGATCAGCGTCGTCAGCGCATCAATTCCTGAAATTCCCGTTTTAATATAATTCCGGGGATATTTTCTGGCAATGGGATTGATAGGAAGTCCGTTAACATCATAGGCCTTCTCTGCATATACAGGCCCTAACCCGTCAGAGGGCCTTCCCGCCCCGTCAAAAACCCGGCCCAGTATCTCCTCGGAAAAACCCAGTGTCAGCGGTTTCCCTAAAAATTGGGTAGACGCAGAGGTCAGAGACATTCCCTTTGTCCCCTCAAACACCTGCAGTACTGCGTTGCCCCGGCTAACATCTATCACATTTCCCATTCTCATACTGCCATCAGAAAAATGGATTTCAGCCAGCTCATCATATCCCACATTTTCCACGCCCTCCAGCATAATCAGGGGGCCGTTAATTCGTCTTATTCCGGTATATTCTATAACCATTTACAATCGCTTCCCCTTTCATCCGCGCCTTCCATGCTGGGCATATTCCTTCTGCAGCGCTTTCAGCCCCGCGTCAAACTCCTCTTTCATGGCCTCCAGCGGCGTAAAATCATCATTGGAGACAGAATATTTTACCGATACGCACTGATCAAAATACCCCAATTCCCGAATGACAGATACAGGGATCCCGGCCTTGACGGCTTCGGCACTTCTATCAAACAAAAACAGCATTACATCCATCATATAGTACTGCTTTTCAAGAGGAACATAGGTATCTACTGCGTGAAAGGCATTCTGCTGCAGATATCCGGTTCTGAGTACTCTGCAGATCTCTAAAACCAGCTTCTGCTCCTCTGGCAGTACATCGGCGCCTACCAGCTTTACAATTTCCATCAAATCGCTCTCTTCCTGAAGCAAACGGGACATTCGATTTCTCTTATGAATAAAATCCGGATTCACATGCTCTGCATACCACTTATCTAAATCCGCCGTGTATTCACTGTAGCTGGTCAGCCAATTAATAGCCGGATAGTGTCTGGAATATGCCAGCTGTCTGTCCAGGCCCCAGAAGCAGCGTATATATCGCTTGGTATTCTGTGTTACGGGCTCAGAAAAGTCTCCCCCCGGAGGGGATACTGCACCAATTACAGACACACTGCCAATACTTCCGTTACAGCTCTTTGTCCTTCCGGCTCTCCCGTAGAATTCCGAAAGACGGGAGGGCAGATAAGAGGGGAAGCCTTCCTCCGCAGGCATCTCCTCCAAACGTCCGGAAATTTCACGCAATGCCTCAGCCCACCTAGAAGTGGAGTCCGCCATGATTGCCACATCAAATCCCATATCTCTATAATATTCCGCCAGCGTAATTCCAGTATAAATAGAAGCTTCTCTGGCGGCTACAGGCATATTGGATGTGTTGGCAATCAGCACGGTTCTCTCCATAAGAGACCGACCTGTCCGGGGATCCTTCAGCTTTGGAAAATCCTCCAGCACCTCTGTCATTTCATTGCCCCGTTCTCCGCAGCCAATATAGACAATAATATCCGCATCACACCACTGGGCCAGCTGATGCTGCGTCATCGTTTTTCCGGTTCCGAAGCTCCCCGGTATTGAGGCCGTGCCGCCTCTTGCTATGGGAAACAGCGTGTCAATGATACGCTGGCCCGTTATCAGCGGCTCATCGCTGCTCAGGCGCTGTGCAAACGGACGGGGCTCTCTCACCGGCCATTCATGACACATGGTAATTTCCTGTATTTTATCGGAGGAAAGCCGAAGCCTGCAGATTACATCCCGCAGTGTATACTCCCCCTCCGGAACAATTTCCTCTACAACAGCCCACTGGCCCTTGGGAATCAAACCAAAAGGTACCATGATTTTCTGGGTAATGGAGCCTGTCTCCGGTACCTCTCCCAGAAATGACAGCTCCCTTACCTGCGCCTCCTTTTCTATACAGGGGGTAAAATGCCACTTCTTTTCCATGTCCAGATTGTCACAGTCTACTCCTCTGGCCATAAAATCACCTGTCTGCCGGTACAAATCCTCCAACGGTCTTTGAATGCCGTCAAATATATTTCCTATAATCCCCGGACCCAGCAGGACGGACAGCGGCTTTCCCGTAGACAGAACCGGCTCGCCGGGTTTCAGTCCCGAAGTAGATTCATATACCTGTACCGTTACTTCCTCTCCGTCTACCCCAATCACTTCTCCAATAAGCTTCTCATTTCCTATGAGAACCACATCCTGCATAGCAATATCCGTATCGCCCCTGGCCCTG
>CABQMV010000044.1 GCA_902465325.1 uncultured Oscillospiraceae bacterium
TCCGCAAAGCAGAGCCGAAATGCCGTAGCCTACTGTCTGCCGCCAAAGGCCAACTGCCGAAAGCCCCACAGGCAGCGCAAGGACTACTGCCAGCAAAACGGACAAAAGCATTCCGATCATACCATTTACATTCTGCTTCATAGCCTCTGCCTCCTGGCTCCACACCAGCTTGGGACGGGCAAGATCTACCCCTATATGGAGACCCGTCACCGCCAGACCCGCCGGCAGACAAATCAAAAGCACCGCCAGCAGAGGAAGCAGCTCCAAAGAAAGGAAAAGCTGAAACAGCACCAGCATAGGTACCGCACACAGCAGATATACCGTATAGCCTGCCCAAAAGCGGCCCTTTATCTGGCATTTTACCGGCACCGGCACAGTTTTACAGATCCAGAAAGCAGGTCCTTCTCTAGAAATAGTAGTCGCACTCACCATCCCCATACCGCTGAGCAGAACCGTCATAGCGATGATCGCGCACACTGCAGCAGAGGGATTTTTCTCCAGAAAAGTGTAAAGGGGCTCCAGAGAAGTCTCCCCCTTCCCCAAAAAGACAAACAAAAGCAGAGCAGGACCCATAATAATGTGAAACAGTCCGTTTACTGCAAAGACCGGAGAGCGGAGCACCAGACGCCATTCCTTGACGAAGAAAGCTTTTTCCGGCCCTCTTCCGGTGAAATCCCTTCCTGTCAGCTTTCTCCTGCGCCGAGCGCCGGTTCCTCCCATACGCTGCAGCACCTGATAGTACTTATGATCGCTAAACCACAGACACAGTACAAAGAAAAAGCCTGCCAGCCCAAGAAGTCCAAGAAAGTATAAAAGCCCTGCAATGCCGGTTTGCGTCAGCGCACCAGAAAGAAAAGCTGCGCCGGGAAAAACTAGAGACGCTGTATGAACCAGCTCTATTCGTCCGCTGAGAAAGCTCTGCACAGCCTGCGTCCCGTCAATTCCCTCCACGCTGCCGGAATTCAAAGCCATATTCCCAAAAAAGACCGCAAAGATAAGCAGAAAGCTAAACAGTGTCACAAACAGCTCCTTGTGCCGGAAACGTCCTGCCGCCAGCATAATCGCCATCATAATAATAGAAGAAACACACAGGGGAAATACCGGAAATAAAGAAACACCCAGAATGCCGTAAACCCAGAATAAAACCCCTCCGCCGCAGCAGGAAGCATACAGGATCAGCACCGGCAGCACCAGAACAGCAGAAAAGGCCGCTTCAATCAAATACGTCAGTGCCAGATTCACTAAAAAAACATGTCCGCCCTTAATAGGCAAAGACGCCATAAAGTCCCGATCTTTCCCGCCAAACATCATATTGAACGCTGAAAAAAGGCCCGTAAAAATCAGCAAAATCTGTCCCATCGTAAGCATAACTTTCGGCATCAGCTCCGGCGCTCCCATCGAAAGCGTTACCATCTGGACCACCGCAACCATTGCCACATAGACAAAACCAAAGCCGGCCAGTATCATTGCCGCCAGCAGCATTCCCAGTACAGACAGCAGTACCGCTTTAGGTCCGGTCCGCATATAGGCCGCCAGCTGAGTAAGCCCCATATTATAACGAAACTTAAAACGGAATAAAAGGCTTAGGCTTTTCATAGCTCAGACCTCTCCCTCCCGGCTGCCTTCCGTAATGGAAAGGAATATACTTTCCAATGACCCGTCGCCTTTGGCCTTGTTTCTCAGTTCTTCCACCGTACCGGTGGCCACCAGCCTTCCCTTATGAATAATACCGATCCTGTGACACAGCTTCTCCGCTACCTCCAGCACATGGGTCGAGAAAAAAACCGTGTTGCCCTTTGCACAGTGATTTTTCATTTCCTCCTTGAGAAGATGGGCCGCCCGGGGATCCAAGCCTACCATAGGTTCATCCAAAATCCAAATTCTCGGATCGTGCACCAAAGCGCCCATTACCACTATTTTCTGCCGCATCCCGTGAGAATAGCTTTTAATGGGATCCTTCAGGGCCCCGGTCATTTCAAACATTTCGCCGTATTTCAGAATTCGCTTCTCCCTCTGTTCTCCCGGAACGCCGTATACGTCTGCCAGGAAAGTCAGATACTCCAGGCCAGAAAGCCTCTCGTACAAATCCGGTGTATCCGGTACATAGCCAATCAGCTTCTTTGCCTCTACCGGATCTCTTACCATATCCTCTCCGTTAAGGATAATACTGCCGGCGTCCGCCGGTATGATTCCCGCAATCATCTTGATGGTAGTACTCTTCCCTGCACCGTTAGGGCCAATAAAGCCGAAGATCTCTCCGTCATTGACAAACAGCTCCAGTTGGTCTACTGCCGGGGCGCTGCCCCGACTATAGGTTTTGGTCAAATTGGATAAAGATATCATTTCCGTCCTCCTTTGGGACTTGTAAAAGTTTTGTAGAAACAATATAATTATAGCATGATTTCCCTGAGAAGTCATATTTTGAAAGGACAAAAGCCCATGAAATTCCGACCTTGTATTGATATTCACCAGGGTAAAGTAAAACAAATTATCGGATCTACATTGAGCGGCAGCGGAGCGGCAGAAAACTTTGTTTCTTCTAAAAAAAGCGCCTATTATGCCAGGCTGTTTCGCCAGGATCAGCTGACCGGAGGTCATATTATTCTCCTGGACCAAAGCAAGGAAACCCGCTGGGCCGCAGAAGAGGCTCTGAAAGCCTATCCCGGAGGAATGCAGATCGGCGGCGGCATTACCGGCGAAAATTGTGAAATTTATTTGAATTTCGGCGCATCTCATGTGATTGTTACCTCGTTTATTTTCTCCTATGGTATAATAAACTTTGACAATTTGAAGCTTCTCTGCAAGAAATGCGGCAGAGAGCGGATCGTGCTGGATCTCAGCTGTAAAACTGCCGGAGACGGCAAATACTGGATCGCCACCGACCGATGGCAGCGGCTGACAGATACAGAGCTCTGTGGGGAAACCCTATGCAGCCTTGCCTCCTACTGTGATGAATTTCTGGTCCACGCGGTAAATGCGGAAGGGAAAATGGCCGGTATTGACAGCCGGCTGGCCGCCCTGCTTTCGCGCTCTCCCATCCCGGTCACCTATGCCGGCGGAATTGCCAGCATCGACGATATCAGCAAAATAAACCGGCTGGGCGCGGGCCGCGTAGACTTTACTGTGGGAAGCGCGCTGGATCTGTTTGGCGGTCCTATTAAATATGAGGAGATAAAAAAATACAATGATTTACACACTGACACTAAACCCTGCAATTGATTATACCGTTTTTCTTGATGCATTCAGACCGGGTGAACTGAACCGGGCGGACAAAGAGGTCATATCCTGGGGCGGTAAAGGAATCAATGTATCCCGCACTCTTAATATATTGGGAGTACCCAATATTGCCATGGGCTTGATAGCCGGTTTTACAGGCAGGGCTTTGGCAGAAGGCCTGGCAGCAGAAAACATCCGGACCGATCTGCTGTCTCTGACCCGGGGAAGGACTCGGATCAATGTGAAAATTGCAGCCTGCGGAGAAACTGAAATCAACGGGACAGGGCCCATGGTCTCTCCCAGAGAATTTGATATTTTATTGGGAAAAATCCGGGCACTCAACAAAAAGGATACACTGATCCTCTCCGGCAATGCGCCTGCCTCCATCTCTTCCGTCATGTACGAGGACCTTTTAGGCGCAATTGCTTACAGCGGCGCCTGCTTCATTTGTGACACCAGCGGAGGAGCTCTGACTGCGGCAATCCGATACAGGCCCTTCCTGATCAAGCCCAATCTGGAAGAGATGTCTCAGCTGGTCGGCCGAGAACTGTCCACAGAGGATGAAATCATCGCTGCCGCCCGGGAAACAGTGATAAAAGGGGTACAAAACGTACTGGTATCTCTAGGAAAAGAAGGCGCTGTACTGGTTACAAGACAGGAGCATATAAAAGTGTCTGCACCGGAGGGCCGTGTATACTCTGCCGTAGGTGCCGGCGACGCCATGCTGGCAGCCTTTCTGTCTGCACTTCCCACAGAAAAAGAGCTTTTCCTCATCTCCCCCAAACCGGAAGAAAACGAAAAACTCCTTTATGCGCTGCGTACGGCAGTAGCCGCTGGCAGCGCCATAGCTTTCTCAAAGGATCCGGCAGCTCCGCTGTCCCTTCCCGAAATGCAAAAGCTGCTAGATACGCTCTGTCAATCTAAATAAAAGGCAAACATATTGCCCGTAAATAAGGGATCTGTACTTTATTGAAAAGGTCAGGAAGCTGCTAAAGAACAGTGCCAGGCCTTTTTTCCTGCAGAAGCTCAGAGAAATCTATAATGTAACGGTCTGCCCGGTCCTTCAGAAGCGCCTGATCTGTTTGGTTCCAAAAATCGTATACGCCTACTGCCGTCATGCCTGCGGCTTTCGCCCCCAGTACGCCGCTGATCACATCTTCAAAAACCACGCAGGAGCTAGGAGAAACCGACAGCTGACGGGCGGCCAGCAAAAATATTTCGGGAGAAGATTTTTCCAGCTTCATTTGCCCGGAAGACAGAAAAACATCAAAGAACTCATACACCCCCGTCCGCTTTAGTACCGGCTCGTAGAGCTCAGGGAACAGGGCCGTCACCACTGCCATGGAAATCCCCTTCTTTTTCAGCTGCTCTAAATACTCCTTTGCATAGGGCTTTAAAGGTACACGGTAGAGATACTCCTCATTGACCATTGCGTTCCAAATATCAATTAGTTCCTGAGGCGTATAGGATAACCCCAGAAGAGAAATGGTATATTCAGCCGTTTGCCAGGCGCCCATCCGAGCGGCCTTGGCACTGTAATCCGCCGGAAGCTCTGCTCCGTACTGCTGAAAAAAGTCTGCATCCACCTGATGCCAGACTCCCATAGAATCTACCAGTGTCCCATCTACATCAAAAATGGCTCCCTCAAAATCCATCAAACCCCTCCGCGCAGATCAGAAGAGTCCCCTTTTCCACTGAAATAATTCCTTCCTGCCCGCAAAATTCATTGCTGATTCCTCTTGGATCATCACTTCTCAGCGTATAATTCTCCAGACCGTACTTAAAGCCGATTTCATTGACTCCCCAGGCAATATCCGAATACGCATATATGGAAAAATAACCTTTGTGGCGGCCTGAAAATGCCATTTTCCCGTTATGAATTGCCGTAATGACAAAATCCCTGCCGATCAGAAGCACCCGGCAGCCCCGCCGTACCAGATTGACAACAACCTGTATATTTGCCAGGGTATGATCCATACGTCCCCCAGTTCCCCCCAGAATATAAAAAGACCGGTAGCCCCGATCAAATCCTGTTTCTGCCGCTAACATCATGTCTGTATAATTCTTCTCCGGCGGAAAACTGCGGATTTCAGTTCTATCTCCCGGGCTGTGACAGCTGCCGGGGGGAACAGAATCAAAATCACCCAAAAGAATATCCGGGACTATACCGCGGCCCTCCAAGTGCGCAAGGCCGCCGTCTGCAGCAATTACCAAATCATTCGCTTGAGGGCGCAGAAATTCTGCGCCCTCAAGCTCACCGGCTCCTATCAGATAGCAATTCACAGCGTATAAACCTCTTCTTCTTTTAAAACACAGACGCCCGCATCTTTTAATATACGCTTGGCGCCCTCCATATCCTTCACCTTCAAAACGACCAGGGCCCGGCTGTCCGTCTTGCCGATAAAAGCATAAATATACTCAATTTCTATACGCTCCCGCTCCAATACATCCAGGGCCTGTGAAAGAGCCCCCGGAACATCGTCTATGGCAATGGCCAGCACCGGGGAAATCCGTACGGCATATCCCTTTTCTTTCAAGACCTCCTCCGCTTTCGCCGGATCGTTCACAATCATTCTGAGTATTCCAAAATTTGTCGTATCTGCTATAGAAAGAGCGCTGATATCTATGCCATTTTCGCCCATTACCTTGGTCACATCGGCAAGTCTGCCGCCTTTATTCTCCAGAAAAACAGAAATTTGCTGTACACTCATGAACCCTCATCCTTTCTTGATAGAAATTTTTGATTTTCCTACAGGCAAATAAGAAAGACCACGGCCTTCGCTTACACTTTACGGTTATCAATAACCCGTTTTGCCTTACCCTCGCTTCGGGGCAGGGTCTTGGGCTCCACCAGCTTCAGTTTCACACGGATGCCCAAAACACTGTTCAATCGCTCCTTAATACCGGCCTCTATTGACTCCAGATCCTTTACCTGATCGGAGAATAGCGTATCGTTCATTTCTACCTGTACTTCCATTGTATCATGATTCTCTTTTCTGTCAACTATAATCATATAGTTGGGCGTTGTCTCTCCCATCTCCAAAAGCACACTCTCGATCTGAGAAGGAAATACATTGACCCCTCTTATAATCAGCATATCATCCGTTCTGCCTGTGATCCGGTGCATTCTGGCTGTCGTCCTGCCGCAGGCACACTTCTTCCGGTTGAGACGGGAAAGATCTCTGGTTCGGTATCGGATTAGAGGAAGGCCTTCCTTCGTCAGCGTCGTGATCACGACCTCTCCCTGCTCCCCGTCTGCCACAGGCAGCCCTGTTTTCGGGTCCAGTATTTCAATCAGGAAATTATCCTCCTGTACATGCATTCCCTGCTGCGCCAGGCATTCACAGCTCACAGCCGGTCCCATAATCTCACTGAGTCCGTAAATATCCAGTGCCCGGATCCCCAAACCTTTTTCAATATCCCGGCGCATCTGCTCACTCCAGGGCTCCGCCCCGAAAATACCGGCTTTCAAATGAATGTCTGCCGGTGTCTTTCCAGAAGCCTTCAGCTCCTCTGCCAGATACATGGCATAGGACGGCGTACACATCAGAATATCCGGCATAAAATCCTGCAAAATAGTAATCTGTCTGGCCGTATTTCCGGAAGATACCGGTATAACAGAAGCACCCAGCTCCTCCGCTCCGTAATGGGCTCCCAGGCCGCCGGTAAATAGACCGTATCCGTATGCCACATGTACAATGGAATCCGGAGTCGCTCCGGCGCCCACTAAGCTTCTGGCCATACAGTCCGCCCACATATGGATATCCTTTTTTGTATATCCTACAACCGTCTGCTTGCCCGTCGTCCCTGAGGATGCATGAATCCTGCTGATATCTCTCATGGGGACAGCAAACAGACCGTACGGATAGTGATCCCTCAGGTCCTGCTTTGTCGTAAACGGCAGAGCCTGCAGATCCTCCAGACCCTTTATATCCCCCAGCTCTAAGCCAATCGCCTCCATTTTCTTCCGGTAAGGCGCTACATTGTCGTATACTCTTTTCACCAGCTGAACCAGACGCTCTGACTGAAGCGCCTGTCTCTCGTCCGGAGACATACACTCCATTTTTTCATTCCAATACTTCATCTCTAACACGAAACCTCCTTCAGTCCTTCTGCAAATGCTTTTTTATTGATCTCCAAAACCTTCGCCGGTATCACCGTCTCCAAACACTGCTCCCATATGCTGGGCGCTACCTCCTTCAGCTGAGAAGCCAATACACCTAAAAGCACCGTATTGACAGCCTTGGCAGAACCGCAACTCTCCGCAATCGACAGGGCATCCAGCCAGATCAACTTCACATCCGAGGCCTGTAATACAGAAAGCACATTGTCAGGATATTCCGCTTTTCCTGAAATAACCGGCATGGACTCAATTTTTTGAGTATTGGTAATCACCGTCCCGCCTTTCTTCAGATACGGCAGCCAACGGATCGCCTCTACCTGCTCAAAAGACAGAATCACATCGGCCTCACCCTCCGCAATCAGCGGAGAGTGGATGCTGGTTCCAATTTTTACGCAGGTTATCACACTGCCCCCCCTCTGGGACATACCGTGTACTTCCGACAGCTTTACATCCTTTCCCATCAGCACAGCGGCTGTACCCAGAAAGCGGGAGGCTAACAGGGTTCCCTGTCCTCCTACTCCTGCAATTAAAATATTCAAGTCCTTCACACTTATCACCTTACCCTTTTTAACTTATACTTGTATTTCCGCACCCAAATAACTCCTGAAAAACTTTCAGCAGATTTACTCCGCCGACTCCGGCTTAGAAATACAGTGGAAAGGACACAGCTGCTCACAGTGCCGGCAGCCGGCGCACAGAGAGGAATCAATCTGATAGCAACCGTCCTTCTTTATAATTGCAGGACAGCCCAAACGCATACAACTGCCGCACTTCTTACATTTTTCCTGATCAATCACCACAGGGGCTCCGTACCGTACACTTTTCAGCAGGGCGCAGGGACGCTGGGCGATGATAACGGAAGGCTCATCCGCCTCCAGCTCCTCCTGCACAGCAGCCCGAAATTTTTTCATGTCAAAGGGATCCTCTACACGGACTCTCCTGACACCTACAGCCTCAGCCAGCTTAATTAAATCTACCGGAGGCGTTTCTTCCATCCGAATGGTATAGCCGGTGGTGGGGTTTTGCTGATGCCCTGTCATACCGGTAATAGAATTGTCCAATATAATAACGGTAGAAGCACCCCGGTTGTACACAATATCAATCAGCCCGGTAATGCCCGAATGCATAAAAGTGGAATCTCCAATAACCGCAACAGTAGGCATTTTACTGCGTCCATCAAAACCGGCTGCCTTTTCCATACCGTGAGCCATACTTACAGAGGCGCCCATGCACACACAATTATGTAATGCATTATAGGGAGCCATGGCCCCCAGCGTATAGCAGCCGATATCACCGGAAACCCGGACGTTCATCTGGGATAATACATAGAATACGCCTCTGTGGGGACAGCCGGGACACAATACAGGCGGTCTGGGAGGAACAGAAACGTCCTCTGCCAGCACAGCATGTTCCGGTTCCATTCCAAAATACGCCTTCTTAATAGAAGCGGTACTGAGCTCTCCCTGTACACCGAAATATTTCTTCCCTTCTACTTTGTCAATTCCCATTTGACGGATGGTGTTTTCGATAAAGGGCTCCAGCTCCTCCACTACCAGCAGCCGGTCTGTCTGTTCTGCAAATTCTCTGATTTTCTGTTCCGGCAGAGGATGTACCATATTGAGCTTCAGCACACTGGCTTCGGGAAAAACTTCTTTTACATACTGATAACTGATTCCCGATGTAACGATCCCCAGCTCTTTTTTGTTATATTCTGCGACAGCCAGACTGTCAGAATAAGCAGACAGCGCCTGCATTCTTTCCTCCACAAAAACATGACGCTTAATAGCCATTCCCGGCATCATAACATACTTCATAATATCCTTCCGGTACTCCTTCAGCGGTATCTGCTGACGGTCTCCCAGCTCTGTAAGACTCCTGGCATGAGCAATCCTTGTAGTGAGCCGGAGAATAACCGGTGTGTCAAATTCTTCACTGATTTGAAAAGCCAGTACGGTAAAATCCTTACACTCCTGACTGTCCGAGGGCTCCAGGATCGGAACATGAGCAGACAAACCGTAGTATCTGGAATCCTGCTCGTTCTGCGAGCTGTGCATCCCCGGATCATCCGCCACCACAATAACCAGTCCTCCGTTTACTCCTGTATAAGCACTGGTAAACAGGGGGTCCGCCGCTACATTTAATCCTACATGCTTCATACAGCACATAGACCTGGCCCCGGCCACAGAAGCGCCTATCGCAACCTCCATAGCAACCTTCTCATTGGGAGCCCATTCGCAATACACCTGTTTCTCATCATATTTCGCAATATTTTCAGTAATTTCTGTGCTGGGAGTCCCCGGATAAGAGGACACCACATTGACACCGGCCTCCCACGCTCCTCTGGCAACAGCTTCATTTCCCAATAACAGTTCCTTCATATTCAGACAATTCCTTTCTTTTTCTCTGTCCTCTATTCGCCCCTTAAATCTATAACATGCTTTGCCTTACCGGTAAAACGCTGGATTGTCTTAGGACCTACTAAAGTCACCTTGGCATCAATAAGAAGATTAGACTTTATCTTCGCCCGAATTTCTTTTGTGAGCCGCTCCAATTCTCCATAGCTTTCCAGCAGCTTTGCGTCTGCCAGCTCCACCTGAACCTCCAGCGTATCCATAAAGCCCTGCTTTCTGACATATAGCATATAATGCGGACTAATGGCATCCATGCCCAGTATAACACCTTCAATCTGACTTGGAAAGACATTGACGCCTTTAATAATCAGCATATCGTCAGTACGACCCTTTACCTTTGTCATCCGGGCTGTCGTCCTGCCGCACTTACAGGGAGCAAATTCGATGTTGGTAATATCCTTTGTCCTGTAGCGCAGCATAGGAACGCCCTCCTTGGTAAGCGTAGTAAGTACCAGTTCTCCCTCCTCCTCCTTGGGAATGGGCTGCAGAGTATTCCTGTCAATAATTTCATAATAGAAGCTGTCTTCATTGATATGCATCCCGCAGTGCTCCAGGCACTCTCCTGATACGCCCGGCCCCTGTACCTCTGTCAAGCCGTAGTTTTCCGTACAGATAATCCCCCACCGCTTTTCTATTTGCTGCCGCATCTGCGCTGTATGACCTTCTCCTCCAAAAAGACCGACTCTCAGCTTATGCCGGTCTCGGGTAAGGCCGTGCTCCTCCGCTACCTCTGCCAGATGCAATACGTAGGAGGGGGTCCCTACAATAACAGTGCTTCCAAAATCCTCCAAAAACATCAGCTGACGCTCCGAATTGCCGGAGGAAGAAGGGATAACCGCAGCCCCCATATACTCCAACCCCTGGTGGAGACCAAATCCCCCGGTAAACATACCGTAGCCGAATACAATCTGCACCACATCCCGGGAGGTCACCCCGGCAGCAGAGGCAATGCGGGCAATATTCTCTTTCCACACTTCCATATCATGCTTGGTATATCCTACTACCACCGGCTTTCCCGTGGTTCCCGAGCTGGCGTGGAGCCGCACGATTTCATCCATTGGCTCCGCAAAGAGCCTGAAAGGATAATTATCCCGAAGGTCCTCCTTGGTCGTATAAGGAATCTTTTCAATATCCTTCAGGGTCTTAATATGCTCTGGCTTCAACCCAATCTCGTCAAAACGTTTCCGGTAAAAGGGTACCCTGCCGTAAGCCCTTCTTACAATCCATTTCAGCCGCTCCAGCTGTATGTCATCGTATTCCTTTCTGCTCAGGCACTCCTTTTCAGGATTCCAAATCATTGTAAACACTCCTTTGTTGTCTCTCTATTCCTGTACAATTTTCTCCGTCTCTTTTTTTCGAATTGCCGTGTCATAGCATTCAAAACAATGCTCCAGCTGTTCTTTTTTCAGCCGGGGAGTCACCAGACTCACTACAGGGACTACCACCAGGCCTATCAGCATAGCCGCCGCCCCGGCCACAATTGAATTGCTGAAAAAGTTAAAAAACATATTTGCCACTGTAATTCCTACTCCGGTAAAAAAGCAGGCCCAAACAGAGGCTCTGGTAACCCCCTTCCAGTACAGCCCCAGCATAAAGGGCGCCAGGAAAGCCCCCGCCATGGCTCCCCAGGAAATCCCCATCAGCTGTGCAATGAAAGTAGGAGGATTCAGAGCCAAAACCACAGATAAAATAATGAAAAAGCCAATCAGCACCCTTAAAATAAGCAGCTGTCTGCGTTCACTCATATTTTTGGCAAAAGTCCCCTTGATAAAATCCAGCGTAAGCGTAGTGCTGGAGGTCAAAACCAAAGAGGACAGCGTAGACATAGAAGCAGACAGTACTAATACAATAACAATCCCAATCAGAATATCAGGTAAAGTCGACAGCATAAAGGGAATAATTCCATCATACTGTACGCCGCTTTCCGTAAGAAAGCTTTCATCCCGGAACAGTCTTCCAAAGCCTCCCAGAAAATAGGAGCCGCCGGCTACCACCAAAGCAAAGACAGTAGATACCACCGTTCCAGTCCTGATAGACTTTTCATCCTTTATTGCGTAAAACTTATGTACCATCTGAGGCAATCCCCAGGTTCCCAGAGAAGTCAGGATCACCACACTAAAGAGACCAAGGACATCCGGACCAAAGAAAGATGTATAAATGCCCGGCGTGGTATTATCAATAGCGGCGCCTGTCATCGTCGGATCCGAAGCCAGCTTACTCAGAGCTTGTGTAAACCCGCCCTGACCGTTCAAAACCGATAAAATAACGGCCGCAATTCCCGCCAGCATAATAATCCCCTGTATAAAATCATTGATTGCCGTAGCCATATAACCGCCTAAAATAACATATACCCCGGTCAGCACAGCCATTACAATTACACAAACCTCATAAGGGATATCAAAAGCCATTCCAAAGAGTCTGGAAAGCCCATTGTAAATAGACGCCGTATAGGGAACCATGAATACAAATATAATAATAGAAGAAACAATTTTCAGGGCATTGCTTTCATAGCGTTTCCCAAAAAACTCCGGCATGGTGGAGGCGGACAGATGATTCGTCATCACCCGGGTTCGTCTGCCCAAAATCACCCAGGCCAACAGACTGCCAATAAAGGCGTTGCCCAAGCCAATCCAGGTAGAGGCGATACCGTAGCGCCACCCAAACTGCCCCGCATATCCTACGAAAACAACAGACGAAAAATAGGAGGTCCCAAAAGCAAAGGCCGTCAGCCAGGGCCCTACCTTTCTCCCTCCTAAAACGAAATCATTCACATTCGTAGCGTGCTTTCGGGATTGAATCCCCACCAGCACCATAATTGCAAAAAATACCACAAGAAAAATAATTTTAACTGCCATACTTCCATCCTCCGAAACGCCATAATACAGGAATCATTATATGGACAACCGGATAAAAAGTCAAGGGCGCTATAAAGCAGCGCCCTTGACTTTCAATCTATGTGCTTATTTATTTTTGATTGCTGAGAATTCTTTCCCAGGTCTGATTGCACCGTGTCTCAATCTCCGTTAGGATATCTATGTAATTTCCGTTGTCAAAGAAGCTCCCCAATACGCCACCCCAGCCGCTTGTAATATAGCTGGCAATCTGTGTGGGCATCATACAATTGGGTCTTCCTACCACATCTGCATCCGGGAAGCTGATAAAGGCGTCATAATTTTTGGTAGACCAGTCAAATTCCTCCGGATTGTCGCTGCCGTGGCCTCTCCAGAAATCCGAATCCGCCAATTCCCGAACCAGAGGCACATTTCCGCCGTCAGTACTGTGAAACGCCAGCTGCCCCTCTTTAGACAGGAAGAAAAGACAGAGCGCCGCTGCAGCATTGGGATTCTCAGTATAATTGTATACCCCATAACCGGTAGAACCTGTACCGACAGCATGCCTGCCGGGAAATTTAGGAAAATCGGCCAGATCCCATTCAATACCCAGCGAGTCAAAGCTGTTAGCATAAGAAGGCAATTGGGGATATACAATGGTCCTTAACACAAAGTTATGATTGCCCACACCAGTATAAGAACTGGTATCACTCTTTCCCTCGGGGAAAATTACTCCTGACTTGGCCAGATTCAATACATCCTCAATTCCTGCCCGCACTTTATCACTGGTCAGATCTACTTTCTTATTCTCCGTATCTACCCAGGTACCGCCCCAGCCTGCCAAAATAGAAACGTATACCGGAGCAAACCCGTAATTCAGATAGCCTCCTACCTGCGTATATAAATTCGCATCATTAGGATCTGTCATAGTAAGCTTCTCAGCATAATCTTTGTATTCCTCCCAGGTCCAGCCTCTGGCCGGATCCTCCAGGCCAGCCTGTTTCAGGGCAGTCTTATTATACAAGATAACAAGATGGTTATAGTCCTGAGGCACCATATACAGCTGACCCTCTACCTTGCCCAGCTCCAGAATCCCCGAGAAAACCTCAGACATATCAATATTCAAAGGCTGTATATATTGATTCAGTGGAAGCAAAGCCTTTTGTGTAACTGCATAATTGTAGGTATCTGACTCAATGAAGCTGAATACATCCCCGATTTCGCCGGATGCAATTCTGGCAGGTACATTTCCCGGGTTATAATCTTTAATAACTGTTACATCCGGATACACCTCTTCAAACGCCTCTACAAAAGCATCCGAAGCCCGCTCCTCTGAAAGCTTGCTGACATCCCGGGTAAATTTAACCGTTCCTTCTATTTTCAACGAAGAATCCGGAGGAATGGTAGCCCTGGGACCTCTATCCTTTGAACAGGCAAACAGCGGCATACAAATGGACAGCACCAGCGCAAATGCAACAATAACCTTAATTTTTGTTTTGAAACTCATCAGCATTTTCATTTATCTCCCTTCAAATTCGGTGAATTTATTGTAGCATTACGCAAAACAGGAAGTAAATACTTATTTGTGAATAAATTTCGATTATATAAATATTTTAGTTTTAATAATAA
>CABQMV010000045.1 GCA_902465325.1 uncultured Oscillospiraceae bacterium
CGGCAGTAATCGTAAGAAAGCTTTGCTACCGAATTCAGCTCCGCCAGCGCACCGGTCCGATCCCGGCCGTGCATTGGATTGGCGCCGGGCGCCAAGGGCTCTCCGTGCTTTCTGCCATCCGGAGTATTTCCCGTCTTCTTTCCATACATCACATTAGAGGTAATTGTTAAAATAGACAGGGTATGCTGAGCCTCTCGATAAAGGGGATATTGCTTTAACGCCTCATAAAACAGCTTTACCTGCTGACACGCAATAGAATCCACTTTCTCATCGTCGTTCCCAAAACAGGGAAACTCTCCCGTCACTTGAAAATCAGTAACCAGACCCGTTTCCGGATCCCGGATACACCGCACTTTAGCAAATTTAATAGCAGAAAGAGAATCGGCCATACAGCTCATGCCCGCAATGCCAAAAGCCATGAGGCGGTGCACCTGGCTGTCATGCAGCGCCATCTGACACTTCTCATAGGCATACTTATCATGCATATAGTGAATGATATTCATGGCGTCTACATAGGTCTTGGCAAGCCAGGGGCGGTAAAAGTCCAGCCGCTCTCTCACCTTTTCATAGTCCAGATACTCCTCCTCCCATACAGGCAGCTCAGGAGCTACCCGAATATTTTTCACTTCGTCCATACCTCCGTTGACAGCCAGCAAAAGCAGCTTCGCCAGATTAGCCCGGGCCCCAAAAAACTGCATATCCTTCCCCACCCGCATAGCGGAAACACAGCAGGCAATGGCATAGTCGTCGCCGTACACAGGCCGCATAATTTTATCGTTTTCATACTGTATGGCATCGGTTTCACAGGAAACTCTGGCCACATACCGCTTCCAGTTTTCCGGCAGGTGCCTGGACCAGAGCACCGTTAAGTTCGGCTCCGGAGAGGGGGAAAGATTATATAGCGTATGGAGCATACGATAACTGTTCTTTGTAACCAGGGGTCTTCCGTCCTCGCCCATGCCGCCCAGGGACTCTGTAATCCACATAGGATCCCCTCCAAAGAGTTCATTGTATTCCGGCGTTCTCAGGTGTCTGGCAAGGCGAAGCTTCAGTACAAAATCATCCATAATTTCCTGTGCTCCCACCTCGTCCAACGTTCCCTCCGCCAGATCCCGCTCAAAATAAATGTCTAAAAAAGTAGAAACTCTTCCCAGACTCATGGCAGCGCCGTTTTGCTCTTTGATGGCCGCCAGATAAGCAAAATACAGCCACTGTACCGCCTCCCGGGCCGTCCCGGCCGGACAGGAAATATCATAGCCATAGGAAGCCGCCATTTCTTTCATGGCCTCCAGAGCGCCGATCTGGTCGTCCAACTCCTCCGACAGCCGAATCGCCTCTGCAGACAGCGGCTGGGCCGCTAATTCCTTCTTGTCCTTTTTCTTCTGCTGAATCAGAAAATCCACACCGTACAGAGAAACCCTTCTGTAATCTCCTATAATTCTGCCCCGTCCGTAGGCATCCGGCAGGCCGGTTATCAAGCCTGCATGTCTCGCCGCTTTAATGTCCTCCGTATACGCAGAGAACACTCCGTCATTATGGGTTTTATGATACTTAAATTCCTCTTCTATTTTATCGGAAACTGCACAGCCATAGGCCCGGCAGGCACTCCGGACCATGCGGATCCCTCCAAAGGGATTACAGGCCCGCTTTAGGGGCTCATCCGTCTGAAGTCCTACAATAATATCATTTTCTCTGTCCAAGTAACCCGGTCCAAAGGATGTGATGGTAATAACGTTTTCCGTATCAATCTTCAAAACACCCCCATTTTCGCTTTCTTTCCGGCACAAGGCTCTGTACTTTTCCAGAACCTTTTTGGTTCGTTCTGTGGGCGGTGCTAAAAAATGCTCGTCTCCTGTATAGGGCGTATAATTTTTTTGAATAAAGTCTCTTAAATCAATATTCTTCTGCCATTTTCCCGGGGTAAAATTTCTCCATGCATCCATACGCTGCTGCTCCTTTCCTCTATCAACACCCCGCACCGCCCATATAAGAAAGGGCAGTGCTCCATTGAACACTGCCCAGACGGTCGGCTTCTGAAATACTTTTGCTTCACGATGGTTTCCCATCTTAATCCGTCAGTTACAAAAGCAACTTTATAGTATCACTCTGCCGTATATTTCGTCAATGGAATTTTTGAAAACTTTTTTTTGAAACAAGAAATCCCTTTCCGTTAATTTTTCTTGACATCTCCTTATTTTGTGCTAAAATATCTTTGTAAACCGTTGATGCGGAGATAACGGTGGTGATGCTCTCACAGAGAGCCTGTGGCGCTGAGATACAGGCAGAAAACAAGCCATCAAATGGACCGCGGAGGGCGTAGTCAAAGGCATTGGTTTCCCGCTGTCGAGTATCTGCGACGTGAGAGCATACGTCAGTTGCTGAGGGATATGATGGTATCCTTACAAGTGTACGGTATTGTACCGTAAATCAAGGTGGCACCGCGGATTGTACAGATTCGTCCTTGACAGAAAATAAAATTTCTGTCAGGACGTTTTTTTATGCCTGACAGAGGGAAGGAAGTTGCCATGATAAAACCAAGTTTTGAAACGGTAAAAGCACTGGCGGAGGAGCGCAACTACAAAACTCTTCCAGTGAGCACAGAAATGCTGTCTGATATCAGGACCCCGATAGAGGTACTGAGGATCCTGAAAAAGGTTTCCAGTCACTGTTACATTCTGGAATCCGCAGCCGATGCTGAAAGATGGGGCCGTTATACCTTTTTAGGATATGACCCTAAACTGGAAATCACCTGCTGCAACGGTAAAATAAAAGTAGGTTCTCTGACGTTTGATGATCCTGACCCGGATAAGTATATCCGACAGGTACTGCGGGAATATAAAAGCCCCCGCTTCGACGATCTGCCCTCCTTCACAGGAGGCCTCGTAGGATATTTCTCCTATGACTATTTAAAATACGCCGAGCCCTCTTTACACCTGGATGCAAAGGACACAGAACAGTTCAAGGATGTAGACGTCATGCTCTTTGATAAGGTAATTGCGTTTGACAACCTGCGCCAGAAAATTATTTTAATTGTCAATATTTCTCTGGAAAATCCGGAAAGCGAATACATCCGGGCAAAGCAGGAGCTACAGAAAATGGCGGAGCTTATAAAAGGTATTTCACCGGAGGAAGAACCGGCAGGAATACTAAAATCGGAATTCACTCCCACATTTGATCAGCCGACATACTGCGAAATGGTGGAAAAGGCAAAAAACCATATTAAAGAAGGAGATATCTTTCAGATTGTTCTCTCCAACAGGCTGGAAGCAGATTTTGAGGGAAGCCTGATCAATACCTACCGTATTCTCAGGGCGGTAAATCCCTCCCCCTATCTGTTCTATTTCTCCAGCTCTGACATGGAGGTGGCAGGAGCCTCTCCCGAAACACTGGTAAAATTAGAGGACCGTACGCTCCATACCTTTCCACTGGCGGGAACCCGTCCCCGGGGGAAAAGTCCGGAAGAAGACAACCGTCTCGAACAGGAGCTGCTTTCTGATCCCAAGGAGCTGTCGGAACATAATATGCTGGTGGATCTGGGCAGAAACGATTTGGGTAAAGTAAGCTGCTTTGGCAGCATACAGGTAGAAAAATTTCACAGTATAGAAAGATTTTCTCATGTTATGCATCTGGCGTCCACTGTCCGGGGACAGCTTTCTCCGGACAAAGATGCATTGGACGCTTTAAGCGCCGTGCTGCCAGCCGGCACCCTCTCCGGAGCGCCAAAGCTGAAAGCCTGCCAGCTTATCAATGATCTGGAAAAGAACAAACGGGGGATTTATGGCGGCGCCATCGGCTATCTGGATTTTACAGGAAACATGGATACCTGCATTGCGATACGAATTGCCTACAAAAAAAACGGCAAGGTCTATGTAAGAAGCGGCGCAGGAATTGTAGCAGACTCCGTCCCCGAAAAGGAGTATCAGGAGTGCCTTAATAAAGCGGCAGCAGTTATAAATGCCCTGAAGCGTTCAGAGGAGGCAGACAGATGATTTTACTGATTGATAATTATGATAGTTTTTCCTATAACCTTTACCAGCTTCTAGGAACACTGCAGCCGGATATAAAGGTGATCCGCAACGATGAAATGACTGTAGAACAGATACGCCGTCTGAAGCCCTCGGCCATTATTCTCTCCCCTGGACCAGGCAGGCCGTCTGAAGCCGGCATCTGTATTGACACGGTGAAGGAGCTGGGCGCCTCCGTTCCCATACTGGGTGTTTGCCTTGGGCATCAAGCTATCTGTCAGGCCTACGGCGCTGTCATATCCTATGCCAAGGAGCTGATGCACGGGAAGCAGTCTCTTGTCCGGCTGGACCCGGCCCGTCCGCTTTTTTACAATTGCGGGGATACTGCGGAGGTCGCCCGGTATCACTCACTGTCAGCAGTCAGGGAAACGCTGCCCTCTGTCCTGCAGATTTCTGCGGAAACAGAGGACGGAGAAATCATGGCAGTTTCGCACAAAAAACACCCAGTCTACGGACTTCAGTTCCATCCGGAATCTATACTGACGCCCAAAGGCCCTTTCATGATAAAAAATTTTTTGTGTAATATATCAAAAATTCAGAAAGGAGACAGCAGCATATGATTGCAGAGGCAATAAAAAAAATTGTTGATAAACAGGATCTTACCTATGACGAAGCATATCAGGTTATGAATGAAATTATGGACGGCTCTACCACCCCCATACAAAACGCCGCTTTTCTGGCGGCTCTCTCTACAAAAAGCACCCGGACCGAAACCATCGATGAAATCTCCGGCTGTGCCGCCGCCATGCGGGAACATGCCATGAAAGTAGAGCACAATATGGAAGTAATGGAAATTGTGGGGACCGGAGGAGACGGCGCCCACAGCTTTAACATCTCTACAGTATCTGCTCTGGTCATTGCTTCAGCCGGTATCAAGGTTGCAAAACACGGCAATCGGGCCGCTTCTTCACAGTGCGGAGCTGCCGATTGCCTGGAGGCATTGGGAATTAATATTCAAATTTCTCCAGATAAATGTGTCACCCTTTTAAAGGAGGTAGGAATCTGCTTTTTCTTTGCCCAAATGTACCATAGTTCTATGAAATATGTAGGTACCATTCGAAAGGAGCTGGGAATCCGTACAGTATTTAATATACTAGGTCCCCTCACAAACCCGGCCCACCCATCTCTGCAGCTGCTGGGGGTATATGATCCCATACTGGTAGAGCCTCTGGCCAGAGTGCTGACCAGTCTAGGGGTTCGCAGAGGAATGGTTGTCTACGGTCAGGACCACCTAGATGAAATTTCATTGAGCGCACCTACCTCTGTATGTGAATTTTCTGCAGGCAGCTATACCACCTATACTCTGCAGCCGGAAACCCTGGGACTAAAACGCTGTAAAAAGGAACAGCTGGCGGGGGGCACTCCTCAGGAAAATGCCCAAATTACGCTGTCGATTTTACAGGGCGAAAAGGGGCCCCGGCGAGATGCCGTTCTGATGAACGCAGGAGCGGGCCTCTATATCGCAGGAAAAAGCGCCTCTCTGTCTCAGGGAATTTGTCTGGCAGCCGAACTCATTGACACCGGAAAGGCAATGAATACGTTAGAAGCCTTTCGGACGGCCTCTAACCAGTAGCAAAAGGAAGAATACGATGGAGAATATATTAGAAAACATTGCCGGATACACACGCAAACGTGTGGCAGAAGCAGAAAAAAAACAGCCTCGGGAAAAATTAAGAGCCCTTGCGCTTTCTCAGAACTGTCATACCGGTTTTCCCTTTGAAAAAGCTCTGGCGGGAGAGGAAATGGCCTTTATCTGCGAATGTAAACAAGCCTCTCCCTCCAAAGGACTTCTTGTCCGGGATTTTCCCTACCTGTCTATTGCCAAGGAGTATGAGGCCGCAGGCGCCTCCTGTATTTCTGTTTTGACAGAACCTCACTGGTTTTTAGGAAGTCCAGAACATCTTGCTCAAATAGCAGACACTGTATCCATTCCCTGTCTTCGAAAAGATTTTACTGTCGATGACTACATGATATACGAAGCCAAAATACTGGGAGCCTCCGCCGTACTGCTTATCTGCTCGCTACTGGATACAGACACCCTGAGGCAATATTTGGCACTATGTGACAGGCTGGGGCTCTCTGCACTGGTAGAAGCTCACGATGAAAAGGAAATTCAGTCAGCGGTAGCTGCCGGAGCAAGAATCATTGGTGTCAATAACAGAAATCTAAAGGATTTTACGGTAAACCTGGAGAATAGCAAGCGTTTGCGGAAACTGGTTCCTGACACAGTCCTTTTTGTAGCTGAGAGCGGGATCCAGAATGCCCAGGACATACAGGAGCTGCAAAAAGCCCGGGTAGACGCTGTATTGATAGGGGAAACTCTGATGCGGGCCACAGACAAAAAGCAGCGCCTAGCCCAGCTGCGGGGGAAATCAAAATGACCAAGGTAAAAATATGCGGAGTCACCTGCTTAGAGGATATTCAATATGTGAACCACAGTCTGCCAGACTATATTGGCCTTCTTTTCGTGGCGGGCCGCAGACGCAGTGTTTCTCCGGAGCAGGCTGCCCTGCTTGTAAAAAAACTAGACCGCAGAATTTGTCCCGTGGGAGTATTCCAAAATCAGTCATTCTCGTTTATTCAGACACTGACAAGAGCCGGAACGGTAAAGGCAATACAACTTCACGGACAGGAAAGTGAAAAATTGATCAGTCAGCTTCAGCAGAAAACGGGCCTGCCTGTTATTAAGGCCTTTTCCGTTCGGAGCCCTCAGGATATTCAGGCCGCTCGCCGCTCAACAGCAGACGCAGTTCTGCTGGACGGCAGCAAAGCAGGCAGCGGTCAGACGTTTGACTGGTCCCTGCTGAAAGACATGGACCGACCCTTTTTTCTGGCAGGAGGGCTGACACCAGAAAGGGTTCCCGCCGCTCTGGCCTGGAAGCCCTTTGCGCTGGACGTAAGCTCCGGGGTTGAAACAAACGGCAAAAAAGATGCCGGTAAAATACAAACATTTATCAATATAACAAGGCAGGTGCATAAATATGAGTAATCAAAAAGGACGCTTCGGTATTCACGGCGGACAGTATATTCCCGAAACCCTGATGAATGCCGTAATTGAACTGGAGGAGGCCTATTCCTACTATAAAAAAGATCCGGCTTTTCAAAAAGAGCTGTCGGCCCTTTTGCATGACTACGCAGGCAGACCCAGCCGTCTGTATTACGCAAAAAAAATGACAGAAGCCCTCTGCGGCGCAAAAATCTATCTGAAGCGTGAGGATTTAAACCATACTGGTTCCCATAAAATCAACAATGTGCTGGGGCAGGCGCTTTTAGCAAAAAAGATGGGGAAGAAAAGACTCATTGCAGAAACCGGCGCCGGACAGCATGGGGTCGCTACAGCCACAGCCGCTGCCCTCATGGGAATGGACTGCGTGGTCTTCATGGGAGAGGAAGATACCCGGAGACAGGCACTAAACGTATACAAAATGCGGCTGCTGGGCGCTCAGGTAGTTCCGGTAAAATCCGGCACCGCAACTTTGAAGGATGCCGTTTCCGAAGCTATGCGGGAATGGACTCACCGGATTTCCGATACGCATTACTGTCTGGGCTCTGTCATGGGCCCGCATCCCTTCCCCACCATTGTCCGGGACTTCCAGGCTGTTATATCAAAAGAAATAAAGGAACAGATGCTAGAAGCAGAGGGACGGCTTCCTGATGCAGTAATCGCCTGTGTAGGAGGCGGCAGCAATGCCATTGGCTCCTTTTATCATTTTATAGAAGAAAAGGAGGTAAGGCTCATTGGCTGCGAGGCCGCCGGACGGGGAATCGATACCTTTGAAACAGCGGCAACCATCAGTACCGGTCGGCTTGGCATATTTCACGGTATGAAATCCTATTTCTGTCAGGACAAATACGGACAGATCGCACCGGTGTACTCTATTTCCGCCGGGCTCGATTACCCCGGCGTAGGTCCGGAGCATGCATGGCTCTACGATACGGGACGGGCAGAGTATACGGCGATCGCCGACGAGGAGGCTGTAAATGCATTTGAATACCTGAGCCGGACTGAGGGGATTATTCCAGCTATTGAAAGCGCCCATGCGCTGGCCTATGCTATGAAACTGGCTCCTGTCCTTTCCCGTCGGCAGCTGATTACCGTCACTGTGTCGGGAAGAGGAGACAAAGACTGTGCCGCCATTGCACGCTACAGAGGGGAGGATATTTATGAATAAGCTAAACAGTGCTTTTGCAAAGAGAAAGGCATTTATACCGTTTATTACCTGCGGGGATCCAGATTTGGATACCACTGCAAGGATAATCCGAGCTATGGCAGAATCCGGTGCAGATTTAATTGAGCTGGGAATCCCCTTCTCCGACCCCACTGCAGAAGGCCCGGTTATCCAGGCTGCAAATATACGGGCACTGCGTTCCGGAACCACCACGGATAAAATATTCCACATGGTACAGGAGCTACGCCAGAATATAACGATTCCTATGGCTTTTATGACCTATACCAATGTAGTGTTCTCCTTTGGCTCTGAAAAATTTATAAGCACCTGTCGCCAGCTGGGAGTAGACGGCCTGATTCTGCCGGACCTGCCCTTTGAAGAAAAGGATGAATTTGATCCTCTGTGCCGAAAATACGCAGTAGATCTGATTTCTCTCATAGCGCCTACCTCGCGGAATCGAATCTCAATGATTTCAAAGGAAGCCAGAGGATTTGTCTACATTGTTTCTAGTCTGGGCGTTACAGGCCCCCGAAGTGAGATTTCCACAGATATTGAATCCATGGTAAAACTGGTAAAGGAAAATACCAAAATTCCCTGCGCCGTGGGTTTTGGAATTTCTACGCCGGAGCAGGCTGCTCAAATGGCCGCCAGATCAGACGGGGCCATCGTAGGCTCGGCCATTGTGAAGCTTATTGCTGAATATGGCCGGGATGCTGCCGGTCCCGTGGGAAGATACGTGAAGGCCATGGCAGAAGCAGTCCATAAAAGCTAATACTTTTTCAGACATTCTACAGCACAAGATTTCCCTGAAATACGGCTTGCCTTGTGCTTTTATATTATTTCAGGTCCGGAATTTTTATAATTTGACAGTCTTGTCCGCTCAGTATTATAATGAATTTGAAAATGATTTTCATTTTACGTTGATAGACAGAAAGCGGCGGACTATATGAATTCCAAAAAAACTTACCATACCAAACAGCAGGAACGGATTCTGGAGGTCTTTCGAGAAAATCCGGAGGTCTGTTATACCGCTCGGCAGCTGCTCACATTGCTGTCAGATACCCAAATCGGGGAAGCTACCATTTACAGAAGCCTTCAACGGCTGACAGCGGCAGGGCTTATAAAAAAATTTGCACCGGCAAGCCACAGCCCCCAGGAGGACAGCCGTCTGAGCCAGGCCTGCTATCAATATACCGGAGACCGGGAAAATTGCCAAGATCACTTTCATTTGAAATGTCTGGGCTGCGGAAATGTAATTCATATGGACTGCAGCTTTATGGAGGAAATCAACAGACATATTGCGGAAGAACACCATTTTACTGTAGATAACAGTCAGACCACTATTTACGGCCTGTGCTGTGTATGTAAGAAGGGGGAAAAGAAATGGCACTAATTACATGTGAGGACATCACATTGGCATACGAAAATTATACTGTACTTCAGCATCTGAGTTTTCAGGTAGAGGAAGGAAATTATTTATGTATTCTGGGAGAAAACGGTTCCGGCAAAAGCACTCTGCTCCGCACTCTGCTGGGGCTAAAAAAGCCAGCCGCCGGGCAGATTCTCTTTGGAGACGGTCTCGTACAGAAGGAAATCGGCTACCTCCCCCAGCACACAGATGTACAAAAGGATTTTCCTGCCTCTGTGTGGGAGGTCGTCCTCTCAGGCTGCCTGAACCGTCTAGGATGGTCGCCCTTTTTCAGCCCCAAGGAAAAGCAGCGGGCGCGAGAAAATATGGAACGTCTTTCTATTGACGGTCTCCAGAATAAATCCTATAAGGAATTATCGGGCGGTCAGCAGCAGCGAGTACTCCTGGCACGGGCCCTCTGCGCTACAAGCAAGCTTCTTTTATTAGACGAACCTGCGGCGGGACTGGACCCCCTGGTGACCCAGGAGCTGTATAAAATCATTCAGGAAATAAATACAGAAGGCATTACCGTTATCATGGTATCCCATGATCTGCGGGCCGCCGTTAATGCTGCCTCTCATATTTTGCATATTAACTATGAGGAACCGTTTTTTGGGACCGCAGCCCAATACAGAGACAGTGCTGTGGGATATCGTTTCCTTTGCGGCTGCCGCCACGGCCAGGAAGGACAGGGAAATTAAATGAACGATATCATCCAAATGCTTTCTTTCCCTTTTATGCGCCGGGCACTGGCGGTAGGAGCACTGATAGCGCTCTGTGCGGCGCTGTTGGGAGTCAGTCTGATATTAAAGCGCTATTCAATGATCGGGGACGGTCTGTCCCATGTGGGCTTTGGCGCGCTGGCACTGGCTACTGTACTGAATCTCAGTCCATTAGAGGTTTCTATCCCCATTGTGATAGCCGCCGCCTTTCTTCTGCTGAGGCTTCGGGACTCCTCTAAGATAAAGGGGGATGCGGCCATTGCGGTCCTCTCTACCGGCGCGCTAGCAGTAGGCGTTATGCTGATTTCTACTACCTCTAATGGAAATGTGGACTTGATGAATTATATGTTCGGAAGCATTCTGGCCATGAAGTCCTGGGACGTTTGGCTCAGTCTTATATTGTCCGCCGTTGTTTTACTTGTCTATTTTCTCTGTTACTGGAAAATATTCGCAATTACTTTTGACGAGAGCTTCGCCCAGGCAACAGGAACTTCTGCAGGCTTCTACAACAGCTTACTGGCAGTTCTTACTGCCGTTACTATTGTGCTGGGTATGCGCCTCATGGGATCTCTGCTGATCTCCAGCTTGGTTATCTTCCCGGCGTTGACCGCTATGCGGGTATACAGAAGCTTCCGCAGTGTAGTGATCTGTTCTGCGGTAGTGTCTGTCCTGGGGTTCTCAGCAGGTCTTTTTCTCTCTTATTTTTTATCTACCCCCACAGGAGCCAGCATCGTGTACATGAATATAGGAATATTACTGATTTTCAGTATTGTGGGTAAAATAAGGGAGAGGAGGTAGATTTATGTCAGCAGAAATTTACTACAACGGAAATATTTTGACCATGGAAGACCGGCACATGCCGGAAGCGCTTCTGGTACAGGGCGGTAAAATATCTGCTCTGGGCACAGTGTCGGAGCTGCAGCAGCTGGCCTCTGACAGCGTAAAAATAAATTTGCAGGGACAGACTCTAATGCCCGGCTTTATTGACGCGCACAGTCATATTGTACAGTTTGCCCTTTCCCTTCGGTATGTTTCCCTGAACGGCGTTACGGATTTTAACGATCTATGCAGCAGGCTGACTGCTTACGCAGTAGACCGCCGCATAGAAGCCGGCGCCTGGATTATTGGGTTTGGCTATGACCCGACGCTATTGGCCGAAAAGACTCACCCCACAAAAAAGATACTGGACGCTTCCTTTCCGGAAAATCCTGTTATTGTCAGCCACATTTCCGGGCACATGGGCTGTCTGAACTCGAAAGCCATGGAGGCGCTGGGACTTTCTCCTTCCTGTCAGGACGGATATTTTGAGGAACAGCAATTTATGAATCTTTCTGCTGCTGTCCCCAAGCTCACTACAGAGGAAGCACTGGACCTGCTGGACCAGGCCCAGGATATTTATCAAAAATTTGGCATCACCACTGCCCAGGAAGGCTATGCCAAAGCCTATGAATGGGACCTTTTACGGGCTGCAGCAGCTGCCGGCAGACTGAAAATGGACATTATTGCCTATATCGATATAAAAGACAATGCCGACCTGCTGACAAAGCACAGCGGCTACCTGGGACAGTATAAAAACCATTTAAAGCTAGGCGGCTACAAGCTCTTTTTAGACGGCAGTCCCCAGGCACGTACTGCCTGGATGACAAAGCCCTACCTTCCTCTTCATGCCGGTGAGGCTCAATGTTTTGGTCATGCGGTGTACACCCGGGAAGAAGCCCAGGCACTGGTGGAAATCGCCAAAAAAGCGGATGTCCAGCTTCTTACCCACTGTAACGGCGATGCTGCTATTGATTTGCTGCTGGACTGCTATCCAGAGCCCGTCTCCTCCAGAGACGTAATTGTCCATGCTCAGATGATTCGGCAAGATCAGTTAGAGCGCGCAAAAAGCTTAGGGCTCATGCCCAGCTTCTTTATATCCCATATCTATTACTGGGGAGACACCCACATTGCCAATCTAGGCAGAGAACGGGCAGACCGCATCAGTCCTGCTGAATCTTGTGTAAAAATAAAACTCCCCTTTACCTTCCACACGGATACACCGGTGCTCCCTCCTCATCTGCTGGAGGCGGTACAGCATGCAGTTCAGAGAAAAACGGCTTCCGGTGTACTACTGGATCAGAAGGAAATTCCCAGTGTACTGGAAGCGCTGAAGGCCATTACTGTCTATGGGGCCTGGCAAGCCTTTGAAGAAAACAGCAAGGGCACCCTGGCTCCCGGTAAAACTGCAGACTTTGCCATACTTGACCGCAATCCCCTTACGACGCCTGCTGACGAACTCCAAAGCATTATCACAAACTCGAAAATTGTCGAATAATATATTAATGAAAAATATATTTTGGAGGATTGCTGTATGTTTTGTAAAAACATCTGTGATACGCCCTTTCTTAATACACCGTTATCCGACTGCAATATTGTTTCAGAAGCCGAAGCATCTCCTGTATACGGTATTGCCCAGGCATGGGTACCTGCACAGCCTTCCGGCAGTGTAATGTACTCGGCCTGTGAAGGATTACATCAGGGCACTATTTTCCCAATTCTAGACAAACCCTATGAGTGCAAACTGGCAGAAAGGCGGTGCTGTGACAATGGATAGAGAAACCATGTTATATGAAATCATGGCACTGGATTTTGCCGAAACCGATTTGAACCTGTATCTGGATACACATCCGGAGGACAGTGACGCCATAGAGCTTCACAACACCATTGTAAAAAAGCGTACTGTACTGATAGACAGCTACCAGTCCATGTACGGACCGATCACCACCCGCGGCTACTTGAATTCGGATTCCACCTGGGACTGGATCGAGAATCCTTGGCCCTGGAACAGAGAATTTGGAAAGGGGTGCTAAGTTATGTGGGCATATGAAAAGAAATTAGAATATCCAGTAAGAATTACCAAGCCAAATCCGGCGCTGGCCAAACTGATTATCAGCCAATACGGCGGACCTGACGGCGAGCTGGCTGCATCTCTTCGCTACCTCTCTCAGCGCTTTGCTATGCCGACTCAGGTGACAAAGGGAATTCTGAACGACATTGCTACAGAAGAGCTTGCTCACCTGGAAATTGTAGGCAGTATCTGTCTTCAACTGCTGGAAGGCGCAGACTGCAAAATGCTGAAGGAAGCCGGCTATGATACTACGTATGTAGATCACGGTCTGGGCATCTATCCGCAAAGCGCGGCAGGAGTTCCTTTTACCGCAGCCTATATTCAGTCTAAGGGAGACGCTATTACCGACCTTACAGAAGATATGGCAGCAGATGGTACGACTGTGCAAGAACAACAATGCCGGAAACCCGCATAAACACTACATTTTTGTTAGGACAAGCCTTTTCCGGCTACGTTCATGTAAGAACAACTTGCCGAAAAAAACGATAGGACAAGCTGTTTTCAACTGAATATCGTACCACAAAACGGTATTTTCTCTCCCCTATATTGGGAGAAAGAAAATGCCGTTTTTTTATGCCCGAAAACAGGCGGTAACGTGGAACGTTAGGCGCGAAAAAGCCCTTGCAATACAAGGCTTTTCAGACACAAAAACGGCAAAGGCATACTGCAATACCAAAACCGCCGAAAACGGCTTTCTAATATTCCACGCAGACCGAGAAAGGGAGTGATAAAAAAATGGCAGTTTTCCGAGTTGAGAGAAATACGGGCTATACCGTTATGAGCAA